>DASTSH010000022.1:0-3988 GCA_035760785.1 Gemmatimonadaceae bacterium | reverse complement strand
GAAGGGCGGGGTGAGGGGCCAGGCACTGCAAGAGCGCCGATGCGCCGATGTGGAAGTGCGACGGGGCGCCGGCAAATGCCGGCGCCCCATCACGCTCCTTGGTCCGCCTCTCCCCACCCCGGGGCCCGGGGTCCCCAAGATCCCCCCGGCCCCCGGCCCCTGGCCCCCAACCCCGAGAATGGGCCCTGCAGGGCTCGAACCTGCGACCGTCGGATTATGAGTCCGCTGCTCTGACCGGCTGAGCTAAGGGCCCTCGGTGGTCGAAAGGTACACGCGGCGGATGCGCTTGTCCAAGCGCTCCGCGGCGCTTCCCGTCATCCCGCTCGGCCGGCCGCGCGCTCGCGGTAGGCGTCGTAGGCGGCGAGCACCTCGTCGGCGCTCACCGTGGCGGCGCCGAGCTTTCCGACCTCCACGCCGGCCGCGAAGTTCGACACCACTGCCGCTTCGCGCGGCGTGGCGCCGGCGGCGAGCATGGCGGCGAGATAGGCCGTCACGGTGTCGCCCGCCCCCACCACGTCGTAGACTTCGCGCGCCGTGGTGGGGACGCGGTGGATGTCGCCCCCCGCGCCCACGAGCACCATCCCGCGCTCGCCGAGCGTGAGCAGCAGATGGGCGACGTCGAGGCGCGCGAGCGTCGCGGGGAGCGCTTCCGGATGGTCGAGGTCCACCGCGGCGCCGAGCGCCGCCTCGAGCTCGCGCCGATTGGGCTTGAACACCGTGGCGCCGCCGTACGCGAAGAAGTTGCGGTACTTGGGATCCACCACCACGGGGATGCCGCGCTCACGCGCAGCCGCGATCGCGTGCTCGATCACCGCCGGGACGAGCACCCCCTTGTTGTAGTCCTCGAGCACCAGCGCATCGGCGGCGTCCACGGCGCGCCGCACGGCGGCGAGCACACGCTCCACATCGCTGCCGGCGAGGTCCGCATCATCCTCCTCATCGAAGCGCACCACCTGCTGGATGCGTGCGAGCACGCGCGTCTTGGTGGTGGTGGGGCGCGTGACCTCGACGAGCGCCTCGTGGTCCGCGCCGATCGTGCGGAGCATCTCGCGAAGGGTGGCGCCGCTCGCGTCGCGCCCCACCACGGCGACCATTGTGCACCGCGCGCCGAGGGCGGCCACGTTCTGCGCCACGTTGGCCGCGCCGCCGAGCGCGAACCGTCGCTCGTGGACACGCACCACCGGCACCGGCGCCTCGGGGGAGATGCGCTCGACATCGCCGCGCAGGTACACGTCGAGCATCGCATCGCCGACGATGGCGACGCGCGTGCCAGCCGCCGCTCGGAGCAGCTCCTCGAGCCGGGACCGCGTGAGGGTGTTGGGCATGGTGCGGGAAGCTAAGGGGATTGCCGGGGATTCGGGACTGGGGGCCCCGAGGGGCTGGGACCTGGTGGCTGCACCACCAACGGACGCGTGTCGCGTGTGGGGAACTGACGGAAAGGGGAGCGAGGTACGGCGCGTGCAGGCTCGGATGTGGAGTGAGTCCCCCTACATCCGGCCCTACACCCGCTCTCCCCCGCATCTACCCCCGTCAGTCTCCCACACGCCATACGCGTTCCATGGTGGCCCAGCCACCAGGTCCCAGCCCCCCGGGCCCCCCCCGGGCCGCAAGCCCCCTCCCCACCGGGCACGCCGCTTGCCCTTTCGCTCTCGTCCACCGAGCTCGCGATGTCCCGCCAGACGCCACGCACGACGCCGTGCATCCATTTTTCGAGCGGATCAATGAAGGCGCCAAGCGCAGAGTGCTCGCCCTCCAGGACTACTTCGTCCTGGCGTGGAACGCGATCCGGTTCATCGTCGCGCGACCGTTCTACGCGTCGGACCTCGTCCAGCAGATGGACGCGATCGGCGTGCAGTCGCTCGGCATCGTGCTGCTCACCGGATTCTTCACCGGCATGGTGCTCGCGCTCCAGTCGTCGGTGCAGATGGCACAGTTCGGGGCCACCATGTACATCGGCCGCCTCGTCACGGCGTCGATGATCCGCGAGCTGGGACCGGTGCTCGCGGGGCTGATGGTGGCCGGAAGGGTGGGCTCCGGCATCGCCGCGCAGCTCGGGTCGATGCGCGTCACCGAGCAGATCGACGCGCTCAACACGCTCGGCACGGACCCGATCAAGAAGCTGGTCACGCCGCGGCTCCTCGCCGCGCTCATCATGCTCCCCGTGCTCACCATCCTCGCCGACTCCGTCGGCATCCTGGGCGGGAACGTGATCTCGGCGCTCTACGTCGGGATTCCCACCTCGCTCTACTGGCGCACGGTGTGGGAGCAGATCGCCTCCGGCGGGTTCGTGCTGCGCTACGTCCCCACGGACCTGATCCAGGGGCTGTGCAAGCCATTCGTCTTCGGCGGGATCATCGCCGTCACCGGGTGCTACTTCGGGCTCAACACCACCGGCGGCACGGAAGGGGTGGGCGTCTCCACCACGCGCACGGTGGTCACCGGGAGCATCCTGATCCTCGTCGTGGACTACTTTCTCACGCAGATCCTCCTCTTCCTGTTCTCGTGATGGATCACGACGTGCCCGACGACGAGACGCCCGATGCGACCGTCGACGACCGTTCCCCACCACTCCGGCGCGCCGACGACCGCGTGCGCGAGCGCCAGGGGGCGGCGGTGCGCGAGGCCATCCGCTCGGAGCTGCGACGCGACGCGGCCACCGAGGGGCACGTGGCGCTCGCGGAGGCCGTCGAGGATCGCGAGCCGATGGTGGAGCTCGACGGCGTGTGGCTCTCCTTCGAGTCGCCGATCCTCGAGGACGTCTCGCTCACGGTGCATCGCGGCGAGACGCTGGTCGTGGCCGGAGAGTCGGGGACGGGGAAGTCCACGATGCTCAAGCTCATCCTCCGTCTCCTCATCCCCGACCGCGGCGACGTGTTCGTGGCCGGCGAGCGCATCAACGATCTCAGCTTCGAGGACGCGCTGCGCGTGCGGCAGCACATGGGGATGGTGTTCCAGGGGGCGGCGCTGTTCGACTCCATGACCGTGTTCGAGAACGTCGCATACCCGCTGCGCGAGCACACCGATCTCTCGGAGCGCGAGATCGAGGAGCGGGTGCGCGAGAAGCTGCGCATCGTCGACCTCGATCCCGACCAGGTCATGGAGCAGCTCCCGGCCGAGCTGTCCGGCGGGATGAAGAAGCGCGTGGGCATCGCGCGCGGGATCGCGAGCAACCCGGAGATCATGCTGTACGACGAGCCCACCTCGGGGCTCGATCCGCTCACCACCGGCACCATCACGCGGCTCGTCATGAAGCTCCAGCGCGAGCTGGACGTCACGAGCATCGTCGTGTCGCACGACATCCGGTCGGCGTTCCGGATGGCGACGCGCATCGCGCTGCTCGCGAACCGGCGCATCAAGTTCGTCGGCACGCCGGAGGAGATGACCGGGAGCGACGATGCGTACATCCGTGACTTTCTCGGCGGGTTCTGACTCCGCATCCGATCCGGCCGCGCGCGTCCCGCGCGGCGGCCGCTGGGGGCGACCATGAAGCGCTCGACGTTCATCACGTGGGACCAGTTGAAGGTGGGGGCGCTCATCCTCGCGGCGCTCGCCATCCTGACCATCGCCGTGGTGAAGCTCGGCGAGGCGGCCAACCTGTTCACCAAGCGCTACGATCTGGTCACGTTCCTCCCGAACGCGAACGGGCTGCGCGAGGGGGGCTCGGTGACGGTGGCCGGGCAGCTCGCCGGAGTGGTGAAGCGGATCGACCTGCTTCCCCCGGGCGGCGACACCACGCGCAGGTTGCGCGTGGTGATGGAGCTGGACCAGCGCGTGCGGTCGCAGGTGCGCGAGGACTCGCGCGTGAAGCTCAAGAGCCTCGGCCTGCTCGGCGACAAGATCCTCGACATCACCCCAGGGACGCCGCGCGCCGCGGTGCTCGCCCCCGGCGACACCGTGCGCGACGTGCCGGCGCTCGACTACGAGGCGGTGATCGAGCAGGCATCCGGTGCCGTGGGCGATCTGGTGGAGCTCACCCACGATCTCCGCG
>DASTSH010000021.1:0-39827 GCA_035760785.1 Gemmatimonadaceae bacterium | reverse complement strand
TCTTGGCGCCCTTGCGCTGGATGATCTCGTAGAACAGCGTCGGCCGGTCCTCCACGGGCTTGGTGAAGATCTGGAGCAGGTACCCGTCGGGGTCGCGATCGACGAGGATGCCCAGCTCGGCGAGCGTGTCCACCGGCTCATCGATCTTCCCCACGCGCTCCTGCAGCTCCTGATAGTACGTGGTCGGGGTGGAGAGGAACTCGACGCCGCGATCGCGCAGCGTGGTGACCGTCGTGATGATGTCGTCGGTGGCGAGCGCGAGGTGCTGGGCCCCGGGCCCACGGTAGAACTCGAGGTACTCGTCGATCTGCGACTTCCGCTTCCCCCGCGCCGGCTCGTTGATGGGGAACTTGATCCGGTCGTTCCCGTTGGCCATCACCTTGGACATGAGCGACGAGTACTCCGTGCTGATGTCCTGGTCGTCGAAGGTGATGAGATTGCGGAAGCCCATCACGTTCGCGTAGTACCCGACCCACTTGTTCATGGCGCCGAGCTCCACGTTCCCCACGCAGTGGTCGACGTACTTGAGCCCCACCTCGCTCGGCTGGTAGCGCGGCGACACCGCGCGGAAGCCGGGGAGGAAGAGCCCCTGGTAGCCACGGCGCTCCACGAGCGAGTGAATGGTGTCCCCATAGGTTCCGATGGCGGCGATCACCACCTCGCCATCGTCATCGCGGAACACCCGCGGCTCGGCCACCGGAACGGCACCACGGGAGATGGCCGTCGCGTACGCCTCGCGCGCATCATC
Organism: Gemmatimonadaceae bacterium; assembly: GCA_035760785.1. Taxonomy (GTDB): domain Bacteria; phylum Gemmatimonadota; class Gemmatimonadetes; order Gemmatimonadales; family Gemmatimonadaceae; genus JADGGM01. The sequence continues at coordinate 39,079 of DASTSH010000021.1, read as the reverse complement.
GACCCAGAGCGCGTAGTCCTTGACGCCGTCGCCGTGCTTGTGGACGTGGGCGGCGATCTCCGAGTCGGGCGAGAGGGGCGACGTGAGCACGAGCCGGATCTTCCCCTGCCGCATGAGGTAGCTCGCGCGGTCGCGCGTGCCGGTCTCCGGGCCGCGGTAGGCGACGAGCTGGAAGCCGAAGGCGGTGCGGTAGAAGTGGCTCGCCTGCTTGGCGTTGCCGACGTAGAACTCGATGTAGTCCGTGCCGTTGATGGGAAAGGCGTCCGTCGTCTCGGGCGCGGTGTTGAGAATCTGCGTGGCCATGGGCGTGATCGCTCTCCTCGGTGTGGGGCGCCCGCCGGTCCGGGCGCGCCGGGTTCATAGTGGAATTATGCGCGAGGTGCCCCGTGGATGCTACCGACGCGCGGCACGCTTCGCGCATCGCGAAGGCGCGCTTGCCGCCCGCGGGGGGCGAGGGTAAGTTCCGCCCCTGAATCATGTGTTTCGGCGGCGTGCCGCGCGTGGCGCCTCGCGACGCAGCGCGCGTCACGCGGGGCGACCGCGCGATCACGCCATCGGACGAAGTCGTCCGAGCAAGTCGCGTGCGCGCACTCGTCGCCGCCGATGCGCGGCTGTACATTTCCTCACCTGGCGGAGCGGGTGCGGCGATGCCGCGCTCGCTCCTTTACATCGTGGAGCGCCGATCATGCCCCTTCGCCTTACCGCGCGACGCGCGGATCTCGCCTCGCTCGATGTGCCGCTGCTCGTGATCGCCCTCGCAAAGGGCGCCACGCCCGGCGGCGCGATCGCCTCGCTCGACTCCGCACTCGGCGGCGCTCTCGCCCGCACCCTCGAGCGCCGCGACTTCCGCGGCGCCAGAGACGAGACGCTCCACCTGACCGGCGCCGAGCGCGGCCCGCGCCGCATCCTGCTCGTCGGCCTCGGCGACGCGACGGATCCGGCAGCCGCGCTCCGGCGCGCCGGCGGACTCGCCGCCCGTCAGGCACGACGGATGGGCGTGCCGGCGCTCGCGTGGTGGGACGGGCGAGGCGGCGCCGACGCCGTCGAGGCGGCCGCCGTCGGTCTCGCCATGGGCGCCTGGGAGTACGCGGACCTCAAGTCCCCCCCGCCCGCCGAGGAGCGCAAGCCGGAGCTCGAGCACGCCGAGATCATCATCGACGACGAGCGCGCGGCCCGCGACGGGTTGACCCGCGGGATCGCGGTGGGCGAAGGGATGGCGCTCGCGCGCCGCCTCGCCATGATGCCCGGCAATCTCTGCACCCCCGACTTCCTCGCCGAGACCGCGCGCGACATCGCCGCCCGTCACGGCATGCAGGTGACGGTGCTCGGCCGCGCGGAGATGGAGCGCGAGCAGATGGGCTCCTTCCTCAGCGTGGCTCAGGGCACGCCCCAGGACCCGAAGCTCATCGCCCTCGAGTACCGGAAGGGACCGGCGGACGCGAAGCCGCTCGCGCTCGTGGGGAAGGGACTCTGCTTCGACTCCGGCGGGATCTCCATCAAGCCCGCGCAGGGGATGGAGGCGATGAAGTTCGACATGTGCGGCGCGGCCGGCGTGCTCGGCGCCATGGAGGCGATCGGCCGTCTCGGCCTCCCGTTGAACGTGGTGGGGCTCGTGGGAAGCACCACGAACATGCCGTCGGGGACGGCGGTGAAGCCGGGCGACGTGGTGCGGAGCCACCTCGGCAAGTACATCGAGGTCATCAACACCGACGCCGAGGGGCGGCTCGTGCTCGCCGACGTGCTGTCGTACGCGCGGCGCTTCCAGCCCGCGGCGGTGGTGGACGCCGCCACGCTCACGGGGGCGTGCGTGATCGCCCTCGGGCACACGGCGACTGGAGTGTTCGGCAACGATGAGGCGCTGGTGCGCGAGGTGCTCGAGGCGGGGAAGCGCTCCGGCGAGACGGGGTGGCAGCTCCCGATGCTCGAGGACTACAAGGAGCTGATCAAGAGCGACGTGGCGGACATCAAGAACACCGGCGGACGCCCGGCGGGCGCGATCACCGCGGCGATGTTCCTCAAGGAGTTCGCCGAGGAGTTCCCGTGGGTGCACCTCGACATCGCCGGGACGGCGTACTCGGAGTCCGACCTGGGCTGGCTCCCGAAGGGTCCCACCGGCACCCCCGTGGGAACGTTCGTGGAGCTCGCGCGGGGGAGGGCGCGCTGAGCGCGATCGCGATGCGGCGCGCCGGCGCCGCGTGGCTGTTGCTGCTGCTCTGCGCGGTGCCCGCCGCCCTCGCGGCCCAGGGCGTCGCCCGCGACACCGCCGCGGCTGCACGAGACAGCGCGCGCGCGGCGGCCGACACCGGTGGCGCGCGCCGCGACAGCGTGCGCGCGCCCGCGGACACGGCGGCGGGACGTGCCGTTCCCCTGCCGTCGGACACGCTCGCGGACACCAGCAAGGTGCCCAAGGACACCATCAAGGCCGCGCTCGCGCACGCATCGCTGCCGCCGCTCCTCGATCCGGCCGCCGAGTACCGCTGGAATCGAGACCAGCTCTTCTCGATCGGCAACTTCACGCTCTTCGATCTGCTCTCGCGCATCCCCGGCGTGACCACGTTCCGCTCTGGCTGGCTGGCGTCGCCGATGACGGCCGCGTACCTCGGCGATCCGTCGCGCGTGCGCGTGTTCATCGATGGGGTGGAGATCGATGCGCTCGACCCGCGGTCGCCGGGCGCGCTCGATCTGGGCGAGGTGCAGCTCTGGTCGCTGGAGAGCCTCGAGGTGGAGCGCGGCGCCGACGAGCTGCGCGTGTACGCGCGCACGTGGAGCGTGCGGCGCACGACCACCAGCACCCGCGTGGACGTGGCCGACGGCAGCCAGTCCACCACGCTGTACCGCGGCTTCTACGGCAAGCGATACGGCAACGGGATGGCATTCCAGGTGGCCGGCCAGCAGTTCGGCACGTCGAGCAACAGCGACGTCGGGGGCGGCGACGAGCTGTCCCTCATCGGGCGACTCGGGTGGGCGAAGCGGAAGTGGAGCCTCGATGCGTTCGCGACGCGCGCCAGCCGCTCGCGCGACGAGCAGGTCTCGCAGCTCGGCACCGGCACGATCCCGCCGCAGGAGCGCACGCGTCTCGATGGCTACGTGCGCGCCGGCTACGGCGATCCCGACTCCGGCTCGTGGGTGCAGGCCATCGCGTCCACCCACCGCTTCGACGAGCACACGCCGTTCAGCGCGACGGACAACGCGGACACCGTGCGCACGGTGGCGCAGTACGTGGCGGCGGCCGGGATCACCCGCGGCCCCGTCAGGCTGAGCGCCACCGACCGCTTCCGCATGGTCGAGGGGAGCCACCGCAACGCGCTCTCCGCGCGTGCGTCGTTCGACCACGCCGTGCTCGGCGTCTCGTTCAGGGCGGAGCATCGCGGGGCGGACACCACCTCGGAGGAGGAAGCCGCGGTCCGCCTTTCGCCGCTCTCCTTCCTGAGCCTGAACGGCGCCGTCACGCGCCGACACGGCGGAGGGCTCGATGGCGGGTCGCGGTGGGGGGCGCGCGGCAGCTTGGACCTGCGCCTCGGGCGTACATGGCTGAGCGGCGGCGTGCTCCGGCGCGACGTCACCGTGGTGCCCGGGCTCATCGCGTACGACACGGCCTTCCACTCCGCGACATCCGCCGCGGCGACGGGGGTGTTCGGCAGCATCCGCGGGAAGATCTACAAGGATCTCGGCGTGGACCTCTGGGGGGTGCGGTGGAACGCGGCGGGGTGGTATCGCCCGCAGCTCCAATCGCGCGAGGAGCTGTACATCGACACGAAGTGGATGAGCCGCTTTCCGAGCGGCAACTTCGGCTTCCTCGGCTCCGTGGCGCACGAGTACCGGCAGAACGTGCTCTTTCCGGTGGCCGGCGCGAGCGAAGCGTTCAGCGATGCGGTGCCGGTGGCGGTGTACAGCCACACGATCGTGACGCGGGTGGAGATCCGCATCCAGGACGCGGTGATCTTCTGGAACTCCTCGTACGGCATCCGGCCGCAGGTGTTCGAGTACGTGCCCGGGTTCCTGCAGCCGCGGCAGCGGTTCGTGTACGGCGTGCGCTGGCAGTTCTGGAATTGACAATGCCATTGTCCTGCCGTAACTTAGACGACTGCCCATGATCCGTAGCATGACCGGCTTCGGCGCGGCGACGGGACGTGTGGGAACCCAGCAGGTCACCGTCGAGCTGCGCACCGTCAATCATCGATTCTTCAATCCGAGCATCAAGCTGCCGTCCTCGCTCTCCCGCTGGGAGGGAGAGGTGCGCGAGGTGCTGCGGCGCGGCATCGCGCGCGGCCACGTGACGCTCACCGCGCGCGTGGAGCGCGATGCACGCACACCGGTATCCGTGGACGAGGCGCGGTTCGCGACGTACGTGGAGCTGATCCGCGCGCTCCAGGCGCGGCACGGGCTGGGCGAGGCGCTCGATGTGGGAACGGTGCTGCGTCTTCCCGATGTCCTCTCGGCGGATGGCGGCGAGGACGGCGCGGGGAGCGTGGAGGAGCTCACGGCGGTCGTGCAGGAGGCGCTCGGCGCACTCACGACGATGCGCGCCGCGGAGGGGGAGCGGCTCGCGGCGTTGCTGGCGAGTCGCATCGACACCGTGGAGGAGGCGCTCGAGCGGATCGCGGCGCGCGCGCCGGAGCGGCTCGTCGCCGAGCGCGAGCGCCTGCGGAAGAACGTGCGGGAGCTGGCGGACGGCGTGGATCTCGACCCGGTGCGGCTCGCGCAGGAGATCGCGGTGCTCGCCGACCGGCTGGACGTGGCGGAGGAGGTGGACCGCTTCCGGTCGCACCTCACGGCGTTCCGCGGCACGCTGCGCGCGGCCGCGGGGGAGCAGGTGGGGAAGCGGCTCGCCTTCCTGCTCCAGGAGATGCTGCGCGAGGCGAACACCACGGGGAGCAAGGCGCGCGACGCGGAGATGCTCCATCACGTCGTGGCGGTGAAGGAGGAGCTCGAGCGGATCGCCGAGCAGGTGGAGAACGTCGAATGAAGGCGTTCCCGATCATCCTGTCGGCGCCGTCGGGCGGTGGGAAGACGTCCATCGCGCGCCGGCTGCTGGAGCGCCGGGATGATGTGGGGTATTCGGTGAGCTGCACCACGCGGGCGCCGCGCAACGGCGAGGTGGACGGGCGCGACTACTACTTCCTGTCCACGCCGGAGTTTCTCGAGCGTCAGCAGCGCGGCGAGTTCGCCGAGTCGGCGGAGGTGCACGGCAACCTGTACGGCACGCTCCGCAGCGAGGTGCAGCGGGTGCTGGCGTCGGGACAGCACGTGATCATGGACATCGACGTGCAGGGCGCGGCGCAGTTCCGCACCGCGTTCCCCGAATCGGTGCTCATCTACGTGCTCCCGCCGTCCGGCGAGGTGCTGCTGGAGCGCCTGCGAGCGCGCGACACCGAGTCGCGCGAGTCGCTGAAGCGCCGGCTGGTGAGCGCGCTCGTGGAGCTGCGGGCGGTGCCGAACTACCACTACGTGGTGCTGAACGACGAGCTCGATCGCGCCGTGGCGAGCGTCTCGGGGATCATCGACTCCGAGGGGCTCCGGCGCGAGCGGCTGCAGAACGTGGAGCGCGACGTCCGCGCGATCATCGAGCGGCTGGAGCGCGAACTCGGAACCTGAGGAGGAATCGACATGCAGGTCTTCACACCGACGGACGTCGCCAAGCGCGCGGCGAACAAGTATCTGGGCGTGCTCATCGCGGCGAAGTACGCGCGCCTGATGAACGAGTTTCCCCGCACCGGGGACGGCCGCGAGAAGAAGCTCACCACGCGCGCCCTCGAGGAGCTGACGGGGGAGCAGGGGCTCGAGTACCGCGTGGTGCCGCGTCGCGGCCACTGACGCATCCCGCCCCGTGCGCCCGTTCGAGGGTCGGCGCGTCCTCCTCGGTGTGACCGGGGGGATCGCGAGCTACAAGGCGGGGTGGCTCGCGCGTCTGCTCGCGCAGGGCGGCGCCGCGGTGGATGTGGTGATGACCGGCGCGGCCACGGAGTTCGTGGGGCCGATCACCTTCGAGGCGCTCACCGGGCGCCCCGTGCACACCGACATCTTCGCCCTGGGGCGGGCGCTCGATCACATCCGGCTGGCGCGCGAGGCCGATGCCGTGGTGGTGGCGCCCGCCACCGCCGACTTCATGGCGCGCGCCGCGCAGGGACGGGCGGATGACCTGCTCACCGCGTGCCTGCTCGCCACCGAGGCACCGGTGCTGCTGGTGCCGGCGATGAACGACCGGATGTGGGCGCACCCGCAGACGCGGCGCAACGTGGAGCATCTGCGCGGCATCGGGTACACGGTGGTGGAGCCTGACGAGGGACCGCTCGCCGCGGGCGAGGGGAGCGGTCCCGGGCGCATGCCGGAGCCGGACGCGATCCTGGCGCACGCCGCGCGGCTTCTCGACGATGGCTCCCTCGCCGGCCGCCGCGTCGTGGTGACCGCCGGCCCCACGCGCGAGGCGATCGACCCCGTGCGCTTCCTCTCCAATCGGAGCAGCGGCAAGATGGGCGTCGCGCTCGCCGCCGCGGCGTGGCGGCGCGGCGCGGACGTCACGCTCATCGCCGGCCCGCTCGAGGTGCCGCTCCCCGTGGTCGCACACGTGGTGCGCGTGGAGACCACCGAGGAGATGGCCGCCGCCGTCCGGCGCGCGCTCCCCGAGGCGGACGCGCTGATCATGGCCGCGGCGCCCGCCGACTTCCGCGCCGCGCTCCCCGCGCCGAGCAAGATCAAGAAGCAGGACGGCGCGCCGCCGGCGATCCAGCTCACCCGGACCACCGACATCCTCGCGGACACGCGCGATGCGCGCCGCGCCGGCGCGGTGATCGTCGGCTTCGCCCTCGAGACGGACGACCTGGTGTCGAACGCCCGCGAGAAGCTCGCCGCCAAGCAGCTCGATCTCATCGTCGCGAACGATGCGCGCGAGCCCGGCGCGGGATTCGCGGTGGACACGAACCGCGTCACGCTCATCGCGCGTGATGGCGAGCCGGAGGTGTTTCCCCTGATGCCCAAGAGCGACGTCGCCGACCTCATCCTCGACCGCGTGGGAGCGCTGCTCGGTGCGCGCTGAGGAGCTGCTGCGGCGCTACCTCGAGCAGCGCCGCGAGCTGGGGGAGAGCGAGCTGGTGCTCGACGGGATGACGGTGGACGAGGTGCTGCGCATCCTCGGCGCCGCGCGTGCGGGAGCGGACACGGCGGCCGGCGCGGCACCCGCGGAGCGCGGGCGGGCGGAACGCCCCGCGCCCGCCGCCCCCGCCGTGCCCCCGCCCTCCGGAGCGGCGGCGCCGGCGGACTGGCGCGAGGCGCTCAGGGCCGCCGGAGCCGACGTGCCCGCTCCCGGCCGCCGCGTCGCCGCCGCGAGCGGAACGGAAGAGGGCGCCGGCAGGCGCCCTCGGGCCGGCGCTCCCGGAGCCGACGCACCATCGGAGCCCGCACCCAGCGCGCCCCCGGCGACATCGGTGCCGTCCGCGAAGAGCACATCGAGAGCCGGCGAGCCACCGGCGGGGCTCGTGGTCGGCTCCGCCGATCAGGAGCTGTTCGTCGGCCCCGCGGGGAGCTGCGCCACGCTCGACGACGTGGCGCGCATGGTGGCCGCCTGCACCCGCTGTGACCTCTACCGTACCGCCACCCACCCCGTGCCAGGGGAGGGGAACCCCCAGGCCAGGCTCATGTGCGTGGGGGAGGCGCCGGGCGCCAACGAGGACGCCACCGGCCGGCCGTTCGTCGGCCAGGCTGGGCAGCTCCTGACGAAGATCCTGGCGGCGATTAACTTGAGCCGGGACGAGGTGTTCATCGCCAACGTCCTCAAGCACAGACCGCCGGGCAATCGCAATCCCCGTCCGGAAGAAGTGGAGGCCTGTCGCCCCTACCTCTCCCGGCAGATCGAGCTGGTGCGTCCCAAGGTGATCGTCGCCTTCGGGACGTTCGCCGCGCAGACGTTGCTCGAGACGAAGCTCGCGATCGGCAAGCTGCGTGGCGCGGTGCATCGCTATCACGGGATCCCCGTGGTCGTCACCTACCATCCGGCCGCGCTCCTCCGTAACCCCGCTTGGAAGCGACCTACCTGGGAAGATGTCCAGCTCGCCCGCCGACTACTCGATAGCGCCGCCGCGTGACGCGTACCGCGACCGCCGTCCGCCGTACTCCGAGGAGGCCGAGACGGCGGTCCTCGGCGCGATGCTCATGGACCAGGATGCCATCCTGCGCGCCACGGAGCACGTGGACGACACGATGTTCTACCGGGAAGGGAACCGGCGGCTCTTCCGCGCGATGGTCGGCATCTCCGAGCGCGGGGAGGTGGTGGATCCGCTCACGCTCGCCGAGGAGCTCTCGCGCCGCGGCGAGCTCGAGGCGAGCGGCGGCAAGGAGTACATCGCCTTCCTCGTGGACGCGGTGCCGACGTCCGCGAACGTCGAGTACCACGCCCGCATCGTCAAGGAGAAGGCGCTCCAGCGCCGGCTGATCGAGACCTGCACCGGCCTCGTCGCCGAGGCGTTCGAGGGGAAGAGCACCTCGGCCGAGCTGCTCGACGAAGCCGAGCATCGCATCTTCCAGGTGAGCCAGCAGCGCGGCACGCAGGGCTTCACGCGCATCAAGGAGCTCATGTGGCCGACCATGGAGCGCATCGAGGCGCTCCAGCGCGGCGGCAAGACGATCACCGGCGTCGCGAGCGGCTTCACCGACCTCGATGAGATGACCTCCGGCTTCCAGCCGGCGGATCTGATCATCGTCGCCGCGCGTCCGTCGATGGGGAAGACGGCGTTCGTGCTCAACATCGCGCAACACGCGGCGATCGAGGCCAAGACGGCGGTCGCGATCTTCTCGCTCGAGATGAGCAAGGAGTCGCTCGTCCAGCGTATGCTCACGGCGGAGGCGCGCGTGGATGCGCAGAAGCTCCGCAAGGGGCTGCTGCGCGACGACGACTTCCCGCGCATGGCACGCGCCGCCGGCATCCTGAGCGCGGCGCCGATGTGGATCGACGACACGCCGGCCATCACGCTGCTCGAGATGCGCTCCAAGGCGCGGCGGCTGAAGGCCGACGCCGACGTGGGGCTCATCATCGTGGACTACCTGCAGCTCATGCAGGGACCGCCGAACTCTGAGAGCCGGCAGCAGGAGGTGAGCAACATCTCCCGCGGCCTCAAGGCGCTCGCCAAGGAGCTGAGCGTCCCCGTGATCGCGCTGTCGCAGCTCTCGCGCGCCCCGGAGCAGCGCGCCGGCGACCACCGCCCGCAGCTCTCCGACCTCCGCGAGTCGGGCGCCATCGAGCAGGACGCGGACCTGATCATGTTCATCTATCGGCAGGAAGTCTACGACGGCCCCACCGACAAGGATGGCAACTCGCTCGAGGGGCGCGCCGAGATCATCATCGGCAAGCAGCGCAACGGCCCGATCGGGTTCGTGAACCTGTTCTTCCACAAGGCGTACACGCGCTTCGAGAACTACACGGCGCGGACGTCCTGACGAGCGGCGCGGGCTTTGGCCGCGCGCCGCGATCGGCGCATGATGCTCCTCACGGTCCCGTCGGTTAAATTTCGGTGATCCAGGAGCATCCGACGCCATGCCGAAGTCCAGGACCGTCTATCGCTGCACCGAGTGCGGCGCCGACCACCCCAAGTGGGCGGGGCGCTGCGACGTGTGTGGGGAGTGGAACACCCTCGTCGAGGAGGTGTCCGCGCCCCCCGCCGCCACCCCCGCCGCGCGCCGTCGCGGCGGGCGCGCCGCGCTCGCCGACGGGGGGAGCGTGGCTCCCACCGCCAGGCTCGCCGAGGTACACGGCTCCGAGAGCCGCCGCTGGACCACCGGCATCGACGAGTTCGACTTCGTCCTCGGGGGAGGGATCGTCCCCGGCTCCATGGTGCTCATCGGCGGGGAGCCGGGGATCGGCAAGTCCACGCTCCTGCTCCAGGTGGCCGCGCGGCTCCAGGGGGAAGGGCACCGCGCGCTCTACGTGTCGGGGGAGGAGTCGCCGCTCCAAGTGAAGCTCCGCGCCGACCGCCTCGCCGAGGCGGCGGGCGAGGTGCAGCTTCTCAGCGAGACGCAGCTCGAGACCATCCTCGCCACCGGCGCGGCGATGGAGCCGCAGGCGATGTTCGTGGATTCCGTGCAGACGATCTTCACGAGCGATCTGGAGGGGGCGCCGGGGAACGTGGGGCAGGTGCGCGAATGCGCGGCCCGGCTCATGCGCTTCGCGAAGGACAGCGGCACCGCCGTGTTCGTGGTCGGCCACGTGACCAAGGGGGGCGGCATCGCCGGCCCCAAGACGCTCGAGCACATCGTGGACACGGTGCTCTACTTCGAGGGCGAGGGCTCGCTCGACCAGCGCGTGCTCCGCGCCACGAAGAACCGCTTCGGCGGCGTGGACGAGATCGGCGTGTTCCGCATGACCGAGGGCGGGCTCGTGGCGGTGGAGAACCCCTCCGAGCTCTTCCTCGGCGACCGGCTCGCCACCGCCTCGGGGAGCGCGGTGACCGCGCTCATGGAGGGGACGCGTCCGCTCCTGGTGGAGATCCAGGGGCTCGCGGCGAAGGCCGGTTTCGGCACGCCGCAGCGCGTGGCCACCGGCTACGACGCGCGCCGCCTCGCGCTGCTGCTCGCGGTGCTGGACAAGCGCGCCGGGCTGCCGTTCGCGCAGCTCGACGTGTTCGTGAACGTGGTGGGCGGGCTGCGCGTGCAGGAGCCGGCGGGCGATCTGGCGGTGGCGGCGGCGCTCGCGTCGAGCGTGTTCGATCGCGCGCTCCCCGCCGACGCGGTGTTCCTCGGCGAGGTCGGGCTCGCGGGAGAGGTGCGTCCCATCTCACAGGCCGATCGCCGCATCGGCGAGGCGGAGAAGATGGGGATGCGCACGGTGTATCTGGCGGAGCGCAGCGTGCCGCGCGGCGGCTCGCGGGCGCGCCTCGAGGGGCGGGGCATTCACCTGGAGGGAGTGCGAAGCGTGGGAGACCTGTTCGAGCGGTTGTTCCGGTGAGCGAGACGACGCGCGACGTGGGCGTGGTGATCGTGGCGGCCGGCGCGGGGACCCGCACCGGCAGCGCGGAGCTGAAGCAGTTCCGGTGGGTGGCGGGGAAGCCGATGCTGCTGCACAGCGTGCAGCGCTTCATGGAGCGCGACGATGTGGCGATCGTGGTCGCCGTGCTCCCGCGCGCCTACGCCGGCGATCCGCCGCCGTGGATCTTCCAGTGCGATGTCGAGCGGCTGCTCGTCTCCGCCGGTGGGCGCGAGCGCGGCGAGTCGGTGTACAACGGGCTCGAGGACCTGCCGGAGGAGGTGCAGGTGGTGCTCGTGCACGATGCGGCGCGCCCGCTCGCTGACGCGGCGACGATCGATCGCGTGATCGCGGAGGCGCGGCGCGGCCGCGGCGCCGTGGCCGCGCTCCCGGTCGCCGACACGCTCAAGGAAGTGGGGGAGGACGGGCGCATCGCCCGCACGGTGGAGCGCGCCCGTCTCTGGCGCGCGCAGACGCCGCAGGGTTTCCCTCGCGACATGATCGCCCGCGCGTACCGCGAGGCCCGGCGCGAGGGGATCGCCGCCACCGATGATGCCGCGCTCTGCGAGCGGCTCGGCATGCCGGTGGTGGTGGTGCGCGGCAGCGAGCGCGCGATGAAGGTGACCGAGGAGAGCGACTTCGCGCGCGTGGAGGCTCTCGCGATGCTCCCCGAATGACCGTCGGGTCGCTCGCCGTTCCGTTCTGGTCGCCGGCGGAGATCGAGGCCTCCATCTCCGGCACCATCGCGCACCTGGAGGCGCGGCGCGTGCTCGCGTACCCCACGGAGACGGTCTACGGCTTCGGCGGCGCCACCGATGCCGAATCGGTGGACGCGCTCGTGCGCCTCAAGTCGCGCCCGCCGGGGAAGCCCTTTCTCATCCTCGTCGCCTCCAGCGAGATGGTCGCGCGTCTCGACCTGCGTCTCACCGGGTACGCCGCGCACCTCGCCGCGCGCCACTGGCCCGGACCGCTGACGCTCGTCCTCCCCGGCGGCGAGCGCCGCCTCCCCGACCGCCTGCGCGGGCCGGAAGGGGGGATCGCCGTCCGCTGGACGTCGCACCCGTCCATCGCGCGCCTGCTCCAGGCCTACGGGCACCCGCTCACCTCCACGAGCGCGAACCGTCCCGGGGTCCCCCCCGCGATGTCCGCGGGCGAGATCGAGCGGCAGTGGCCGGACGCCATCGCGCGCGGGCTGCTGCGCGTGCTCGATGGAGGGCGGCTCTCGCCCTCCCCCCCATCCACCGTGGTAGATTGCATGGGGCGCCGCCCGCGCGTGATCCGCCCCGGCGCCATCTCGTCCGCCGTCCTTCGAGAGAGCGTCCCCGACCTCCTGGGAGATGTCTAGCGTCATGCGAATCCTCTTCGTCTGCACCGGCAACACCTGCCGCAGCGCGATGGCCGAGGCCATTGCCCGCCGCATCGCACGTGAGCGCGGGATGACGGACATCGAGGTGGGAAGCGCGGGAACGGCGGCCTGGGAGGACGCACCGGCATCCGACGGGGCGTTGCTCGTGTGCATGGAGCGCGACACCGACCTCTCCAGTCATCACGCGCGGCTGGCGACGCGCGAGCTGCTCGACCAGTACGACCTGGTGCTCGCCATGGGGCCGCATCACGTGGAGCGGCTGGAGGCGCTCGGAGGGAAGGGGAAGACCTACCTGCTCACCACGTACGCCTCCCGGGGGGCGGTGGACCGCCCCATCGGCGATCCGTTCGGCGGGGAGCTCGAGCTCTACCGCGAGACGTTCGTCGAGCTCGAGCGCGAGCTCCAGCGACTGTTCGACCGCATCGCCGCCGAGCGAACGCCGGGCGTCTCATGACCGCGCGCCCGAGCCGCCTCGTCCTGCTCGGTCACCCCGTCCGTCATTCGTTCTCGCCGCGCTTCCAGAACGCCGCGCTGCGCCACATCGGCGTCCCGCTCGAGTACGAGGCGCTCGACGTGCCGCCGGAGGAGCTCGCCGCGCGCGTGCGGGCGCTGGTGGCCGAGCGCGCCGCGGGGAACGTGACCATCCCGCACAAGGAGCGCGTGTACGCGCTCTGCGCGCGCCGCACGGCGTTGGCCGAGCGCGCGGGGGCGGTGAACACCTTCTGGGTGGACGACGACGGCGTGCTCGCCGGCGACAACACCGACGTGGGCGGCTTCGATGCGCTCGCCGCGCACGTGCTGCGCGGGCCGCCGCGCGACGTCCGCGTCGCCCTGCTCGGCGCCGGCGGCGCCGCGGCGGCGGTGCTCACCGCCGTGGAGCGGTGGCCGGGGTGCGAGGTGACGCTCCAGAACCGGAGCGAGGAGCGCCTGCGCCGCCTGGCGACGCGCTTCCCGGTGGTCACGCGCACGACCACGGCGGCGGACGAAGCGGTGCGCGGGTGCGCGCTCGTGGTGAACGCCACCCCGGTGGGGCTCGAGGGCGACGATGTGCCCGTGCCGGCGGCCGCGCTGGCGGGGGGTGCCGCGGTGGCCGACCTCGTGTGCCGCCGCGGCGAGACGGCGTGGGTGCGCGCGGCGCGCGCACGCGGCCATGCGGCGGCCGATGGACTCGTCATGCTCGTGGAGCAGGGCGCGCTCGCCTTCGAGCGCTGGCTCGGATGCGCGGCGCCGCGCGAGGTGATGCGCCGCGCGCTCGCGTGCGCGTGAGCACGCCCGCTGCCCGCCTCGCGCGCGCCGCGGCCGTCGCGGGCGCGGCGCTCGCCGACCTGTTCCTCCCGCGCGCGTGCGTGGCGTGCGCGCGGCTCCTCGATGCCGGCGACCGCGGCATCGTGTGCGGGCGGTGCTGGGCCCGGCTGCACGAGCTGCCGTACCCGCGCTGCGACCGATGCGGCCACCCCGCGCGTGCCGGTGCGCTGGGGCAGCAGGCGCACCGTTGTGCGTGGTGCGACCAGCTCCCGCCGTTCGTGCGCGCCGCGCGCTCGGTGTGCTGGATCCCCGGACGCACCGGCGGCGCGATCGTACACGCCCTCAAGTACGCCGGCTGGCGCGCCGTGGCCGGCGGCATGGCCGAGCGGATGGCGCGCCTCTCGTGGCCGCGCGACGTGATCGCCGAACGGACGGCGCTCGTGCCCGTGCCGCTCGCGCCCGTGCGCGAGCGCGAGCGCGGCTACAACCAGAGCGCGCTCATCGCGCGCGCGCTCGCCGCGCGATGGGGGCTCCCGGTGTGGGAGGACTGCCTCGCGCGGACGCGCGCGACCGCCACGCAAACCCGGTTGACACCGGACCAGAGGCGGCACAACGTTTCCGGCGCGTTCCGTGCATCACGGGGCGCGGCATCGCGCCTGCGCGACGCGCATCTCGTGCTCGTGGATGACGTGATCACCACCGGCGCGACGCTTTCCGAATGCGCGACGACGTTGTTCGACGCCGGCGCGCGGATCATCAGCATCGTGACCTTTGGACGGGCGCCGGCCGCCGGCGACCGTCCATGACCGACAGGAGCGGATAGGGAACATGGCCATTCGCGTGGGAATCAACGGCTTCGGCCGGATCGGACGCCAGGTGGTGCGGTCGGCGAAGGAGCAGGGCGTCACCGACCTGGACTTCGTGGCGGTGAACGACCTCACCGATACGCGCACGCTCGCGCATCTCTTCAAGTACGACTCCGTCCACCGCACCTTCCGCGGCGACGTGACGCACGGCGATGGGAGCATCTGCATCGACGGCGACGAGATCCGCGTGCTCTCGGAGAAGGATCCCGCCGCGCTCCCGTGGCAGGAGCTCGGCGTGGACATCGTGCTCGAGTCCACCGGCCGCTTCACGAAGGCCGACGACGCGCGCAAGCACGTGACCGCCGGCGCGAAGAAGGTGATCATCTCCGCGCCCGCCAAGGGCGAGGACATCACCGTGGTGATGGGCGTGAACGCCGACCGCTACGACCCGGCGAAGCACGTCATCGTCTCCAACGCCTCGTGCACCACGAACTGCCTGGTGCCCATGGTGAAGGTGATCCGCGATGCCTTCGGCTTCCGCCACGGCTCCATGACCACGGTGCACAGCTACACGAACGACCAGCAGATCCTCGACCTGCCGCACAAGGATCTGCGCCGCGCCCGCGCCGCCGCGCTGTCGATGATCCCCACCACCACCGGCGCCGCGAAGGCCACCTCGCTCGTGATTCCCGAGGTGAAGGGGAAGATCGACGGCATCTCCGTCCGCGTCCCCACCCCCGACGTCTCGTTCACGGACCTCGTGGTCGAGGTCGAGCGCCCCACCACGGTGGACGAGGTGAACGCCGCCTTCCGCAAGGCGGCCGAGTCGGGCCCGCTCGCCGGCTTCCTCGCGGTGAGCGACGAGGAGCTGGTGTCGGTGGACTACATCGGCAACCCCGCGTCGTGCATCCTCGATGCGCGCAGCACGAACGTGATCGACGGCACGCTCGTGAAGGCCTGCGGGTGGTACGACAACGAGTGGGGCTACGCCTCGCGCTGCGTCGATCTGCTGCGCTTCGTGGGCGCGCGGCTGTGAGCCAGAGTCCCAAGAAGACCATCCGCGACCTCGGCGATGCCGAGGTGCGCGGGAAGCGCGCCCTCGTCCGCGTGGACTTCAACGTCCCGCAGGACGAGGCGCACCGCGTCACCGACGACACGCGCATCCGCGCCGCGCTCCCGACCATCGAAGCGCTGTTCGAGCGCGGCGCCCGCGTGGTCGTCCTCCTGTCGCACCTGGGGCGGCCGAAGGGGAAGGCCGACGCCAAGTACTCCCTCGACCCGGTGGCGCGCCACCTCGCCACGCTCACCTCGCACCCGGTGGTGTTCGTGGAGACCACCGACAGCGACGAGGCGATCAAGGAGACGCACGAGGCGCCCGCCGGCAGCATCGTCGTCCTGGAGAACACCCGCTTCCTCCCCGGCGAGGAGCAGAACGACGAGGTGCTCTCTCGCGAGCTGGCGGAGCTCGGCGATCTGTACGTGAACGATGCGTTCGGCTCCGCGCACCGTGCCCACGCCTCCACGGAGGGGATCGCCCACCACCTGCACCCCGCCGTCGCCGGGCTGCTCATGGAGCAGGAGCTGCGCTTCCTCGGTGAGGCGCTCTCGCACCCGGAGCGCCCCTTCGTCGCGGTGCTCGGCGGCGCCAAGATCTCCGGCAAGATCGACGTCATCCAGAACCTCCTCCCCAAGGTGGACCGCCTCCTCATCGGCGGCGCGATGGCCTGCACGTTCTTCCGCGCGATGGGGCTCGAGACCGGGAAGTCGCTGGTGGAGGCCGATCGCGTGGACATGGCGCGCGATCTCCTGAAGCGCGCGGGGGACAAGCTGCTCCTCCCCGTGGACGCGGTCGTGGCGCCGTCGCTCGACCAGGCCGCCGCCGCGCACGTCGTCTCGCGCGAGGCGATCCCGGCGGGGGAGGCGATGTTCGACGTGGGCCCGCGCACCGTCGAGCGCTTCGCCGCCGAGATCGGCGGCGCGAGGACGGTGGTGTGGAACGGCCCCATGGGGGTGTTCGAGACGCCCCCGTTCGACGCCGGCACGCGAGGCGTGGCCGAGGCGATGGCGCGCGCCACCGATGCCGGCGCCACCACCATCGTCGGCGGCGGCGATTCGGCGGCGGCCGTCGAGGAGATGGGACTCGCGTCGCGCATGAGCCACGTCTCCACCGGCGGCGGCGCGTCGCTCGAGTTCCTCGAGGGGAAGGAGCTGCCCGGCGTGGCCGCGCTCGACGAGCGCGGGGCGTGATGCGCGCGCCCGTCTTCGCGGCGAACTGGAAGATGCACCACGGCCCGCAGGACACGCGCGCGTATCTGCGCGCGTTCCTCGAGGCCTGTCCCGATACCGGCGACCGCACGCTGATCTTCTTCCCCCCCGCGGTGTCGCTGGCGGTCGCCGGCTTCGCGCTCCGCGACCGCCCCGAGATCCTCGTGGGCGTGCAGAACATCCACTGGGCAGAGAAGGGCGCTTTCACCGGGGAGACGTCCGCCCCGATGGCCCGCGATGCCGGCGCCCGCGTGGCGCTCGTGGGGCACTCGGAGCGGCGGCAGTACTTCGGCGAGACCGAGGACATGACCGCGCGCAAGTGCGCGGCCGCCGTGAAGGCCGGGCTCCTGCCGCTCCTCTGCGTGGGAGAGCGACTCGAGGAGCGCGAGCGGGACGAGACGGTGGACGTCGTGCTGCGGCAGCTCCGCGCGGGGCTGAGCCTGCTCGCGCCGGAGCAGGTGGCGGAGATGGCCATCGCCTACGAGCCGGTGTGGGCGATCGGCACCGGGAGAACCGCGCGCCCCGAGGATGCCGCCGTCGTGCACGAGGCGATCCGGAACGCGCTGCGGGACGTGATAGGTGGCGGCGCGGATGAGGTACCGGTGCTCTACGGCGGGAGCGTGAACGCCGGGAACGCCGCCGAACTGCTCGCGGCGTCGCACGTGGACGGACTGCTGGTCGGAGGCGCGAGCCTCGATCCGGACGGGTGGGCGCGGATCGCGCGGACTTGACCCCGGGGTCTAACCCGCGTACGTTTCAGAGCTTAGCTCACGTTCCCCAACCCCGCGCCCGATGTACACTTTCATACTCGTCCTGCTCGTCATCGACAGCCTGATCTGCATCCTGTCCGTCCTGCTCCAGGCGGGGAAGGGGGGCGGGCTCGCCGCCGCCTTCGGCGGGGTGTCCTCCGCCGAGTCGTTCGTCGGCACGCGTCAGGCCGCCAACCTGCTCACCAAGACGAGCTGGTGGACTGGCGGGATCTTCATGGCGCTCGCCTTCCTGCTGCAGATCATGGGCACGCGGAGCAACACGCCGAAGTCGGTGCTCGACCAGCCCTTCTCGCAGCAGGCCGCGCCCACGGCGCCGGCACCGACCACCGCGAACCCGGCCGTTCCGCTGCAGCCGGCCGCTCCGGCGCAGAAGGCCCCCGCTCAAGCGCCGACGACCCCGCCGAAGAAGTGAGTCCAGTGAGCACGTTGAGCTCGCAGCCGGGGTTCCTCCTCCTCGAGGACGGAACCCTTTTTCGCGGCACGGCGCGCGGCGCCTTCCCTCCGGCGGTCGCGGAGGTCGTGTTCACCACGAACATGACCGGTTATCAGGAGGTGTTCACCGATCCCTCCTATCGCGGCCAGATCGTGGTGCTCACCGCGCCGATGATCGGCAACTACGGCGTGAACGAGGAGGACCCGGAATCGTCCCGGCCGCAGGTGGCCGGCGTGGTGGTGCGGGAGCTCTCCGAGCACCCGTCCAACTGGCGCTCGCTGGGCGACCTCGGAAACTGGTTGACCCAGGCCCAAGTTCCCGTGCTGGAGGACGTTGATACGCGCCGCCTCACGCGACACCTGAGGTCCGTCGGGGTGATGCGCGGGGTCATCGGCGTGGGCGAGGAGCCGACGGCCGAAGCCGTTGCCGCGCTCGAGGCCTGCCCATCGATGGAAGGGCTGGATCTGGCCTCCGCCGTCACCACCCGCGCGCCGTACACCTGGGGCGATCCCGCCGCGCCATCGCACATCGTGGCGTACGACTACGGGATCAAGCGCAACATCCTCCGCCTCTTCGCCGATCACGGGTGCCACATCACGGTGGTGCCAGCGGACACCCCCGCGGAAGCGGCGCTCGACCTCCAGCCGGACGGCGTCTTCCTCTCCAACGGTCCCGGCGATCCCGCGGCGGTCTCGTACGCCCCCGAAATCATTCGCGCGATCGCCGAACGCGAGGTGCCGGTGCTCGGCATCTGTCTGGGGCATCAGCTCCTGGGGCTCACCTTCGGTGGCCGCACGGCGAAGATGCCCTACGGCCACCACGGAGGGAATCACCCCGTCCGCGAGATCGATACGGGGCGGGTGCTCATCACGTCGCAGAACCACGGGTTCGCGGTGGTTGGCGAAGGGGAGTCCGTGGAGGGCGCTCCGGCGCTGCGCGTGACGCATGTGAACCTGAACGACGGGACGGTGGAGGGGCTCGTGCACCGCGAGCTTCCGGTGTTCGCGGTGCAGTACCATCCCGAGGCGGCGCCGGGCCCGCACGACGCCCGGCCGCTGTTCTCCCAGTACATGGATGCGGTGAGATCGAACGTGCGTTCAAGTGAGCCAAACGCTTGACACACAATAGGTAAGGTCATAAGTTCGACACACGAATTCGCCATATGGCGATCGTCTCACCCGAGGTTACCGAATGACGAAAGCCGACCTTGTCGAGCGCGTGACGGCGCAGATTTCCCGTACCGCCGGCCCGATGATCTCGAAGAAGGACTGCGCGCGCGTCGTCGACGCCTTCCTCGAAGCGATCAAGGATGCGCTGAAGGAGCAGAAGAACATCGAGGTGCGCGGCTTCGGTACGTTCAAGATCCGCCAGCGCAAGACCCGGATGGCGCGCAACCCCCGCACGGGTTCGCCGGTGGAGGTCTCCGCCCGCCCCGTGCCGGTGTTCAAGCCGTCCAAGGAGCTGCGCGCGCTCGTGGCGGAGGTCGATAACCCGCCGGCGAACGAGCCCACCGCCGCCGCCTGAGCGAGCGACGCCGAAGCGCCCCGCCACCAACCGGACATGGTGGCGGGGCGCTTCGTGCTTTCGCACCGTCCGCCCTTGCCACGGCGCGATGCCCGGCGCAGAGTTCTACGGATGACCGTGACCGCGTTGCTCTTCGCATCGTACGCCGACGCCCTCGGGCGGGAGCAGCTCTCCCTCGACCTCCCCGCCGGCGCCACCGTGCGCGACGCGCTGGAGCGCCTGCGCGAGCTGCCGGGCGGCACCTCGCTCCCCCCGGCGCCGCTCGTGGCGATCAATCTCGCCTACGCGCGCCCCGACGCGATGCTCTCCCCGGGAGACGAGCTGGCGGTGATCCCTCCCGTGGCCGGAGGATGAGATGCGCAGCGCGATCGTGACCCGTCCCATCGACCTCCAGGCGCTCCTGGCCGAGGTCGCGCGCCACGCGAACGGCGCCACGCTCCTCTTCGTCGGCACGGTGCGCGACGTGAACGACGGACGCGCCGTGACGGGGATCGAGTACAGCGCCTACGGCGCCATGGCCGAGGCGGAGCTCGGGCGCATCGTCGCCGAGGCCGCGGAGCGGTTCGGGACCACGGACATCGCCGTCGAGCACCGCGTGGGACGGCTCGCGCTGGGGGAGGCGAGCGTGGCGATCGCCGTTGCCCACCCGCGGCGCGCGGGGGCCTACGAGCTTTCGCGGTGGGTGATCGAGGAGCTGAAGCACCGCATCCCCGTCTGGAAGCGGGAGGAGTACGTGGACGGCACGCGCGAGTGGCTCGACCCCACCGCCGCGAAGGAGCCGGCTCGCCCATGACCACGCTGCGCGATCAGTTCGGGCGGGGGATCGAGTATCTCCGCATCTCGGTCACCGACCGCTGCAACTTCCGCTGCCTGTACTGCATGCCCGCCGAAGGGCTGGAGTGGCTCCCGAAGCGCGACATCCTCTCGTACGAGGAGATCACGTCGATCGTGCGCCAGCTCGCGCCGCTGGGACTGCGCCGCCTGCGCCTCACGGGCGGCGAGCCCACCATCCGGCCGGAGCTGACGCGCCTGGTGCGCATGCTGCGCGATGTGCCGGAGATCGAGGACATCGCGCTCTCCACGAACGGCGTGAAGCTCATCGAGCTCGCCCCCGCGCTGCGCGACGCCGGCCTGGACCGGGTGAACATGAGCGCCGACAGCCTGCGCGCCGACCGCATCGCGGCGATCGCGCGACGCACCCTCGGCTTCGATCCGGTGCGTGCCGCCCTGGCCGCGGAGCGCGCGGGGCTCGAGCCGGTGAAGATCAACGTGGTCGTGATGCGCGGCATCAACGACGACGAGGTGGAGGACTTCGCGCGTCTCACGCTCGAGCACCCCTGGCACGTGCGCTTCATCGAGCTCATGCCCGTCGGCGACATGCGGTCGCTCACGTGGGAGCACGTGGTACCGAGCGATGAGGTGCTCTCCCGCCTGTCGGCGCTCGGCCCCCTCGAGCCCGGCGGAGGCCCCGCGAAGGGGAACGGTCCCGCGCGCTACCACCGCTTCACCGGCGCGCCCGGCTCCGTGGGCGTGATCACGCCGATGACGCACACCTACTGCGGGAGCTGCAATCGCGTGCGCCTCACCGCCGACGGGCGCCTCCGCACCTGCCTGTACGGCGACCACGAGGTGAACCTGCGCGACCCGCTGCGCGCGGGGGAAGATCTCGTCCCGCTCTACGTGCGCGCGCTCGCCGAGAAGCCGAAGGAGCACCATCTGTTGCAGATGCAGGTGGGCGGGCTGAAGGCGCTGTCGCAGGTGGGCGGCTGACGGCCGGCGTCGTCGCGGCGACGCGCGCGGGCCGAGCCATGTACATCGAGCCGCGGATCGCCGAGCGATCCGCGGCTCGACTACCATCAGCCGCCGCCGTCGCGTAGAATTGGATGGCTGTTCCATTTCTCACCACCCGTCATCGAACGACATGGTCAATAAAATCACCGTAGTCGGGGCAGGGAACGTGGGCGCGACCACGGCCCAGCGCCTCGCCGAGAAGGAGCTGGCCCGGCAGGTCGTGATGGTCGACGTCGCGGAGGGGATTCCGCAGGGGAAGGCGCTGGACCAGTGGGAGTCGGCGCCGATCGAGGGCTTCGACAGCCGGGTGATCGGCTCCAACGGCTACGACGACACCGCGGACTCCGACATCGTGGTCATCACCGCCGGCATCGCCCGCAAGCCGGGCATGTCGCGCGACGATCTGCTGAACACCAATGCCGGCATCGTGCGGCAGGTCTCCGAGAACATCAAGCGCACGTCGCCGAACGCCATCATCATCGTGGTGTCGAACCCGCTCGACATCATGGCGTACGTGGCGCTGAAGGTGACGGGCTTCCCGCGCGAGCGCGTGCTCGGCATGGCGGGCGTGCTCGACACGGCGCGCTACCGGAGCTTCCTCGCCGAGGCGCTGGACGTCTCGGTGCGCGACATCCAGGCGATGGTGCTCGGTGGCCACGGCGACACGATGGTGCCGCTCATCTCCTATACGACCGTGAGCGGGATCCCGGTGACGCAGCTCATCGACCGGCAGCGGCTCGACGCGATCGTGGAGCGCACCCGCACCGGCGGCGCCGAGATCGTGAAGTTCCTCAAGACCGGCTCCGCCTACTACGCCCCGTCCTCGGCTGCGGTGCAGATGTGCGAGGCGATCGTGCTCGACCAGAAGCGGATCCTGCCGTGCGCGGCGTGGCTGAAGGGCGAGTACGGGATGTCCGACCTCTTCCTCGGCGTGCCGTGCAAGCTCGGCCGGAAGGGGCTCGAGAAGATCCTCGAAGTGGAGCTGACGGACGCGGAGCGCGCGGAGCTCGCCAAGAGCGCGGACGCGGTTCGCGGTCCGATGAAGAACATCACGTTCTAGTCGCACGCCGGGCACGACGCGCCGGTCGCGGCGCGGAGCACGCGCGGCGCCCGCGCGCGACTCCCCGCGGCCGGACGCGAGCGGGCCCCAGGATCCTCACTCTCGCGTTTGGGGGACAGACACCCTTGGCCAGTCAGACGGCGGTGCCCGCCCGGAGCGGCGCGGCGTTGGGCCGGATCGGCATGTTCTGGCGGTCCACGATCGGCAAGAAGGTCGTGATGGCCGTTACGGGACTGATCATGGTCGGGTTCGTGATCGTGCACATGATCGGGAACCTGCAGGTCTTCGTGGGGCCGGCGAAGATCAATGCCTACTCGCACTTCCTGCACCACACGATCGGCGAGCTGCTCTGGGTCGCTCGCATCGTGCTGCTCGTGTCGGTGGTGCTGCACATCGTGGGCGCGTACCAGCTCACGAAGCTCGATCGCGCGGCCCGCCCGGTCGGCTACGCGCGCAAGGAAGCGCAGGCGGCCACGCCGGCCTCCCGCACCATGCGCTGGGGCGGCGTCGCGCTCCTGCTCTTCATCGTGTTCCACATCCTCCACCTCACCACCGGCACCATCCAGCCCGTGCCCTACACCGAGGGGGACGTCTACGCGAACCTCGTGGGCGGGTTCCAGATCTGGTGGGTCACCCTGATCTACGTGCTCGCGATGGTCGCGCTCGGGCTGCACATCTTCCACGGCGGCTGGAGCTCGGTCCGCACGCTGGGGCTCAGCCAGCCCAAGCCGGATCCGCTCAAGCGTCCGCTCGCGCAGCTCATCGCCGTGATCCTGTGGATCGGGTTCACGTGCGTGCCGGTGGCGATCTTCTTCGGCTTCGGACGGGGGCGCTGAGCATGAAGCTGAACTCGAGGATTCCGGACGGCCCGATCGAGCAGAAGTGGGAGAAGCACCAGTTCGACATGAAGCTGGTGAATCCCGCCAACAAGCGGAAGTTCACGGTGCTGGTGGTGGGCTCCGGGCTCGCCGGCGCCTCCGCGGCGGCGTCGCTCGCGGAGCTGGGCTACGACGTGAAGTGCTTCTGCTTCCAGGACTCGCCGCGCCGCGCGCACAGCATCGCCGCGCAGGGGGGGATCAACGCCGCCAAGAACTACCAGAACGACGGCGACTCCGTGTGGCGCCTCTTCTACGACACGGTGAAGGGGGGCGACTTCCGCTCGCGCGAGGCCAACGTGTACCGCCTGGCGCAGCTCAGCGTGAACATCATCGACCAGTGCGTGGCGCAGGGGGTGCCGTTCGCGCGCGAGTACGGCGGGCTGCTGGCCAACCGCTCCTTCGGCGGCGCGCAGGTCTCGCGCACCTTCTACGCGCGAGGACAGACCGGGCAGCAGCTCCTGCTCGGCGCCTACCAGGCGCTCGAGCGGCAGGTGGGGCTCGGCCGGTTGCGCATGTACCCGCGCACGGAGATGCTCGACCTCGTGCTGATCGACGGTCGCGCGCGCGGCATCGTGACGCGCGATCTCGTCACCGGGGCGGTCACCTCGCACGCCGGCGATGCCGTGATCCTCGCCACCGGCGGGTACGGCAACGTCTTCTATCTCTCCACCAACGCCAAGGGGTCCAACTGCACCGCGATCTGGCGCGCGTACAAGCGCGGCGCGGCGTTCGCGAACCCCTGCTACACGCAGATCCACCCCACCTGCATCCCGCAGAGCGGCGAGCACCCGTCCAAGCTCACGCTGATGAGCGAGTCGCTGCGCAACGATGGACGCGTGTGGGTGCCGAAGCAGCAGGGGGACCGGCGGCCGCCGGACCAGATTCCGGAGGGGGAGCGCGACTACTACCTGGAGCGCATGTACCCGAGCTTCGGCAATCTCTCGCCGCGCGACATCGCATCGCGCGCGGCGAAGCGCGTCTGCGATGAGGGGCGCGGCGTCGGGCCGGGCGGCCTCGGCGTGTACCTCGACTTCGCCGACGCGATCCGCCGCCTCGGCGAGGACGTGATCCGCGAGCGGTACGGAAACCTGTTCGAGATGTACGAGCGCATCACGAACGAGAATCCGTACAAGGTGCCGATGCGCATCTACCCGGCGGTGCACTACACGATGGGCGGTCTCTGGGTGGACTACAATCTCATGAGCACCATCCCGGGGCTGCACGTGGGCGGGGAAGCGAACTTCTCCGACCACGGCGCCAATCGCCTCGGAGCGAGCGCGCTCATGCAGGGGCTCGCGGATGGCTACTTCGTGCTCCCGTACACCATCGGCGACTACCTGGGCGCGAACAAGCTCGCGCCGGTGGACGTGTCGCACCCGGCGTTCCGCGACGCCGAGCGGCAGGTGGCGGAGCGGACCAAGCGGCTCCTCTCGATCGATGGCAAGCGCACCGTGGACTCGTTCCACCGCGAGCTGGGCAAGATGATGTGGGACCACTGCGGGATGGCGCGGAACGAGGCGGGGCTCAAGTTCGCGCTCCAGCGCATCCCGGAGATCCGCGAGGAGTTCTGGCGCAACGTGAACGTGCCGGGGAGCGACACGGAGCTGAACCAGGCCCTGGAGAAGGCCGGACGCGTGGCCGACTTCCTCGAGCTCGCGGAGCTGATCTGCACCGACGCGCTGCACCGCCGGGAATCGTGCGGCGGCCACTTCCGCGAGGAGAGCCAGACCGCCGAAGGCGAGGCGCTGCGCGACGACGAGCACTTCGCGTACGTCGCGGCCTGGGAGTACACGGGGGAGGGGAGCGCGCCGGTCCTGAACAAGGAGCCGCTCGACTTCGAGAACGTCCACCTTGCGCAGCGGAGCTACAAGTAATGAACCTGACCCTTCACGTCTGGCGTCAGGCGGGCCCCGCCAAGGAGGGCCGCTTCGTGACCTACCAGGCGCGCGACATCAGCGAGGACATGTCGTTCCTCGAGACGATGGACGCGGTGAACGAGATGCTGATCCAGCAGGGGGAGCAGCCGGTCGCGTTCGACCACGACTGCCGCGAGGGGATCTGCGGCTCGTGCAGCATGATGATCAACGGCGTCGCGCACGGCCCGCAGCGCGGGACGGCCACCTGTCAGCTCTTCATGCGGCACTTCCGGGACGGCGATGAGATCTGGGTGGAGCCGTGGCGTGCCCGTGCCTTCCCGGTGATCAAGGACCTGGTGGTGGACCGCGGGGCGCTCGACCGCATCGTGGCCGCGGGCGGGTTCATCACCGCGAACACCGGCGGCGCGCGCGACGCGAACGGCATCCTCGTGGCGAAGACCGCGGCCGACGAGGCGATGGACGCCGCGGCGTGCATCGGCTGCGGCGCGTGCGTGGCCGCGTGCCCCAACGGCTCGGCGTCGCTGTTCACGGCGGCGAAGATCTCCCACCTCGGCCTCCTGCCGCAGGGGCAGCCGGAGCGCGACCGCCGCGTGCTGAGCATGGTGGCGCAGATGGACGAGGAGCACTTCGGCGGGTGCACCTGGCACGGCGAGTGTCAGGAGGCGTGTCCGAAGGAGATCAGCATCGATGTGATCGCCCGGATGAACCGCGATTACATGAGTGCCGCCTGGTCGGTGCGGGAGGAGAAGGGGTCCAGCGCCGAGTGACCGCGCGGCGGCCGGTGGCGCGCGGTGCGGCGGCGATGGCCGCGCCGCGCGCGCCCGCTGGCCCGGTTGGTGCACGCCGTGTGATGCGGCCGACACCAGCCAGGAGGGCGCATGCCGGAGCTCAGCCAGGGGGGAAGCAGCTTCCAGAACCCGCAGGCGGCGCAGGGGGGGGCCGATGCGGTGAACGACACGCCCACCGTTCCTGGACACGGGACGGAGCCGGAGGAACCCGTCACGGGAACGGCGCGCGCCCGCGTGTCATCCGGGAGCGGCATCCCGATCGTGGGGTGGATCGTGCTGGCGCTGGTGGCGATCGTCGCCCTCGTGTACCTGATCGGCCTGTTCTGAGGGCCGCGCCGCCCCGCGCGACCGGAGGCCGGCGCCGGGCGACCCCCGACCCCTGGCCCCTAGATCTTCGGCAACGTCACGCCGTGCTGTCCCTGGTACTTGCCCGCTTTGTCCTTGTACGACGTCTCCGGCGCCTCGTCCCCCTCGAAGAAGAGCACCTGCGCGATCCCCTCGTTCGCGTAGATCCGGGCCGGGAGCGGCGTGGTGTTCGAGATCTCGAGGGTGACGTACCCCTCCCATTCCGGCTCGAACGGGGTGACGTTGGTGATGATCCCGCACCGCGCGTAGGTGGACTTGCCCACCGTCACCGTGATGACGTTCCGCGGGATCCGGAAGTACTCCACCGAGCGGGCGAGGGCGAAGGAGTTCGGCGGCACGATGCAGACGTCCCCCTCGAACTCGACGAACGATTTCGGGTCGAAGTTCTTCGGATCCACCACCGAGTTGAGGACGTTGGTGAAGATCCGGAACTCGCGCGCGACGCGCATGTCGTAGCCGTAGGAGCTGACGCCGTAGGAGATGACGCCCTCGCGCACCTGCCGGTCCGCGAAGGGCTCGATCATGGCATGCTCGATCGCCATGCGGCGGATCCAGCGGTCCGACTTGATGGACATGTGGTGGGTGGGTGCGGGTTCGTGGCGCCGCGCGCGCGGCGGGGACGGGTGGCGCCCATGGGCGCGGCGTGCGCGCCGCGCGTGGTGCGCCCTGCGGAATCGGCGCGGAATGTACGCGCGCGCGATCGTGCTCGCCACGTTGACCGCGGAAATTCCGCGCGATAAGTTTCCCTGCTGGAGAAAGTGAAAATTTTCACGAGCTTGGGAGCCGGATGGGTCGAGAATACTTCCCCATTTTGATGCTGGTCGGGTTCGTCGCCGCGAACGCCGTGATGATGCTGGCGTTGTCCCACCTCACCATGCGGCCCCGCCCGACCCCAGTGAAGCAGACCCCGTACGAATCGGGGATTCCGCCACTCGGTGACGCCCGCGAGCGCTTCTCGGTGAAGTTCTACATGGTCGCGATGCTCTTCATCGTGTTCGACATCGAGACCGTGTTCATGATCCCGTGGGGCGCCTACTACCGACAGCTGTCGTGCAACGTGCCGCTCGTCCACGACGCCTGTCCGGCCGGTCACGTCTCGTTCTTCGGGCTCGGCGAGATGCTCGTCTTCATCGCGATCCTTCTCGTCGGCTACCTCTACGTCTGGAAAAAGGGAGCGCTGCAATGGGATTGACGTCCCGTCCCCAGCCCAATGGGCGCGCTGCCGCCACGTACGACCCGGCCAATCAGGAGAGCTGGGTCGCGACACGGCTCGATTTCCTCGTCAACTGGTCGCGCGCGATGTCGCTCTGGCCGATGCCCTTCGGCACCGCCTGCTGCGCCATCGAGTTCATGGCGACCGCCGCCAGCCGGTTCGATCTCGCCCGCTTCGGGATGGAGCGGATGAGCTTCTCCCCGCGCCAGGCGGACGTGCTCATCTGCGCCGGCCGCGTTCCGTTCAAGCTCGCCCCGGTGCTCCGGCGCATCTGGCAGCAGATGCCGCAGCCCAAGTGGTGCATCTCCATGGGCGCCTGCGCCTCCTCCGGCGGGATGTTCGACAACTACGCCGTGGTGCAGGGGATCGACACGATCATTCCGGTGGATGTGTACGTCCCCGGCTGCCCGCCGCGCCCCGAAGGGCTCATGTACGGGATCATGATGCTCCAGGAGAAGGTCAAGCGCGAGCGCATGGCCGACACCGCGCTCCGTCACGAGATGGAGCCCGATCCCAGGAGCGGACTCTACATCCCCCCGCAGGCGATCGACGAGCTGTCGGAGCCGTTCGGGAACTCCGTCCACCAGACGCGGTCAGGGTTGTGAGCGACGTCTTCACTCCCGTGGTGCCGGGGAGCGCGGCCCCGAGTGCGCCGGCCCCCGCGACGCCCAAGAAGGTCCCCAATCGTGGCGGACCGGCCAACCCCTCCGCCGCCGCGCTCCAGAGCCGGTTCCCCGGCGCCGTTCGGCGGGTGGATGTGGTGTGGGGGGAGACCACCGTCTACGTGGATCCCGCCCGCGTGCTCGAGCTCGTGCGCTGGCTGCACGACGATCCCACGCAGCGCTACGACTACCTCTCGGACGTGACCGCGGTCGAGTACCGCGACGCCGAGATGCCGGTCGAGGTCGTGTGGCATCTGCGCTCGCTCCCCTTCCGGCGCTTCCTGCGGCTCAAGGCGGAGCTCCCGAAGGGCGTGCCGCTGGAGGTGGACAGCGTGTGGAGCGTGTACCGCGGCGCCGATTGGTTCGAGCGCGAGTGCTACGACATGTTCGGCATCCGCTTCCGCGGACATCCCGACCTGCGGCGCATTCTCATGTGGGAGCAGTACCGCGAGGGCTTCCCACTGCGCAAGGACTTCCCGCTGCGCGGCCGCTTCAGCCGCTCCGAGCAGCTCCGCCAGGCGCTCGCCGTCAACCCTGAGGCGCGCTACTCGATGGAAGAGCTCACGATCGCGCAGGCATTCGAGGACCTGCCGGAGGACATGCGGCGGCGCCTCACGGCTGGCGAACGGACGGGAGAGTAGCATGGCCACGACGAAGCGTACGGTGGAAGTGGCGCTCGGCACCGCCGGGCTGGACGAGAACGGGCGCCCTCGGCGCTCCCCCCTCACGGTGTCCGAGAACGGCGCCGTCACCACCCTCGAGCCCCCGCCGGCGCTCGAGCCGGAGCTCGAGGGGGAGCACATGCTCATCAACATCGGCCCGCAGCACCCCGCCACGCACGGCGTGCTCCGGCTGGTGCTCGAGCTCGATGGCGAGACGGTGGTGCGCTGCATCCCGCACGTCGGCTACCTGCACTGCGGGTTCGAGAAGATCGGGGAGTACCGCCAGTACAACCAGATCATCCCCTGGACCGACCGCGAGGACTACCTCAACTCGATCGGGAACAACGTCGCCTTCGCGCTTGGCGCGGAGCGGCTGTTCGGCATCGAGATCACGCCGCGCTGCACCGTGCTGCGCGTGATCGCCAGCGAGCTGTCGCGCATCATCTCGCACCTGGTCTGGCTCGGCACCACCTGCATCGACATCGGCGCGTACACGCCGTTCCTGTGGTCCTTCCAGGAGCGCGAGAACGTGTACAACCTGCTCGAGCGCTGGGTGGGCGCGCGCCTCACCACGAGCGCCACGCGCGTGGGAGGGATGGCGGCGGACATCCCCGACGGCTGGATGGACCAGCTCCGGCACTTCATCCGCACCTTCCCGAAGACCATCGATGAGGTGGACCGCATGCTCACCCGGAACGGGATCTGGGTGGGGCGGACGGTGGGGCTCGGCGCGATGACGGCGGAGGAGGCGGTGAACTACGGGCTCTCCGGCCCGATGGTGCGCGCCTCCGGCGTGGCGTACGACGTGCGCCGCGACTTCCCGTACCTGGACTACGAGACGTACGACTTCGACGTCCCCGTGGGCACGCACGGCGACGTGTACGACCGGTACCTCGTGCGCCTGGAGGAGCTGCGGCAGTCCACGCGGATCCTCGCGCAGGCGGCGGACCGGCTCCCCGATGGCCCCGTGAACACCTCGGACCACCGCGTGATCCTGCCGCCGAAGCACGACGCCATGGGCAACATCGAATCCATGATCCATCACTTCAAGCAGGTGATGGAAGGGCCGCGCCCGCCGATCGGCGAGTGCTACGTCCCGGTGGAGAGCCCGAAGGGTGAGAAGGGGTACTACTTCGTGTCCGATGGAACGGCGAAGCCGGTGCGCTGGCGCATCCGCCCGCCGTCGTTCGTGAACCTGTCGGCGATCCCGAAGATGGTCGAGGGCCACCTCCTGTCGGACGTGATCGCGATCAACGCCAGCATCGACATCGTGATGGGAGAGATCGACCGGTGACGGTTCACGAGATGGGCGGTGTCCGCCCGGGGAGCGACACGTCGCACGCGACCGCCGAGCACGGCCAGCCGTACGAGCCCGTGTTCGTGGGCGCGGCGAAGCAGGAGCTCGACACGATCCTGGAGCGCTATCCGACGAAGATGGCGGCGCTCCTCCCCGCGCTCTGGATCGTGCAGCGCGAGCGCGGCTGGGTGAGCGACGCGGCCATGACCGAGGTCGCCGAGCAGCTCGCGCTCACGCCGGCGTACGTGAAGGGCGTGGTGACGTTCTACACCATGTACCACCAGCACCCGGTGGGGAAGTACTTCGTGCAGGTGTGCACGACGTCCCCCTGCGGCGCGTGCGGGGCGGAGAAGGTGGTGGAGGCGTTCCTGAAACACACGGGGTGCGGAGAGCTCGGCGCGACCTCCGACGACGGCAAGTACACGGTGATCGAGGTCGAGTGCCTCGGCGCCTGCGGCTTCGCGACGCCCGTGATGATCAACGAAGAGTTCATCGAGTCGGTGACCGCGGACACGGTCCCCGCGCTCCTCACCAAGCTTCCGTAAATGGGCTACCCGCACCCACCGCACCCCAAGGAGACGCCGGTCCTCTCCAAGTACTTCGGGGACCCCGGCGCCAAGTCGCTCGACGGCTGGCGGCAGCGCGGCGGCTACCAGGCGCTCGAGAAGGCGCTCGGCATGCCGCTGGCGGACATCGTCAACGAGGTGAAGGAGTCGGGGCTCCGCGGCCGCGGCGGCGCCGGCTTCCCCACGGGCGTGAAGTGGTCCTTCATGAAGCCCGGCGATGGCAAGCCGCACTACCTGTGCGTGAACGCCGACGAGTCCGAGCCCGGCACCTTCAAGGACCGCGAGATCATGCGCTGGACGCCGCACGCCCTCATCGAGGGGGCGGCGATCGGCGCCTACGCGATCGGCGCCGAGACGGCGTACATCTACATCCGCGGCGAGTTCACCGAGCCGCTCCGCGTGATGGGGGCGGCGGTGGAGGAGGCGTACCGCGCCGGCATTCTCGGCAAGAACGCCATGGGCACGGGAAAGCGCATCGACGTCCACATCCACAAGGGCGCGGGCGCGTACATCTGCGGCGAGGAGACGGCCCTCATGAACTCCCTCGAGGGACGCCGCGGCAACCCGCGCATCAAGCCGCCCTTCCCGGCGGTGGCCGGGCTGTTCGGCCAGCCGACCACGATCAACAACGTGGAGACGCTCGCCGCCGTGCCGCACATCCTCGTGCGCGGCGCCGCGTGGTACAAGGGGATGTCCCGCTCGAGCCCCAAGAGCACGGGCTCCAAGCTCTTCTCCGTGTGCGGCAACGTCGCGCGCCCGGGGAACTACGAGGTCGAGATGGGCTTCCCGTTCAAGGAATTCCTCTTCGACCTGTGCGGCGGCCCCCCGCCGGGGCGGCGCTTCAAGGCGATCATCCCCGGTGGCTCCTCGGTTCCCATCCAGACGCTGGAGGAGGCCGAAGCCACGCTCATGGACTACGAGGGCTTCATCGCCCAGGGCACGATGCTCGGCTCCGGCGGCGTGATCGTGTTCGATGACTCGCAGTGCATGGTGAAGCACATCGCCCGGCTCGCGCGCTTCTACGCGCACGAGAGCTGCGCCCAGTGCACGCAGTGCCGCGAGGGGACGGCGTGGACCACGCGCATCCTCGAGCGCATCGAGCGCGGCCAGGGCACGATGCAGGACCTCGACACCCTCCTCGAGCTCTCCGAGAACATGACCGGCAAGACGATCTGCGTGCTCAGCGACTCGTGCGCGACGCCGATCGTGTCCGGGATCAAGAAGTTCCGCGACGAGTTCGAGGCTCACATCAAAGGCAAGCGGTGCCCGATGGGCGCCACGGCGGCGGCCTAATGGCAGACGTTCAGCTCGTCAATCTCACGATCGAGGGACGACAGGTCTCGGTCCCCGCGGGGACCTCGATTCTCGAGGCGGCGAAGGCCGCCGGCGTGCTCGTCCCGCACTACTGCTACCATCCCGGACTTCCCGTGGCCGGCGTCTGCCGCATGTGCCTCGTGGAAGTGGAGAAGATGCCGAAGCTGGCGCCGGCGTGCGCCACGGCGGTGGGGGAGGGGCAGGTGGTGCACGTGCACTCCGAGAAGGCGCTCGAGGCGCGCAAGGGCGTGCTCGAGTTCCTCCTGCTCAACCATCCGCTCGACTGCCCGATCTGCGACCAGTCCGGCGAGTGCGAGCTCCAGGACTACACCTACCGCGAGGGGCCGGCGCGCGGACGCTCGGTGGAGCCCAAGCGCTTCAATCCGGCGGAGGACTTCGGCGGTGACGTGCTGTACGTCACCAACCGGTGCATCCTCTGCACCCGCTGCGTGCGCTTCATGGACGACATCGCGCAGGAGCCGGTGCTCAACGTGAGCGAGCGCGGCGACCGCGCGGTGATCGGGAAGTTCGAGGGGAAGGACCTCACGCACCCGTGGGCGGCGAACGTGGTCGATCTCTGCCCGGTGGGCGCGCTGGTCTCCAAGGACTTCCTGAACAAGGCGCGCGCGTGGGAGCTCGACCGGGCGCCGTCCATCTGCCCCAACTGCACCCAGGGGTGCAACGCCACGCTCGAGACGCGCGACAACATGGTGGTGCGCATGAAGCCCCGGTCGAACGCCGAGGTGAACGCGTTCTACCTGTGCGATGAGGGGCGCCTGAACTATCGCTGGCTCAACCGCGCCGATCGCGTGGAGGCGCCGCTCGTGCGCCGCGGCGACCGGCTGGTGGCGGCGGACTGGGAGGATGCGCTCAAGGCCGCGGCGCTGCACCTGAACGGGAAGCGGACGTTCGTGCTCGCGAGCCCGATGCTCTCGAACGAGTCGCTCTGGATGCTCTCGCGGCTGGTGGAGCGCACCGGCGGCGCCGGCGCGTTCCGCGTGCGGCGCGGCCCGGAGGCGCCGCTCGCCGGCGTCCCCGACCTGTCGCTCCGCGCCGAGCGCGCCGCCAACGTGCACGGGGCGGAGCTGCTCGGCTTCACCAAGTCCGACACGCCGCTCGACGGGCTCCGCGACGGCGACGTGCTGATCATCGCCGACCACGAGCTGGACGAGGCGGACCTGCCGGCGCTCGCGCGGGCGGGAGCGGTGATCGTGATCGGCACCACGCTCCCCGAGGCGCTGCGCAACGCGCTGGCCGTGCTCCCCGCCACGAACATGGCGGAGGAGGAGGGGACGTTCACGAACGTGCGCGGGCGCGTGCAGCGCTACCAGCAGGCCAAGGCGGCGCCGGGGATGTCCCGCCCGGTGTGGTGGGGGGCGGCGGACCTGCTCGCGTACCTCGGCGAAGGGGCGTCGTACTTCCTCGCCTCCGAGGCGTTCGACGCGCTCGCGGCGGCGCGTCCCGAGTTCGCCGGGTTGAGCTACGAGGTGCTCGGCCTGAAGGGACGGCTCCTCGCCGGCGCCGAGTCCACGGCGGAGGCCGCCCGATGACCGCCCATTACGCCGCGCTCGCGCTCCTCTTCCAGCACCACTACGACAAGGCGGCGCCCGTCGCCGGCGCGCCGTGGCTCTGGTGGACGATCCTGAAGATGCTCGTGGTGTTCACCGTGATCATGGTGGGCGTCGCGTATCTCACGCTGGCGGAGCGGAAGATCTCCGCGTGGATCCAGGACCGGCACGGCCCCAACCGGGTGGGCCCCAAGGGGCTCTTCCAGCCGCTCGCGGATGGTCTCAAGAACATCATGAAGGAGGAGACCTACCCCGAGGCGGCGTACAAGCCGCTGTTCATCCTGGCGCCGATGCTGTCGTTCATCCCGGCGCTCATCACCTTCGCCGTGATCCCCTTCGCCGCGCCGTACGCCTCCCCGTGGGGGGTGGTGCCGATGGTGGTGGCGGATCTGCCGATCGGCTTCCTGTACGTGCTCGCCATCACGTCGCTCGGCGTGTACGGGATCGTGCTCGCCGGGTGGAGCTCGAACAACAAGTACTCGCTGCTCGGCGGCCTCCGCTCGAGCGCGCAGATGGTGAGCTACGAGATCGCCATGGGCATGTCCACGGTGGCGGTGCTGCTGCTCGCCGGGAACGTGTCGCTGAGCGCGATCGTGGCGAAGCAGCAGGTGCCGGGTTCCGGGTGGAACGTGTTCCCGCTGCTCATCGCGTTCTTCATCTTCACGGTGGCCGCGTTCGCCGAGACGAACCGCGTGCCGTTCGACCTTCCCGAGGCCGAGTCCGAGCTGATCGCCGGCTACCACACCGAGTACAGCGCGATGAAGTTCTCGATGTTCTTCATCGCCGAGTACTCGAACATGATCACGGCGAGCGCGATGATGGTCACGCTGTTCTTCGGCGGGTGGGACATCCCGGGAATCCAGTGGGACAACATCGCCCCGCACACCGGGCTCAAGACGTTCCTCACGCTCGGATTCTTCCTGTTCAAGCTCCTGGCGTTCCTGTTCCTGTTCATGTGGGTGCGCTGGACGCTGCCGCGCTTCCGCTACGACCAGCTCATGAGCCTCGGGTGGAAGTTCATGCTGCCGCTGGCGCTCGGCTACATCGTGGCGATGGCCGGCGCGATCCTCGGGCTCGACGCGCTCGGCGTCTCGCACCAGCCCACGTTCGGCATCTCGCCGTACTGGGCGGCGCTCGGCGTGCTCAACGTGGTGCTCGCGGTGCTCGTGTTCGTGATCCTCGACCGCGGCCGCATCGTGAGCCCGGCCTACTCCCGTATCCAGAAGGCGGAGCTCGCGCGCCTGCGCGCCCGTGCGGCGGCGCGGCCGCTCACGCCCGCCGAGGGTGACTGAGGGATGACCATCCAGGTGAAGGTGCTCGATCGCCCGATCGAGCAGACCAGCTACGTGCGCGCCATGCTCCAGGGGATGGCGCTCACCTTCAAGCACCTCGTCGATCCGCACAAGGTGACGCTCCAGTACCCCGAGGAGAAGTGGGAGCTCTCCCCTCGGTGGCGCGGGACGCACCGCATGCTCACCGACGAGAACGGAAAGGCGAAGTGCGTGGCGTGCGGCCTCTGCCCGCAGATCTGCCCGGCCAACTGCATCAAGCTCGTGCCGGGAGAGGACGAGGAGGGGAACCGCTACCCGCTCGTGTACGAGATCGACGAGTTCCGGTGCATCTTCTGCGGCTACTGCCAGGAGGTGTGCCCGGAGGAGGCCATCCACGTGGGGCGGCACTACGAGAACTCGGAGTACAGCCGCGCCGGCTTCGTGTACGACCTCGAGCGGCTCATGGCGCAGACGCACCCCGTCTGCGAGATGTGGGACCCCGCTGACCCCAAGGGCGAATGATCCACCACGGGCTCTTCTTCCAGTTCCACTTCTACCTGTTCGGGCTGATCGCGATCGTCTCGGCGCTCGCGTTCGTGACGCGCAAGAGCCCCGTAGCGGCCGCGCTCTGGCTCGTGAACACGATGTTCTGCCTGGCGGCGCTCTACATCCTGCTCGATGCGCAGTTCATCGGCGCGATCCAGGTGCTGGTGTACGCCGGCGCGATCATGGTCGTGTTCCTGTTCGTGGTGATGCTCCTGAACCTCGGGCATCCGAGCGAGCTGGGAGACGTGAAGGGGCTCGGAGTCCGGCTCGCCGCCGGGCTCGTGGGACTCGGCCTGCTGGCGGAGCTGGCGGTGATCGGTCGCCAGCGGCTGCCGGCGCAGCTCCCGCTCCTGCCTGAAGGCGCGAACGTGGTGACTCCGGTCGCCCAGCCGCTCTTCACCGACTACCTGCTGCCGTTCGAGATCACCAGCGTGCTCCTGCTCGCGGCGATCATCGGGGCGGTGGTGCTCGCCAAGCGGAGGGGCTGAGCCATGGTCGCGGAATCGCTCTTCTTCTCGGCGGTGCTGTTCACGATCGGCGTGGTGGGCGTGCTCACCCGCCGGAACGCGATCATCATCTTCATGTGCGTCGAGCTGATGCTCAACGCCGTCAACCTGTCCTTCGTCGCGCTCTCCAGGCTCTACGGGCTCACCGGGCAGGTGTTCGTGATCTTCGTCATGACCGTGGCCGCCGCCGAGGCGGCGGTGGGGCTGGCGATCATCATCTCGATCTTCCGTCATCACGAGACGGTGGACCTCAAGAACATCAACCTCCTGAAAGGGTGATGCTCCAACAGCATCTCGCCTCCGGCGCGGGAGCGCACCCGCTGGCCGGGACGGTCGCGGAGTGGGTCTGGCTCCTGCCGATCCTGCCCCTGATCGGCTTCGTGATCAACGGGCTGCTCTCGCTCATCCCCGCCTATCACGCCGGTCCGGCCGATCCGTCGGCGGGGCACGGCGCCGAGCACCCGGGCGCGCACGCGCTCTCGCACGCCGAGAACGCCGGGGCGGCCGGCGACGACCACCACGCCACGGCGCGGCACCGCTTCGCCGGGATCGTGAGCCTGGTCGGCCCGCTCGTCCTCCTGGCCGCGTTCGCGCTCGCCGTGATGATCTTCCTCGCCATGCCGGGGGAGATGCACGCCCCCTTCGTGAAGCGGTTCTTCGCGTGGATGCCGGTGGGATCCGACCTCCAGATCTCGTGGGCGTTCCAGCTCGACCAGCTCTCGATGATCATGGTGCTGGTGATCACGGGGGTCGGCACGCTGATCCACATCTTCAGCATCGGCTACATGCAGGATGACCCCGGGTACCCGAGATACTTCGCGTACCTGAACCTGTTCGTGGCCTTCATGCTGGTGCTCGTGCTCGGCGCGAGCTACCCGGTGATGTTCGTCGGCTGGGAGGGGGTGGGGCTCTGCTCCTACCTGCTCATCGGCTTCTGGTTCAACGACAAGGCGAACGCCGACGCGGGGAAGAAGGCGTTCATCGTCAACCGCATCGGCGACTTCGGCTTCCTGATCGCGATGTTCCTGCTCTGGGCCAACCTCGGGACGCTGGACTTCACCGGGGTGGCCGCGGCGGCTGGATCGCTGCAGGCGGCGGGGCCGCTGGTGACGGCGATCTGCCTCTTCTTCTTCCTCGGCTGCACGGGGAAGAGCGCGCAGATCCCGCTCTACGTCTGGCTCCCCGACGCGATGGCCGGCCCGACGCCGGTGTCGGCGCTGATCCATGCCGCCACGATGGTCACGGCGGGCGTGTACCTGATCGCCCGCAGCTCCTTCCTGTTCGCCCTGTCGCCGGTGGCCTGCCTCACGGTGGCGGTGGTGGGCGCGCTCACGGCGTTCTTCGCGGCGACGATCGGGCTCAAGCAGTGGGACATCAAGAAGGTGCTCGCGTACTCCACCGTCTCCCAGCTCGGCTATATGTTCATGGGCGTGGGGGTGGGGGCGTACGTGGCGGGGATGTTCCACCTCGTGACGCACGCGTTCTTCAAGGCGCTCCTCTTCCTCGGCTCCGGGTCGGTGATCTACGCCATGCACGCGGCGTATCACCACACGCACAGCCACGAGGATGCGCAGGACATGCGCAACATGGGCGGGCTGCGGAAGTACATGCCCGTCACCTTCATCCTCATGTGGATCGCCACGCTGGCGATCGCCGGGATTCCGTTCTTCGCCGGCTTCTTCTCCAAGGATGAGATCCTCGGCGCCGTGTTCGCGCGCGCCGGGGCGAGCACGCTCGCCGACGCCACCTGGCTCGGCATCCCCGGCCGCGCGGTGCTCTACGCGGTGTGGGTGCTGGGACTC
Source organism: Gemmatimonadaceae bacterium (assembly GCA_035760785.1). GTDB lineage: Bacteria > Gemmatimonadota > Gemmatimonadetes > Gemmatimonadales > Gemmatimonadaceae > JADGGM01. Next base: position 1,555 of record DASTSH010000021.1, on the reverse strand, counting down.
GCCGGCGCGCTGCTCACCGCGATCTACATGACGCGGATGATGCTCTACACCTTCCACGGCCCCAACCGCACGGGAGAGCGCGAGCGCGACCACCTGCACGAGGCGCCGTGGACGATGACCGGACCGCTCGTGGTGCTCGGCGTGCTGAGCGCCCTCGGCGGCGTGCTGAACCTGCCGGCGTTCCTGCACCTGCCGGCGGGGTGGACGGGTGGGCTCGATCGCTGGCTCGAGCCGGTGATCGGCCAGGCATCGCTGCGCATCACGCACGGGGTGGCGCCGGAAGTCGCCGCCGGCACCGAGTACACGCTCGTGGGGCTCGCGGTGCTGATCGCGGTCGCCGGCATCGCCTTCGCCGTGATGCGGCTCAAGCCCGAGCGCCTGGTGCCGAAGCGCGAGGCGCGCGCCACCGAAGGGTTCGGCCGCGTGCTCGAGCACAAGTACTACGTGGACGAGGCGTACGACGACGTGGTGGTCCAGCCGACGGTGGACATCTCCCGGAACCTGCTCTGGAAGGGGATCGACGCCGGCCTCATCGACGGGCTGTTCGTGAACGGGAGCGCGTGGGTGGCGCGTGGGTTCGCCGCCGCCGGGTCGTGGCTGCAGTCCGGCCAGGTGGGCACCTACGCTTGGGCGATCGTCATCGGCGTGCTCGTCGTGCTGGGCGCCATCACCTTCCGCTGATCCATGCGCGACTTTCTCACGCAGATTCACTACGACGCCTGGGTGCTCCCGGCGCTGCTGATCATCCCGGTCGTGGGGGCGGCGCTGCTCCTCGTCACGGGGGCGCTCTCCTCCGACGACGGCTCGCTCGAGTCGGCGCCGACGGCCCGCTGGATCGCGTTGCTCGCCTTCCTGCTCGAGTTCGTGATCTCGATCGGCCTCTGGTGGTCGTTCGATCCGGCGACGGCGGGGTGGCAGGCGCGCGTCACCGCGAGCTGGATCCCCGACTGGGGGGCGAAGTTCGACGTCGGGATCGACGGCATCTCGCTGTTCATGATCCTGCTCACCACGCTCCTCATGCCGCTCGCGGTGCTGGGGAGCTGGACGAGCATCCGCGAGAAGGTGCGGACGTACTACGCCCTCATGCTGATCCTCACCACGGGGATGCTCGGCGTCTTCATGGCGCTCGACATGCTCCTCTTCTACGTGATGTGGGAGATCATGCTCGTGCCGATGTACTTCATCATCGGCGTCTGGGGGGGCGAGCGGCGCGTCTACGCGAGCATCAAGTTCTTCATCTACACCATGCTGGGGTCGCTCCTCATGCTGGTGGCGATCCTGTACCTGTGGCAGGTCACGAAGAGTCCGGCCGCGCCGCAGGGGAGCTTCTCGTACGACTACATGCTGGCGCACGCGGCCTCCGTGTCGCGCTACGCGCTCTGGCTGTTCGGTGCCTTCTTCCTCGCGTTCGCGGTGAAGGTGCCGATGTTCCCCTTCCACACCTGGCTGCCCGACGCCCACGTCGAGGCGCCCACGCCGATCTCGATGCTCCTTGCCGGCATCCTGCTGAAGCTGGGCTCCTACGCCATGGTCCGCATCAGCCATCCGATGCTGC
>DASTSH010000020.1:0-11428 GCA_035760785.1 Gemmatimonadaceae bacterium | reverse complement strand
CGCCGATGGCGTGCGCCCCGCACCATGGTGCGAGGGGAGCGGCGCGAATGCGCCGCTCCCTCGCTGCCGCGTCCCGCGATTCCCGAGTCCCGATTCCCGATTCCCCCGCAGTTGGTATCTTTCGCATCTGGCCGGCGTCCCCCGCCGGCGCTGTCGCTCACCGAGAGGAACGCACATGTCCGCTCCAGTCGCCCGTCCGCCGAAGTCCGCCGCCGCGCGCGAGCACGATACAGCCGTCCCCGCAACGCCGTCGCAGCCGATCCCCGCCATGGGAGGGATCTCCGGCTTCAACGGCACCCGCCGCGTCCCCGCTCCAGTGAACGAGCCCGTGCGCGCGTACGCGCCCGGCTCGCCCGAGAAGCGCGAGCTGAAGGAGCGCCTCCGCCAGATGGCCGGGGAGCGCGTCGAGATCCCGCTCATCATCGGCGGCGAGGAGATCCGCACCGGGAAGACGGCGACCGCGACGATGCCGCACGACCACCGGCACGTCCTCGCCGACTGGCACATGGCCGGGCCGGAGCAGCTGTCGCGCGCCATCGACGCCGCGCGCGCGGCGCATCGCGAGTGGGCGAACTGGCCGTGGGAGGACCGCGCCGCCGTCTTCCTCAAGGCCGCCGAGCTGCTCGCCACGCGCTGGCGGGCCACGCTGAACGCCGCCACGATGCTCGGCCAATCGAAGACCGCGTTCCAGGCGGAGATCGACTCGGCGTGCGAGCTCATCGACTTCTGGCGGTTCAACCCGTACTTCGCGCAGGAGCTGTACGATGAGCAGCCGCTCAGCGACCGCTCGATGTGGAACCAGCTCGACTACCGTCCGCTCGAGGGGTTCGTCTACGCGGTGACGCCGTTCAACTTCTCGTCCATCGCCGGCAATCTCCCCACCGCGCCCGCCCTCATGGGGAACACGGTGATCTGGAAGCCGGCGAGCACGGCGATGCTGAGCGCGTACTACATCATGAAGCTGCTCGAGGATGCGGGGCTCCCGCCGGGGGTGATCAACTTCGTCCCCGGCGATGCGCCAGCGATCTCGAAGCAGCTGATCGCCCACCGCGAGTTCGCCGGCGTGCACTTCACCGGCAGCACGGGGGTCTTCAACGCCATCTGGCAGCAGATCGGCGGGAACATCTCGGGCTACGCCTCGTACCCGCGGATCGTGGGAGAGACCGGGGGGAAGGACTTCATCGTCGCGCACGCCTCCGCCGACGTGGACGCGCTCGCCGTGGCGATCGCGCGCGGCGGCTTCGAGTACCAGGGGCAGAAGTGCTCGGCGGTGAGCCGCGTGTACGTGCCGGAGTCGATCTGGCCGGAGGTGCGCGACCGCACGGTGGCGATCATGCGCGAGATCCGCATGGGCGACATCACCGACTTCCGCAACTTCATGGGCGCGGTGATCGACGAGAAGTCGTTCCGGAAGATCAGCGACTACCTCGCCGACGCCAGGCACAACGCCAGCATCGTGGCCGGCGGCACCGCGCGCGGGGAGGAGGGGTGGTTCATCGAGCCCACGCTGGTGGAGACGCGCGACCCCGGCTACCGCCTGCTGTGCGAGGAGATCTTCGGCCCCGTGGTCACGGCGCACGTCTATCCCGATGCGCGCTTCGCCGAGACGCTCGAGGTGGTGGACCGCACGTCGCCGTACGCGCTCACCGGCGCCATCTTCGCGCGCGACCGCGCGGCGGTGAAGCAGGCGGCGATCGCGCTGCGCAACGCGGCGGGGAACTTCTACATCAACGACAAGCCCACCGGCGCGGTGGTGGGGCAGCAGCCGTTCGGCGGCGCGCGGGCCTCGGGGACGAACGACAAGGCCGGCTCCAAGCTCAACCTCACGCGCTGGGTGAGCGCGCGCGCCATCAAGGAGACGTTCAGCCCGCCGCGCGACTACCGGTACCCGTTCATGGGTGAGGAGTGATGCGCCATCGCTTCCTCACGACGGACGTCTTCACCAATCGCGCGTTCGGCGGGAACCCGCTCGCGGTGTTTCCCGACGCGCGGGCGATCCCGGAGCACGCGCTGCTCGACCTGGCGCGCGAGTTCAACCTGTCGGAGACGGTGTTCATCTATCCGCCGGAGGACGGCGCCAACACGCGGCGCCTCCGGATCTTCACCCCGGCGGAGGAGATCCCCTTCGCCGGGCATCCCACGCTCGGCGCCGCGTTCGTGCTCGCGTCGCTGGGCGAGCTGACGCTCACGGGCGACGAGACGCGCATCCTCCTCGAGGAGAAGGTGGGGGTGGTGCCGGTGACGCTGCGCGCGAAGAACGGGACGCCGACGTTCGTGCAGCTCACCGCGGCGAAGCGCCCCGAGGTGGGGCCGCCGCCGCCGGGGCGATCGATCCTCGCCGACATCCTGTCGCTCGAGCCGGCGGACATCCTCGGCGGCATGGTGGCACCGCAGGCGCTGTCGTGCGGGCTCCCGTTCCTGATCGTCCCGCTGCGCGACCGCGAGGCCGTGCGCCGCGCCCGGGTGCGGCTCGACCACTGGGAGTCGTCGCTCAAGGCGTACTGGGCGCCGCAGATCATGGTGTTCTCGCGTGACCCGGAGCGCGAGGGCTCCGACATCCGCGCGCGCGTGTTCGTGCCGGGACTCAGCGTCCCCGAGGACCCCGCCACCGGCTCCGCCGCCACCGCCCTCGGCGGCTATCTCGCCGCCCGCGACACCACCAGCGATGGCACGCTGCGGTGGGTGGTGGAACAGGGCTTCGAGATGGGGCGGCCGAGCATGCTCGAGATCGAGGTGGAGAAGGAAGGCGGAGAGACCCGGGCGGTACGAGTAGGCGGGGAGTGCGTGCTGGTGGCGGAAGGGACGATCTCTGTAGGGGGGTAGGACCTGGTGGGTAGAACACCATGGAACGCGTGTGGCGTGTGGGAGACTGACGGGCAGAGGAGGGAGGTACGGCGCGTGTAGGGCGGGATGTAGAGAGAGTTCACCTACACGCGAACCTACAGGCGCTCTACCTCGCATCTACTCCCGTCAGTTCCCCACACGCGACACGCGTCCTTTGGTGGTCTAGCGACCAGCTCCCACACCCTCCCACATCCCACCCCCTACCGACTCGCCGCCAGCAGCTGCTGTCCTGCTCTCGTCACCGCGATCGCCCGCAGGTTCGGCGTCCAGATGCTGACGCGGTCGCGGCCCCCGTCCTTCGCGGCGTAGAGCGCCTCGTCCGCGCGTGAGTGCAGGTCCTGGATGATGTTCTCGTCCGGCACCCGATCGGACACGAGGCCGATGCTCACCGTCACCGGCACGCGCCCCGACACCCCCTGGAAGCGCTGCTTGCGCACCTCCTCGCGGATCCGCGTCGCCACGCGGAAGGCGCCCGCGGCGTTGGTGTTCGGGAGGAGGAGCATGAACTCGTCCCCGCCCGTCCGCGCCACCACGTCGCCCGTGCGCGCCACCGTGCGCAGCAGCTCCCCCACCTCCTGGATCACCGCGTCGCCGGCGAGGTGGCCGAACGTGTCGTTGATCTGTTTGAAGTAGTCCACGTCGAGCGCGATCAGCGCCAGCTCCTGCCCGCTCCGCGCCGCGCGCGAGATCTCGCGCGAGAGCTGCTGCTCCAGCCCGCGCCGGTTCAGGCACCCGCTGAGCGCATCGGTCAGCACCAGGTTCGCGAGCTGCGAGCGCACGCGGTTGTAGGCGCGTCCCACGTGCGTGATGCCGTCCGGGTGCGTGTCCGCGCTCAGGTCGTACTCACCGGAGAAGTCCCCCTCCTCGGCCCGCTCGAACAGCGACACGAGCCGCGCCAGGCGCCACTTGAAGTTGCCGTAGTGGAGGATGAACGAGCCGGCGGTGAGCGCGAACACGGTGAGCGACCACAGCTCCTGCGACCAGAGCAGCGGGGCGCCGTCGTCCTTCGCCTTCAGGATCATCGCCACGTAGCCGAGCATGAGCGCGGCGAGCGCGGACCACGCCAGCGACCGGCCGTAATAGAATTCGGTGAGGTGCAGGATCGCGAAGCCGAGCAGCAGCGCGCGGTCGTAGTACTCGGGCGGCACCACGAGGTAGGTGATCCCGAACACGAAGAGCACGTCCGCCATCACGGACGTCGCGACCATCCACTCCTTCGCCACGGCCGTCCGCCGGACGCCCACCGACAGCGCCACGTGGAGCGCGATGTAGCAGAAGACGGTGACGATGCCGAACAGCGGCAGCGCCGCCCCCTCGATCAGGAGCGCCACGCCGATCGACATCACGAACAGCGCGAAGCCGACGCGGAGCCTGCTCTGCCAGAGCAGGACCTCGGCGTTCGACTGCTCCGCGGTGTGGGATGGGATGTGTTGCGACGAGTGGGCTCTGGGCATCGGCGACTCTATTCGAGAGTGTCGCGCGATGGGGCCGATGCCTGCGGGAACGGACGCTCCGCCGGGGATGGTGGAGCGAGTCACCTTCGGCAACCGGACGATCTCCCGTGGGAGATTCCTGGCTTTGCGGCCCCGCCTCGCGACGGGTGTGCTATTGTCGGGTGATACGACTGATCGGTTGTGCCGGTGGGAAGAGCGAACGGCGTGCCAGCCGCGGCCGCCACCCTCAAACCGTTACGAAGCAATACATTGCCGCGTTCGGTGCGCCAGCTCACAATGCGATTCCATGCGGCGAATCGCGAATATCTGGACAAATGCGAGAATTCTAATGAGACGCGACCAAGGCGCTCGCTGCGGTCATCGCGACCGCCACCCTGGTCCATTTCGTGCTACCCATCACGTTCGCGCCGGCTGACGCGGAGATCCCCGGTCGACGCCCTGACCGTATCGCCCACCGCTCGTGTCCGAATCGGCCAACGACACCATCCAGCTCGCGGCCGAGCCGCGCCCCGACGACCTACGCATCACGCGGCTGCGCGCGCTCCGCGGCCCGAACTACTGGCGGCTCGCTCCCGTCATCGCCTGCGACGTCCGACTCGGTGCGCTCGAGGACCTGAGCTCCGCGGAGCTGCCGGGGTTCGCCGATCGTCTGCTCGCGCTCCTCCCGTCGCTGCGCGAGCACCGCTGCACGCGCGGGCTCCCCGGCGGCTTCGTCGACAGTCTGTACGAGGGGACGCACCTGCCGCACGTCCTCCAGCACGTCGCGCTCGAGCTGCAGGCGCTGGCCGGTGGCGAGGTCTCCTTCGGGCGCGTGGTGCCATCGGGGGACGAAGGAGTGTGGTGGGTGATCGTCGAGTACGAGGAGGAGGAGGTCGGGCTCGCCGCCGTGCGCCGCGGCGTGGAGCTGCTGCGCGCCTGCATCGCGGGGCGCGGGATGGACATCGAAGCGATCGTGCGGAGCCTCCAGGAGCTGCACGAGGAGGTGCGCCTCGGTCCCTCCACGGCGGCGATCGTGGAGGAGGCGCGGCGTCGCGGGATCCCGGTGCGCCGGCTCAACTCGCGATCGCTCATCCAGCTCGGCCTCGGCCGCAACCTGCGGCGCATCCAGGCGACGATGACGGGCGCCACGAGCGCCATCGCCGCCGAGATCGCCCAGGACAAGGCGGAGACCAAGCGCGTGCTCGAGCGCATCGGCCTCCCCGTCCCCGGCGGCGCGGTGGCCTCCACGCTCGGCGAGGCGGTGGACATCGCGCGCGCGCTCGGCTTCCCCGTGATCCTCAAGCCGCTCGACGCCAATCACGGGCGCGGCATCTCCACGTGGCTCGCGGACGAGGCGGCGGTGCGCGAAGCGTGGCCGCTCGCGGCGGCGGTGTCGTCGCGCGTGGTGGTGGAGCCGCACGCCGAGGGGAGCGACCATCGCGTGCTGGTGGTGAACGGGAAGGTGGTGGCGGTGGCCGAGCGGCTCCCGGCGCACGTGATCGGAGACGGCGCGCGCGCGGTGCGCGAGCTGATCGCCGAGGCCAATCGCGATCCGCGCCGCGGGCGCGGGCACACGCGCACGCTCACGCGGCTCCCTGACGACGAGTTCACCGCCGAGTTCCTCGCCCGCAGCGGGCGGTCGCTGGACACCGTTCCCGCGCCGGGGGAGCGGGTGTGGCTGCGCCCCACGGCGAACCTCTCCACCGGCGGCACCTCCATCGACCGCACGGAGGAGATCCACCCCGACAACGTCACCGCGTGCGAGATGGCCGCGGCGGCGGTGGGGCTCGACATCGCGGGGATCGACGTGATCACCGCGGACATCTCCGTCCCCTTCCGCGAGAACGGGGCGGTGATCATCGAGGTCAACGCCGCGCCGGGGATCCGGATGCACACGCACCCCACCGACGGGACGCCGCGGAACGTCGCCGCGCCGATGATCGACATGCTGTACCCGCCGGGCGCGCCGGCGACGATCCCGGTGATCGCCGTCACCGGCACGAACGGGAAGACGACGACCACGCGCCTGATCGCGCACCTGTTCCGGCACACCGGAAAGTCGGTGGGGTTCACCACCACGGACGGCGTGTACCTGCACAATCGGCTCGTGATGGAGGGGGACATGACGGGTCCCTTCTCCGCCAACATCATCCTCTCGAACCCTACCGTGGACGTGGCGGTGCTCGAGACCGCGCGCGGCGGGATCCTGCGCGCCGGGCTGGGCTTCGACGAGGCGGACGTGGGGGTGGTGCTGAACGTGAGCCCCGACCACCTCGGGCTCGGCGGGATCCACACGCTGGAGCAGCTGGCCGAGGTGAAAGGCGTGATCGCGGCGGTGGTGAAGCGCGAGGGGCACGCGGTGCTGAACGCCGATGATCCGCTGGTGTACGCGATGCGCGAGCGGACGGTGGCGGACGTGGTGCTCTTCTCGGCGCGCGACGACGGCGACGTGCACGCGCACGTGCAGGAGCACGTGGCGCGCGGCGGGATCGCCGCGGTCATCGAGGGGGACACGTTCGTGATCCGCCGCGGCCGGCTGCGGATTCCGATCGCCGGCGTGCGCGAGGTGCCGCTCACGATGGGCGGCGCCGCGCGCTTCCAGCTCGGGAACGTGCTCGCCGCGATCGGCACGGCATACGCGCAGGGGCTGCGCTACGACGCCATCCGCGCCGGGCTGCTCTCGTTCTTCCCCTCTCCGTCGATGACGCCGGGGCGGCTCAACCTGCTCCGGGTGGGGGACGCGCGCGTGCTGGTGGATTACGCGCACAACGCGGCCGCGGTGACGGGGCTCGCGGAGCTGGCGTGGTCGATCCCGGCCGCGCGGCGCATCGGCGTGGTGACGGCACCGGGGGACCGGCGCGACGAGGACATCCGCGCGGTGGGGCGCCTCGCGGCGCGGCTCGACCGGGTGATCGTGAAGGAGGACGAGGATCTCCGCGGCCGCGAGCCGGGAGAGGTGACGCGGCTGATCGTGGCCGGACTCCGCGAGGGCGGGCTGGGCGAGGAGCGCATCGAGCGGATCGCCGACGAGCGGGCCGCGGTGACGCACGCGCTCGACGAGCTGCGCTCCGGGGACCTGCTGCTGGTGCTGGCGGAGAGCGTGCCCGACGTGCTCGCGCTGGTGCACGCGCGGGCCGGAGGCGCGACGCAGTGAGCGCGGTGAGACTCCCCGATCCGGCCGCCGAGCTCCGCGCGACGGCGCTGCGAACGGTGCGCGGGGTGAACTACTGGTCCACGCGTCCGGTGACGCGCCTGGATCTCGCGGTCGGGGCGTACGACGAGATCTCGTCCGCCGATGCGCCGGGGGCGACGGAGGCGCTGTGCGCCACGCTGCCGGGGCTCGTGGAGCACCACTGCAGCGTGGGGGAGCGCGGCGGCTTCATCACCCGGCTGCGGCGCGGCACGTACGCGCCGCACATCGTGGAGCACGTCGCGCTCGAGCTGCAGTGCGCGATCGGCCACGTGGTGGGCTACGGCCGCACGCGCGGCGGGGACGCGCCGGGGGAGTACACGGTGGTGCTCGAGCACCGGCACGCCGGCGTGGGGGTGCGCGCGGCGACGCTGGCGCTCGACATCGTGCGTCGAGCGTTCGCGGGGCGCGCGAGCGCGGTGGCCGGCGCGCTGACGGAGCTGCGCGCGATCGCCGCGTCCCCGGATGTGCCGCGGCCGGGCCGGCACGTGTGGTGCGCGATCACCGGCGGTGCGGCGCGCGCCGAGACCGTTCGCGAGGTGGCGCGGCGCGGGCTCGGCGCGCTGGGGGCAGGAGTGGACGTGGTGGACGTGGCGCCGGCGCGCATCCTGGAGGAAGGGCTGCCGTACGCTCGCTCCGAGCTCGCCATCATCCTCGACGCCGAGCCGGTGGACGTGCCGCCGCGCTACCGCGAGCGCGACCGCGCGTGCCGGCTCGTGGCGACGCTGGCGCACGCGGTGCGGCGCGGCGGCGTGGTGGTGCTGCCGGCGGGGGAGCGGGACGTGGCGGCGATGGCGCGGGAGGCGGGGTGCCAGGTGGCATGGCTGGCGACGGAGCGTGCGCCCGCTCCGGGTGACCTGCGCGGCGCATGGGCCGTCGCGCGCGTCGAGGGCGGACGCATCGTGCTCGAGCGCGACGGCGCGCGAGTGGACGGCGGCGCGCTGCGCGGCGACACCCCGCCAGGCGCGCAGGCGGCGGCGGCGCTGGCGTGTCTCGCGCTTCGCGCGCGAGACACGTGGCCGGCAGTGGAGGCCGCCGCCGATGCCTGACGAGCCACGCGATCGGGGCGCGCGGCGCCGGCGGAGCGACGAGCGCGCGGGGACGCTCGTGCTGATCGGCGGCGCCTGCGACCCGCGCGGCCCGGCGCTCGGCGCCTTCCTCGACCTCACCGGAGCGCGCGACGAGGGACGCATCGTCGGCTTCACCACCGCCTCGTCGAGGCCGCTCGAGTCCGCGCGCGCGTGGAGCCAGGACTTCGCGCTCGCCGGCGCGCGGAACGTGGAGCTGCCGATCGTCGATCGCCGCGACCGTGCCCAGGACCCACGCATCGCCGAGATGGTGCGCGAGGCGCGCGGCATCTTCCTCGGCGGCGGGGACCAGGTGAAGCTCGTGTCCACCATCGCCGGATCGCTGCTCGGCCACGCCATCCGCGATGCGTTCGCGGCCGGAGCGGTGGTGTGCGGCACGAGCGCCGGCGCGGCGGCGCTCTCCGAGACCATCCTCGCCGGCGGCGAGCTCGGTCTCGATGGCACGCCGGTGCCGCTGCATCTCGGGCCCGGCCTCGGGCTCCTCCGCTTCTCGTCGCTGGTGGACACCCACTTCTCGAAGCGCGGCCGCCTGCAGCGCCTCTTCCGCCGCGTGGCGGAGAACCCGGAGCTGCTCGGCCTCGGCATCGACGAGGACACCGCGTTCGTGGTGCGCGGCCACCTCGGCGAGGTCGTCGGCACCGGCGCCGTGACGTACGTGGACGGGCGCGACGTGCGCTTCGACAACGCCAGGGAGGCGCTCGCCGATGGCACGCCTCTCACGCTCAGCCACCTGCGCGTGGGACTGATCGGCGCGCGCTACGTGTTCAATCTCCGCGAGCGCGAGCTCGAGGTGCTCGTGCGCGCGGAGCGCGAGGAGCTGCCGACGGTGAAGAGCGCGGGCGCGGCCTGAGCGCGCCGGCGCCGGCCATCAGCCCCCGGTGCCGTTGCCGCGCTTCCCGCGCAGCTCATCCTCCGCGGCGAGCCAGTCATCGAGCGCCGCGCCGGGCGCGCCGCCTCGCTGGAGGTACAGCTCGTACGCGCGCCGCTGGATCTCCGTGTCGGGCACGTCGCGCCGCTCGGGTGCGGGGCGATCGCCGGCGAGCGTCTGCCCGCCGCCGACCTCCTGCCCCGCCGCGGTCCCTTCCGCCGCGGTCCCCTCACCACGTCCGACGTTCTGCGCGCGCTGCGCGCGCGATCCCCGCTTCCGCGGCGTGCGCTTCGATTCCGACTCGCTCATGGTGCCTCCCATGTATCGCGCTTCCGATGCGAGCGTGCTCGCACCGGGCTGGTCTGAGAAAAACGGAGCAGCGCTCCGACGCCATCCGCTTCCGCGTCGAGGAGCCGCGCCGCATCGCCGGTGACCACCTCCACCGCCGCGCGCTCGGCGATCGCCGCGCGCAGCAGTGTCTCGCCCTCGTCGGAGCTGCGCTCCAGGAAGCCCGGCGTCACGTACAGCCGCCGCACCGCACCCGCGTCGAGCGCACGGTGCGTGGCGTCGGCATGCGAGGTCCCGTGTCCGCTCGCGAGCCGCTCGAGCAACGCCCGCACCTCCACCACCTGCTTCCGCTGTTGCAGCTCGGTCGCCCCCCATGCCGCCCGCTCCGCGATCTCGGCCTCCGTGGACGCGATCTGCAGGGCGGGGACCACGAGCACCCGCTCCGGCGGCCGCACCGACAGCGCGGCGCGCGCCTCCCGCGCGGCGCCCGGCGTGCCGCCGAGGAGAACCCATCCGCTCTCTCCGGCGAGGCGCGCGAGCCGCGCGGCGACATCACGCATCATGCGTGCTCGCCCGGCGCGATGCTCCCGTTCGGCCGCATCCGTGCCCGTGCTTCCCCGCGTCGGGGTGTGGAAGCTCCGGCGCGGCGGGGTGCCCATGTGGCTCGGCGGCTCCACGTGCGCGTGCGCGTGGATGCTCCCCGCGTGCTCGAGCGTCGCGCCATCGTAGCGATAGAGCCGCGCCGAGCGGGAGTCCACCACCGCGACCACCGCGTGCCGGCGCTCCGCGAGCGCGCGCACCGCCGGCGTGAGGCGGATCCCCGGCTGGTAGTACACGCCGAAGGCGACCCGCCCCGGCAAGTCGTCCGCGCGCTGCACGCCGTCCGCGGTGACGAATGCCACCCACCCCGGCGCGCCGAGCGTCCCCGCCACCGGCGCGGTCGCCCCGCGCAGCGCTTCCGCCGCGCGCTCGAACGCCGCGCGATCCGCGTGCGTGGCGTCGTGCAGCGTCTCCGCGATGCGATCGAGCGCCGCGTCGAGCGCTACGCGCCAGCTGGCGCGCGCGGCCGGGTCCGCCACGCGCGCATCCAGGTACACGCTCAGCACCGGGCGGCCGCGAAGGGCGCGCTCCAGCGCCATGAGCTCTCGCTCCGTCAACATGCCGAACCTCGTCATCATGCCACCGTGGGGCACGATGCGGTGAGGCCGCTGTGGTGTCTGTCGGGGAGATTGCGCACGACGGGCGCGGAAAGCGCCCACGCGATGGGACCGGCGCGCGAGCGCGTGCACGGCAGCCGCGTGGCGGGAGAGGACGCCCTCCCGCCACGCGGGCGGGCTCAGCTCCCGCTCTTCCGGTGGTGGCTGCTGCTACGGCTCGACGAGCTGCGTCCCGAGGAGCTGTGGCTCGAGCTGCGCGAGGTGTGCTTGCGTCCGGAGCCCGACTTCTTCCCTCCGCCGGACTGCTTGTTCACCGTCGCCCAGGCCCGGCGCTCGGCCTCGTTCTTCGACACGCCGCGATCCTCGTAGCCTTCCTCGATGTGGTGCGCTTTCCGCTTCTGCTTGTTCGTGTACGCGGATTTGTCTCCACGAGGCATGTCCCCCTCCGGTAGCTGTTCCATGCCGAACTGCTCGTGCACGTGAAGGGTGGCAGAGACCGTGCCGGTGGGGACGCTGGAGGGGGGCAGCCTGATGCGCCCGCGGCCACGCTCCTGCCATGG
>DASTSH010000019.1:0-20094 GCA_035760785.1 Gemmatimonadaceae bacterium | reverse complement strand
GCCGACATCGTGCTCGTGGATGGCCGCCCCGAATCGAAGGCCGGTCGCTCGTACCGGCCCAACCCGCGGCTCGCGCGCGGGGAGTAGATCGTCCGCCTCCCGCCGTGGGAGAGTCCCCGACGCGGCGCCTCGCGCTCGCGACGAGCGGACGTTCCAGAGGAGTACGGGCACCCGCTTTGCCTTGCTTTGTCGAAGTTTAGCCCATAGCTTCCGCGCCGAAACCCCATCAACCGGGCTGGGCGCCCTCCTTCCAACCACGCGCTCGCCCACTGAACGCCTATCAGGATAAGGGATGACTGGTTACCACCGCGCGCGCCGGCTCCTCCTCGCCGCGCTGACACCGGTGTTCGTCCTGGGCTTGGCTGCCTGCTCCGATGTCCCCAACACGATCTTCGGCGCCCATTCCGAGTTCGGCCACGAGATCGACAGCCTGACGTACCGCCTGCTCATCCTCGGCGGCCTCGTCTTCGTGCTCGTGGAGGGGCTCCTGATCTTCGTGCTGATCAAGTTCCGCGCGAGACCAGGGAATCCCGAGCCCAAGCAGACCCACGGGAACACCACGCTCGAGGTGACGTGGACGCTGATTCCGGCGGTGATTCTCGCCTTCATCGCGGTCCCCACCATTAAAACCATCTTCAAGACGCAGGCGCCCGCGCCGGCCAACGCGCTCCAGGTCGAGGTGATCGGGCACCAGTGGTGGTGGGAGTTCCGCTACCCGCAGTACCAGGTGGTCACGGCCAACGAGCTGTACCTGCCGGTGGGGCGGACGATCAACTTCCACCTCAAGACGAACGACGTCATCCACTCGTTCTGGATCCCGCAGCTCGGCGGGAAGCGCGATCTGGTGTCGAACCGGACGAACTATCTCTGGTTCACGCCGGATTCGTCGTACGCCTGGAACGGCTTCTGTGCCGAGTACTGCGGCGCGTCGCACTCGAACATGCGGTTCAAGGTGTTCACCGTGAGCCCGCAGCAGTTCGAGGCCTACATCGCCCACCAGAAGACCGGTCCGGCGTTCGCGGCCGCCGGGGCGCCGGTGCCGGGGGCGGACACGTCCAAGAAGGGCGCCGCCTCCCCGGCGGGGCAGGTCGCCGCGGCCGCGCCCACCACGCCGGCGCCAGCCGCCGAGGGCGCGGATGGGATCTGGCCGCGCGATCGGGTGCCCAAGTGGCTGATCCCCGAGACGCCCACCCCGGCTGGGCTCACCATCTCCACCGTGAACGGCGATCCGGCGCGCGGCGCCCAGCTCTTCAAGACCGGCGCGTGCATCGGGTGCCACACCATCCAGGGGGTCTCGCCCGGCGTGATCGGGCCGAACCTCACGCACGTGGGGAGCCGCTACACGATCGCTGGTGGGTTGTACCCGAACGACATGAAGCACCTCGCGCTGTGGATCAAGGATGCGCCCGCGATGAAGCCCGGCAGCATCATGCCCGCGATGGGCAAGGGGCTCCCGCACGCCATGGGAGCTTACGACGATCAGCAGATCGCCGACATCGCCGCGTACCTCTCGTCCCTGAAGTAACCGGAGATCACGAATGGCAACGACTGTTGCGGCGCCCCCGTTCGCCGGCACGAAGCGGAAGTACGAGAGTGGCCTCTGGAGCTGGCTGGCCACCACCGACCACAAGCGGATCGGTCAGCTCTACCTCTATACCGCTCTCACCTGGTTCCTGGTCGGCGGCCTCGAGGCGGCCATCATCCGCACCCAGCTCTACGGGCCGAACGGCCGCGTGGTGTCGGCCGAGACGTACAACCAGCTCTTCACCATGCACGGCCTCAGCATGATCTTCCTGGCGATCATGCCGCTGTCGGCCGCGTTCTTCAACTTTCTCATCCCGCTGCAGATCGGCGCGCGCGACGTCGCGTTCCCGCGCCTCAACGCCTTCAGCTACTGGGTATTCCTGTTCGGCAGCCTCGTGCTGAACGCGAGCTGGCTCTTCCACGCCGCGCCGAACGGCGGTTGGTTCGGCTATGCGCCGCTCAGCACGCCGCAGTTCTCCCCCGGGCTGAACATGGACTTCTACGTGGTCGGGCTGCAGATCCTCGGCGTCTCGACGCTCGCGGCGGGGTTCAACTTCGTCACCACGGTGATCAACATGCGCGCCCCTGGCATGCACTTCATGCGCATGCCGGTGTTCACCTGGGCGGCGTTCGTGACGCAGTTCCTGATCATCCTCTCGTTCCCGATCATCACGGTCGCGATCACCTTCCTGCTCTTCGACCGCTTCTTCGGGACGAACTTCTACGAGATCTCCGCGGGGGCCGACCCGCTGCTCTGGCAGCACCTGTTCTGGCTGTTCGGGCACCCCGAGGTCTACATCCTGGTCCTCCCGGCCTTCGGCCTCGTGTCGGAGGTGCTGCCGACGTTCTCGCGGAAGCCGCTGTTCGGCTACCCGGTGATGGTCTACTCGCTGATCCTCATCGCCTTCCTCGGCTTCGGCGTGTGGGCGCACCACATGTTCGCGGTCGGCATGGGCCCGGTGGCGGACTCGATCTTCGGGATCACCACCATGCTCATCGCCATCCCGACGGGGGTGAAGATCTTCAACTGGCTCGGCACGATGTGGGGCGGCTCGCTGCGCTTCACCACCGCCTGCATGTTCGCGATCGGGCTCGTGGGGCTGTTCACGATCGGCGGCATCTCGGGCGTGATGCACTCCTCGCCGCCGTCGGACCTGCAGCAGACCGACAGCTACTTCATCGTCGCGCACTTCCACTACGTGCTGTTCGGCGGGTCGATGATGGGGCTGTTCGCCGGCATCTACTACTACTTCCCGAAGATGACCGGGCGGCTGATGAGCGAGACGCTGGGCAAGTGGCACTTCTGGCTCACGTTCATCGGGATGAACCTCACGTTCTTCCCCATGCACTTCGCCGGGCTGGATGGCATGCCGCGCCGCATCTGGTCGTACGACAACAACCAGGGGTGGAACCTCGACAACCACCTCTCGACGATCGGCGCGTACATCCTGGTGGTGGCGACGGCGATCTTCGTGGTGAACCTGCTGCGCAGCCGGAAGTCGGGCCAGCGCGCGGGGAACGACCCGTGGGGCGCGCCGACGATCGAGTGGTCGATCCCGTCGCCGCCGCCCGAGTACAACTTCGCGCGGATCCCGACGGTCACCTCGCGCTACCCGATGTGGGATGCCAAGGCGCCGCACCTCACCAGCGGCGTGCCGCACTCCAAGGAAGGGGAGAAGGAGATCACGGTGTCGATGGCCGGCAAGCCCACGGGGCACATCTCGACGCCCTCGGACGTCGAGATGAACGCCGAGGACGTGCACCCGTCCGCCGAGTCGCTGGGCATCCACATGCCGACGCCGACGATCAAGCCGATGGTGGCCGCGTTCGCCCTCACCATCCCGTTCATCGGCCTCATGTGGCACAAGAGCCTGCCGGTGATCCTGCTGGGCGCCGTGTTCTTCGCCGTCACCCTGTACGCCTGGCTGCTCACGCCGGTCGAGCCGGAACACTAAACGCCCACTTCACCGAGATCTCGGAGAACTACATTGGCATCCGCCGCAGTCGCCGACGCGCACGCCGAGCATCACTACACCAGCACCGGTCTGAGCAGCACCAAGATCGCGATCTGGGCGTTCATCGGCTCGGAGTGCTTCTTCTTCGCGTCCCTCATCTCGACCTACCTGATCTACAAGGGACGGTCGGTGGTGGGACCGTTCCCGCACGAGGCGTGGACCAACCCCGCCACCGGCCAGCACTTCAAGGCCATCCTGAACATCCCCGTCACCTCCGCCTCGACGTTCGTGCTGCTCATGTCGTCGCTGGCGATGGTGCTCGCCCACTCCGCCGTCGTGCGCGGCGATCGGAAGTACTCGAAGATCTGGCTGGCCATGACCGCGCTCCTCGGGGCGACGTTCCTCGGCTTCCAGGCCTACGAGTTCACGTCGTTCGTGCACGAGGGACTGACGATCAAGACGAACCTCTTCGGCTCGTCCTTCTTCATTCTCACCGGCTTCCACGGCGCGCACGTCACCGCGGGCGTGCTGTGGCTGATGACGCTCCTGTTCATCGACATGAAGCGCGGCCTCGGGCCCCGCGACGCGATCAACGTCGACATCTGCGCCCTGTACTGGCACTTCGTCGACGTCGTCTGGATCGCCATCTTCACGCTCGTGTACCTGATCCAGTGACGAGGACGCGATGACCGCCGATCATTCCCACAGCCAGACCACGATCGACGCCCACGGCGATGCGCATGCCGTGGAGCACACGCACCCCGACTGGGGGACCTACAAGTGGGTGGCGCTGATCCTGACCCTGATCACCGTGGCCGAGGTCTGGATCTACTACACCCCGATCAAGGAGACGCGGCTCTTCGTCCCCACGCTGCTGGCGTTGTCGGTGGCGAAGTTCGCGATCGTGGTGATGTTCTACATGCACCTGAAGTACGATGCGAAGCTGTTCCGCGGGCTGTTCGTGGGCCCGCTCACGATCGCGATCCTGATCCTGATCTCGCTGCTCTTCCTGTTCGGCCACCTGTCGATTCACGCCGCGTGAGCGGCCGGCCGGCCGACGTTCGAGGTTGGATGTTTCGATGTTCGATGTGATGCTGCTGCACCCCACGACCGAGCTCTCCTGGACGAGCTTCGACGTCCACTGGAGCACGGTGATCGGCATCGCGGCGCTCGCCGGACTGTACGTCTGGCGGGCCCGCGCGGGGGAGCGCGCGATGACGGCGGCGGAGGGCGGCGTCGAGAGGCGCGTCCCCGCCGCCGTCGCGCATCCGCCGCTCACGGCGGGGCGGAAGGTGCTCTTTCTCCTCGGCCTCGCCACGCTCTTCTTCACGCTCAACGGCCCCATCCACGACCTGAGCGACAGCTATCTCTTCAGCGCGCACATGGTGCAGCACCTGCTGCTCACCATGCTCGTGACGCCGCTCCTCATCGCCGGCACGCCGGGATGGATGCTGCGTCCGGCGCTGCGGAGCCGGGCCGTGGCGGCGATCGCCCGGCGCATCACCACCGGCCCGGCGGCGTTCGCGATCTTCAACCTGACGATCGTCGTCTGGCACCTGCCGCCGCTCTACAACTACGCGCTGGCGCACCACCCGGTGCACATCGTCCAGCACCTGTGCTTCCTCGTCGCCTCCACGATCATGTGGTGGCCGATCATGAGCACGATGCCGGAGCTGCCGCGGCTCTCGTACCCGAAGCAGATGCTGTACGTGTTCCTGATGACGATGCCGATGTCGCTGGTGGCGATCATCATCACGTACTCCGACTCGCTGCTCTACCCCTTCTACGCGAGCGCCCCGCGCGTGCTGGGACTCTCCCCGCTGCAGGACCAGCGGCTGGGCGGCCTGATCATGTGGATCCCCGGCGGCCTGATCTTCGCCGGGGTGCTGTCGGTGATCTTCTTCAAGTGGGTCGGGGAGCTCGAGGCGCAGGATCGGAGGGAAGCGACGGCGTGAATCTAGGACCTGGTGGGTAGACCACCATGAAACGCGTGTGGCGTGTGGGAGACTGACGGGTAGAGGAGCTAGGTACGGCGCGTGTAGGCTCGGCTGTAGAGAGAGTCCACCTACACACGTACCCACACGCGCCGTACCTCGCCACTCTGTCCGTCAGTTCCCCACACGCGACACGCGTCCTTCGGTGGTCCAGCCACTATGTCCTACAATCCCCCAGCCTCCGCCCCGCTACTCATCCCCTCCCAACGCGTGCGCGAATTCCTGTCGCAGCGCCGGGTGCGTCCGCCACATGTACACCCCCATCAGGAGCGCCGCCAGCACGTTGCCGGCCGCGATCTGGTACCAGGCGAGCGACCGCAGCTCCGTCTCGGCGAGCATCGCCGCCAAGCCGTAGAAGCCCAGCTCGAAGATGATGAACAGGAGCGTGAACACCACCAGCACCGAGGGCTCCGTCTCCGCGCGGTGCACCACGTACGACACCACGATCCCGGCGACGATGAACGCCGCGTAGTGGATCACGGTATAGAACAGCACGTGGAAGATGGCGCCGTCGCGCGTGGTGTCGCCGAACACGCTGAACACCGCGGTCCCCAGCACCGTGGGGGTGAACAGCGGGTGGCCCGCCAGCGCGTCCACCACGAGAAACCAGATCGCGACGCTCGTGGCGCCGATGATCCCCGCGATGACCCCCTCACGCGTGATGCTGTGCCGCTGTGGCATGCCATGACCCTCCAGCACGGGTTGATCGGGTAACCCACCTGCACACGATCCACAGGCGGCCGGTGGCCGCCGGAATGCCCTCGGAGGGGTCGCGCGCGCCAGGGCGGTGCGCGACGGTCCATCCCAATCTGTGGCGGGCGCTGGCGGTTGCCTAGCCCGCAGACTCCCCGAAAGGCGCGGAGAACGGGCTCGACAAATCCGCTCGGCGGTGCAAGAATCAGGAATGTCACGCAACGTCGCGCGCAGCACGGCCGCGTTCGCCTTCCTCCTGGCCGCGGCCTGCGGCCGGTCCTCGGAGGCGACGCCCAGAGCCGTCGTCATCGCCTGTGCCGCTCCAACCGACGCCGAGTTGGCCGCGGCCACCAGTGCCTATCTTCGGAACATCACCCCGCGCCCACAGCGCTTCCTCGTCGTCACGTCGGGGGACTCCGCTCTCCCCGACGCCGGCCGTGAGGCGCTCCAGAACGCGGGACCGACTTTCCTCTTTCCGCCCGACACGGCGCTTCGGGCCAAGGTCCGCGCCATGTTGAAGAGCAAGGGTGAATGGCCCACCCTGCTCGTGCTCTACCGTGGGGGAGGCGCCGTGGACCGCGACAGCGCGGCGATCCGCTTCGGTGGCCGCTTCGTCGGCGGGAAGGAGGACGGCCAGGTCGCACCATCGCGCACCATCTGGTTCCACTGCAACGACGGGCAGTGGGGCCTGATGCGCACCGAAGAGGAGCACGTGTCGTGACCACCACGCTGCGCCCCGGGGAGCTCTCCGGCGCCCCCGCCACACCGCTCTCCACGCCGGAGAGCACCGTCGCCCCCACCCGGGTGCGCGAGCGGCTGGTCTCTCTCGACGTCTTCCGGGGACTCACGATCGCCGGGATGCTCCTCGTCAACAATCCGGGAACGTGGGGCGCAATCTATCCCCCGCTCGAGCACGCGGCGTGGAACGGGTGGACCCCGACGGACCTGATCTTCCCCTTCTTCCTGTTCATCGTCGGGATCACGACGCACCTCTCGCTCTCCTCGCGCCGCGCGCGCGGGGCGAGCGACCGCGACATCGTTCTCCAGATCCTGAAGCGCGGGGGGATGATCGTACTCGTGGGGCTCCTGCTCTCGGGGCTCCCCTATCACGAGTTCATCCTCCCCCTCCCCTTCGGCGCGCGCTTCGATTCGGTGACCCCCCACCTGGGGCTCGCGCACTGGCGCTTCACCGGCGTGCTCCAGCGCATCGGCGTCGCCTACGTCTGCGCCGCGCTCCTCACCCTGCGCGCCCCGGTGAAGCGGGTGGTGGCGATCGTCGCGGGGCTGCTGCTCGGCTACTGGTTCGTGATGACGCTGATTCCTGTGCCCGGCCACGGCCTGATCGGGGCGGCCGTGCTCAGCGCCCCGGACCACAGCCTCACGCTCGCCGCCTGGCTGGACCGCGCTGTGTTCGGGACGAACCACATGTGGGCCGGATCGCGGACATGGGATCCGGAAGGGATCCTCTCCACCTTCCCCGCGATCGCCACCTGCATGCTCGGCGTGCTCGCCGGCCGCTGGATCGCCGCCGACCGCCCGCTCCTCTCCCGCGTGGCAGCGCTCCATGGCGTGGGCGCGATCGCGATCGTGGCCGGACTGATGTGGGGGTGGTCCTTCCCGGTCAACAAGAATCTCTGGACCAGCTCCTACGTGCTGCTCACCGGCGGCCTCGCCAGCGTCACGCTCGCCACCTGCATGTGGCTGATCGACATCGAGCACGTGACATGGTGGACGAAGCCGTTCGTCGTGTTCGGGCTCAACCCGCTGGCGGCGTTCGTGGGGGAGGGGCTCTTCTCCCGCCTCATCTACACCCTCGTGCGGGTGCCCCGTGGAGGTACGATGGTGCCGGTGGAGTCGGCGATCTACCAGTCGGCGTTCGCGTCGTGGCTGGCGCCGCGCGACGCCTCGCTCCTCTTCGCCGTCTGCTACGTGCTCCTCTTTCTCGCGCTGATGTGGGGACTGTACCAGCGGAAAATCGTCATTAAGCTGTAGGGGCGTGACCATTGGCGGTCACGCTCGTGAAGCATGTGCCCCGGCGCCGCCGCGAAACGACCCAGCGTCCCGTCCCGTAGAAGCCGTGGACGCCGGCCGGTGTCGTCACACGCCCCAGGTGCCGGGCGTGGATCTCGAGTCGCCCCTTCCGTGCCCGTCGTCATGTCTGTGATCGTGCCGCTGCTCGCCCGTTCGCGCGCCCGCCTCGCGGCGCTCGCCGTCGCCGCCATCCTCTGCGTGCCGCTCGGCACAGCCGCGGCGCAGGGGGATGCCGGAAGCGGCCCGGACGCCGCGGCCCCGGCGGCCGAAGGGGCGTCGCGCCCCGCGCACGCCGCGACGACGAGGACGCGGCGCGGCACGCGCCGCCGCACGCTCCGGCATGTCCGCGCGGCCGCGCCGGCCGCCCCGCGCTATACCACCCCTCGCGGCGAGGACGCGCTCACCGGCGATCTCCGCTCGATGCTCTTCAGCCGCGTGCGCAGCGGGAAGTGGGGGGTCATGGTGGTCTCGCTCTCGCGCGGCGACACGCTGTTCGACTACGCGCCGGACTCCGCGATGCAGCCGGCGTCGAACATGAAGCTGTTCACCACGGCCATCGCCCTCGACCAGTTCGGCGAGAACCACCAGTTCAGCACGGATGTCCTGCGGGCCGGCACGCTCGGCCCCGACGGCACGCTGCACGGGGACCTGATCCTGCGCGGCGATGGCGACCCCGCGCTCTCCCCCCGCTTCTTCGATGGCGGTCCCGGCGCGTCGATGGACCTCCTGGCGCAGCTCGTGGCCGGCGCCGGCGTGAAGCACGTGACCGGGCGGCTCATCGCCGACGCGAGCGCGTTCGACACGCAGCGCATCCCCGAGGGGTGGCAGTCGCGCTACCTGCAGTCCGGCTACGCGGCGCGCGTCTCGGCGCTGTCGCTCAACGAGAACCTCGTGTGGGTGGTGGTCACGCCCGGCCGCAACGGGAAGGCGGTGGTCACCCTCGAGCCGGCCACCGACATCCCGCTCTCGGCGAACGTGCGGACCACCGGCGGCAGCGGCGCCCGCGTGCTCGCCCACACCACCTCCAACGGCACCATCGACGTGCGCGGGTGGATCGGCGCCCGCGCCGGGGAGAAGCGCTACGAGCTGGTGGTGGAGGACCCCACCGCGTTCACCGCCGGCGCCTTCCGCCGCGCGCTCGCGGCGCGCGGGATCAGCGTGGACGGTCCCACGCAGTTCGCCGCCACTCCCGCGGGCGCCGCGCGCGTGACCTCGCTCGCCTCGCCTCCGCTCGCGCGTCTCATCTCGGCCATGAACCGGGAGAGCATCAATCACTACGCGGAACTGCTCTTCCGCGACGCGGGACGCCATACGTCCCCGACCGCCGTCGGTTCGGTGGAGACCGGGAGCCGCCTCCTCCAGCGCTTCATGACCGAGAAGGTGGGCGCCGCACCCGGCTCGGTGTTCGCGGCCGATGGCAGCGGCCTCTCCGTGCTCGACCACGTGACGCCGCGCTCGCTCGTGCAGCTCCTCTCGTACGCGCACCATGCCCCCTGGGGAGACGCCTTCCACGCCTCCCTCCCGGTGGCCGGCGAGTCGGAGCTGCTGCGCCGCCGCATGAAGTACACGCCGGCCCAGGGAAACCTCCACGCCAAGACCGGCACCACCAACACCGTGATCTCCCTCGGCGGCTACGTCACCGCTCGGGACGGCGAGCTGCTCGCCTTCGCGTTCATCTACAACGGCACCGATCGCTGGAACGCGAAGAGCACCATCGACGCGATGGGGGCGACGTTGGCGGGATTCGTGAGATAGAACGGGACGCGGGACGCGGGGTGCGGGGCGCGGGAACACCACGAACAAGGAACGCGACGGGGGCTGCGGCATGTGCCGCAGCCCCCGTCGCAATTCCGTATCCCACCGCGTCCCGCATCCCGCGTCCCGCGCCCCGCTCACATGCTCCGAATCTTGATCCCCCGCTTCTCCAGCTCCGTGATGTACGGCACCGCGGGGATGCACTCGTCGGGCGTGTGCACGCCGGCGGGCTTCACCTCACCCCGCGCCTGCATCTGCCCCGTGATCGAGAGCGAATAGCCGGTGGTGCGCATCATGGCGCTGATCCCGCGAGCCTCGTCGTAGTAGTCGAGGAGCTCCCACCCGAGCTTCTTCGCCTTCCCGTCCTTCGTCCCCTCCACGATCACGCGCAACGCCACCAGGTCGCGCCCCTTGGGCTTCGTCAGCCGCGGGCCGACGGTGGCGACGAAGACGTCGCGCGGCACCACCTTCACCCCCTTCACATCCACCGGGGTGAGATCGAGCAGCCCGAGCTCGCGGATCGCCTCCATGATGTGCGCGTGCCCCGGATAGCGGAGCGTCTTGTACTCCATCGTCGGGATCTTCCCCTCGTACCGGAACGCCATCGTCGACAGGCCGCCCGCCGTGTGGAACGCCTCGAGCGCCCCCACCGGCTGCGGAAAGTCCACCGTCTCCAGCTCCGACAGCGCCTTCACCTTCGCGCGCTTCCCGTCGCGCACCACCCACGACAGCGTCGTGTAGTAGTCGAGCACCCCCTCGAGCGAGTACACGATCTGGTAGTTCAGCGGCGGCTCCGGGTGCTGCGGCAACCCGCCCACGTAGATCTTCACCGACTTCACCTGGTCGAGCTGCTCGATCCCGTGCTGCGCGAGGATGTTCACCATCCCCGGCGCGAGCCCGCAATCGGGCACGACGGTGATGTTCTTCTCCCTGGCCTTCCCCTCGAGCTCGCGCTGCTGGAACACGATCTCCGTGTTGCCGCCGAGATCGCAGAAGTGCGTCCCCGCCTCGACGGCGCACCTGGCCATGTCGAGGTTGAAGTAGTAGGGGATCGCGCTCATCACCGCATCGCTCTCCCGCATCACGGCGAGCACCGCCTCGCGGTCGCGCACGTCGAGGTGCGTGGGGATGAGCCGCTTCCCGGAGTACGGCGCGAGGAAGTCGGGCAGGTGGGTGATGTTCAGGTCAGCGAGACGGACCTCGGTGACATCGGGGTTCTGCAGCAGATCGTAGGCACAGGCCGACCCCTGCAGCCCCGCTCCCAGAACGAGCATGCGCATGAACGAGTTCTCCTTGTACCGGGCACTTTCGGAAGAGCCCGAAAGTTAACCCGCCGGAGCCTCCGAGGTCACCCTGCGGGACTCACCGCGCACGATCCTGGCATCTCTCTCGACCACATGACCGCCAGACCACGCGACACCGGCGAGTGGCGCCGCAATCTGCTGGAGAGTCCGGAAGAGATCCGCGCGCTCCTCGAGCGGACGCGTCGCGTGGCGGTGCTCGGCATCAAGACCGAATGGACGGGGCAGCCGGCGTTCTACGTCCCGGAGTACGTGCAGATGGCGGGGCTCGAGGTGGTGCCCGTGCCGGTCTACTTCCCCGAGGTCACGGAGATCCTCGGCGAACGCGTGTACCGGCGCCTCGTGGACGTTCCCGGCGAGGTGGATCTGGTGAACGTGTTCCGGCGCCCGAAGGACATCCCGCCGCACGTCCCGGACATCCTCGCCAAGCGCCCACGGGCGGTGTGGTTCCAGCTCGGGATCCGCAACGATGAGGCGGCGGAGGCGCTCGCCAGAGCGGGGATCCAGGTGGTGCAGGACCGCTGCCTCATGGTGGAGATGCGCCGGATCGGGATGTGAGCGGCCGGGAGCGCGTTACGAGCCGGCGCGGCGCCGCGTCCCCCTGTAAGCCGTGCAGGCTCCGCGATTCGCCCGTCACCGTCTCCCACCCGATGCCGCGCTCCCCCTCGACGCTCCCGCTCCGGCCATCCGCCCCCTCTCGCGTCCGCGCGCGCCGGGGGCGCCTCGCGTGGGGCGCGGCGGTTCTCGTGGCGCTGGCCGCTCGCGCGGCCGGGGCGCAGGAGATCGTCGCCCGGGCGGACACGCTCCTCCTGGCGGGGCGCATCTTCTCCGCCGAGTCGCTGTACTACTACGCCGTTCGCATCGACCCACGAAACCCGGAGGCGCGGCTCGCCCTCGGGAAGTATCTGGCGGAGCGCGGGGCGCTGAAGGTCGGCGCGGTGCTCATGGAGGAGGCGCGCTACTTCGGCGGCGATCCCGGCGTCGTGGCGCGGGAGCTCGCTCCCGTGTACGCGCGGCTCGGCGAGTACGGCGCCCTGGCCTCCCTGCCCGCTTCGCCATTGCCCTACGCCGAACGGGTGCGCGCCGAGTGGCTGCGCGATCATCCTCCCGGAGCGGCCGGTCCCGACTCCGCGTTCGTGCCGCTCGAGGTGAGCGACAGCCACCTGCTGGGGCGCGTCCGGCTGGCGATCGGCGGCGACACCGTGGACGCGACGATCGATGCGCGCGTGCAGGGGCTGGTGGTGGACACCTCGTGGCTGCACCGCGCGGACGTGCGCCACTGGGCGTCGCGCGGGGAGCGCGACCCGCGGCGCATGGCGGCGGTGGTGCCGGAGGCGCGGCTGGGGGACTACGCGCTCACGAACGTGCCGGCGGCATTCCGCCCGTTGCGCGCGCCTGACGAGGTGCTGCTCGGCCTCGATGTGCTCGGCCGGCTGGCGCCCACCTTCGAGCCGGGCGCGGGGAGACTGCTGCTCCGCGCGAGCGGGCGCGTTCCCGCCGATGCGCGCGGCTGGCGGATCGCGACGCTCACCAACGAGACCGGCGTCTACGTGATCAAGTCCGGGACGCTCTTTCCGCTCGGCCACCCCGACGTGCAGCGCTACCTGCGCGGCGGGCAGTGGACGCTCGACGCGCGGCGCGGGGAGATCGTGGTGGAGCTGTAGCGTCACGGCGCACTCCCGGGCGCCGCGCCGTCACTTCCCTCCCCCTCCTCCCCGCAGCTCCAGCATCACCAGCTCCTCGGTGCGGTCGTGCTCCTCGGCGTTGCGCCGGGGGACGAGCGCCGCGAGGTAGGTCCCCGAGCGCGTGGCCGCGAGCGGGAGCGCGGGGCCGATCGCCCGCGACGCGCCCCCCGCGGCGGGCGCCACCGCGAGCACCCCGTCGCGGCTCTCGAAGCGCCAGCGGCTGGTCACGATCGTGCGCGGCGCGCGAAGGTCGAGGGGGACCGCGATGTCCAGCAGCGGCCCCTCCGTCCACGCCACCTGGGAGAGCGCGGCGCTGTCGCGTGCCTCGATCGCATCGCGCCCGGTGCGCGGGTCCACGAGCGTCCACGAGACCGGCGCGGCATCGTCGACCGCGCGCACGGGGCGCGCGCCGAACGCCGCGAGCGTGTCCCCCGACCAGCGCACGCGCCATCCTCCCGCGAGATCGAGGGCGCGCGCCGTGCCCGCGGGGGCCGCCCCCTCCGCTATGGAGGCCACCACCGGGCGCGCGAACCCGCGGGCCATGGACATCCCGCTCGCCGGGAAGGAGCCCCGCTCGAGGAGCGATGCGTCCAGCCCCACCACTCCGGCGAGCGAGCGCCACGCCGAGTCGCTCACCGAGTCCCCGTTGGCCGGCATCACCAGGTACGCGCGCCCCCACGCGAGCCAGCGCCAGTCGGGTGAGGGGGCCACGTCCCACGCGGCATCGTCGCGCACCGTCCCCCACCCCTCGCGCGCGAGGATGAAGGCGTTGGGCACCGGATCCATCTCCACCCCCGCCGGGTCCTCCATCAGCAGGATCGCGGAGGAATCGGGGGAGAGCGCCCACCGCACCCGGGCGGTCATCCCGCTCCGCGTCTCCTGCTCCAGGTGGATGACGCGAACCTCGGGGGCGCGGGAGGACTGGCGACGCACGCCATCGCGACACGCCACCGAGAGCAGCGCCGCGCAGAGCGGCGCGATCCAGATCGCTGGCCGCGGCATCACTGCTTCCTGTACACCCGGTAGATCGCGCGGCCGGCGTCGTCGGAGATGAGCACCGAGCCATCCCGGTACACCATCACGTCCACCGGGCGTCCCCACCGGCTCCCGTCGGAGAGCTGCCAACCGGTCACGAAATCCTCGTACGAGACCGGCTTCCCCCCGGAGACGCGCACCCGCACCACCTTCGCGCCGGTGGGCGTGTCCCTGTCCCACGATCCGTGAAACGCCACCAGCAGGTCGCCGCGCCAGTCCGCGGGAAAGTTCGTCGCCCGGTCGAGGAAGGTCATGCCGAGCGGCGCCGAGTGCGCCTGCATCTCCAGCGCGGCGGGGATGGTCGCGGCGCAGCGCGCATCGCTCGCGCCCCGCATGTCGGGGGAGGGCACCGGGCGTCCGTGCAGCGAGTAGCAGTACGGCCACCCGTAGTCTCCTCCATCGCGCAGGATGTTGATCTCCTCCGGCGGAAGGTCCTGATGGTCCGGGGGGATGTTGTCCCGCTCGTTCTGCGACACCCAGAGCTCCCCCGTCGCCGGGTCGACCGCGATCCCCACCGCGTTGCGGAGCCCCGACGCGTACACGCGCCCGTTCGCGCCGTCCTCGTCGAACCTCATCACGGACGCGCGCTCCGGATTGGGCTCCGCGCACAGGTTGCACGTGGAGCCGATGCTCACGTACATCGCGCTGTCGGCACCGAACGCGATGCTCCGCGTCCAGTGCCCTCCGCCCCCCTCGAAGGCATTCACCCGCTCGGGGGGGCCGACCGCGCGACCGTGCTCGTCCAGGCGCGCACGCGCGACGCCGCCGGTGTTGGCGATGTAGAGATAGCCCTTGTGGAAGGCGAGACCGTGCGGGTGGTCGAGCCCGTCCACCGCCGTCACGGTGCTGTCGGCCACGCCGTCGCCATCCTCGTCCCAGATGCGGACCACGCGCCCGTTCCCGGGCTCGCTCGCGTACACGGCGCCGTCGGGACCGAGCGCCATGAAGCGAACGGGCACATTGCGCGCGAAGTACGCCACCTCGAACCCTGGGGGGAGCACGAGGCGCGCGCTCAGCGAGTCCGCCGGAGGCGGCGGCTGCGACGGCTCCCGGCCGCCGGCACACGCCTGCGCCGCCACGCACAGCGCGGTGGCGCTCGCGAGCACGATGGACGTCACGATGACCTCCGGGATGGGTGGACTCCGTGGCCCCCGTCGGCGTACACGCCGGCGAGGGCGCTCTCCCCCGCCGGCATCCGCCGCCCCCTGCTCTCCAGCGCCTCCGCCTCCGCGCGCTCCACCTCCCCTTCCACCTCCCGCTCCGCCGCCGCCAGCGCATCGCGCGCGATGCCTCGCTCCGTCAGGTACTCCTCGTACAGGGCGATCGGATCGCGCCGCCCCCAGCGCTCGAAGAGCGCCGCGTCGAAGGTGCGCCGGGCCTCGGCCTCATCGTGCGTGGCGTGGCCGCCCATGCGGAACGTCTCGGCCACGAGGATGCACGGGCCCTCTCCCCTCCGGCACCGCTCCACGGCGAGCACCGCCAGCGCGTACGCATCGAGCACGTTGTTCCCATCGAACACCCCGCCCCACACGCCGTACGCCGCCGGCCAGTCGGCGAAGGCGCGCGCGTCCGCGCCCAGGTGGTGCTGCGCGAGCCGCGTCCCGAGCGCCACCTGATTGTTCTGGATGATGAACACCGCCGGCGCGCGGCGCACGGCGGCGAGGTTCAGCCCCTCGTGCGTGACGCCGGCCTTGGTGCTGCCATCGCCGATCCACGTCATCGCCACGCCGTCGGTGCCCCGCATGCGGAGCGACATCGCGATCCCCGTCACCACCGGGACCATGTCTCCCACGTGGCTGATCGGCGGGAGGATCCCCTTCGAGAGGTCGCCGTAGTGCCCATCGCGCCCGTGGGATGGGCCATCGCCCGTGCCCATGTACGCGCGCATCATGTCCGCCACCGGCATCCCCATCTCGTGACAGGCGCCGCCATTGCGGATCATCGGCGCCACCACGTCGCGCGGCTCCGTCCGCCGGAGCGCGTGCACGGGGCCGATCGTCGTCGCCTCTTCCCCGGTGCCCAGCCACGCCTTGGAGACCACGCCCTGGCGCACCAGCCGCTTGAGCGCGATGTCCGTGAGACGGTTGCGCACGAGTCCCTTGTAGAGGTCGAGCAGCGCGGCGATGTCGAGCCCCTCGATCACGCGCGCCCGCGCGGCATCGCGTTCGAGCGTGTCGCGGTACTCGCGCATCGCCCCCTCGTCACGCGTCCACGCGACGTACTCGGCGGGCTCGAAGGGCTGGTGCCGCTTCATGCCGGGAATGTGGCCCGAGGGCCACCCCCCGGCAATGCTCAGCGACGGAGCAGGCGGTCCAGGAACGCGGAGGCGGAGGGGCCCTCCCCGCCGCTCCCGCCGGCGGCCGCGTCCGCCAGCGCCGCGGCGAACTCCGGCGCCGTGCGATAGCGGTGGTCGGGATCGCGGTGCATGCTCTTCAGCAGCACCTGCTCCACCGCCGCGGGGAAGTGCAGGTCGGGGCGCACGGCGCGAATGGGGGTGGGCTCGCTCTTCAACCGCGCGAGCATCACGTCCTGCTGCGTGCGTCCGGTGAACGGGAGCTGCCCGGTGAGCATCTCGCACGCCATGAGCCCGAGGGAGTAGATGTCGGTGCGCGGATCGAGCGTCTTCCCGCGGAGCTGCTCCGGGCTCATGAACTCCGGCGTGCCGAGCACGATGCCGGTCGCGGTGAGCTTCTGCACCTCGGGCCCCAGCTGGCGCTCCTTGGCGAGCCCGAAGTCCATGACCACCGCGTGCTCCGAGCCGTCGGGGCGGCGGCAGATCATGATGTTCTCGGGCTTGAGGTCGCGGTGGATGATCCCCAGCGCGTGCGCCACGTGCAGCCCGGCGGCGATGTCGGACACGAAGCGCGTGGTCACGTCGAGCGGGAGCTGGCCGAGGCGGATGTTGCGGTCGCAGAGCAGCTCCCCCTCGATGAAGGGCATCACCACGTAGACGAGCCCCTGCGCGGTCTCGCCGAGCCGCATGATGTGGCACACGTTCGGGTGCGCGAGCCGCCCTCCCAGCTCCGCTTCGCGGCGCAGCCGGGCCATCGCGTTCCGGTCGCGGATGAGCGATGGCGAGAGGAGCTTGATCGCGACGTTCTCTCCCGTGCTCGCATCGCTCGCGAGGAACACGAAGGACATTCCCCCCTCGCCGATCTTCCGCGTCACGCGGTACCGTCCATCGAGCACCTGCCCCGGGAGGCGGGCGACGTCGACCGGCGGCGTGAACGGCGGCGCGGCGCCGCCGAGGCGCGGCGTGGTCGCGCGCGCCTCGGCGGGGGAGATCGACTCGAACACGCGCGCGTGCGACGGCGGGGGCGCGGCATCGGCACCTGGTGCGGCCACTGGCTCCAGCCTGGTGCCGTCGCGCGGGCAGAAGCGCGCGTCGGCGGGATATTCCGCGCCGCACGCGGGACAGCGGGTGCTCACGTGCACACCCGATTGCGCCCCTGCGCCTTGGCGCGATAGAGCGCCTCGTCCGCGAGGGCGATCAGCTCCTCCGGTGAGTTCACCCGCGGTGACGGGATGGTGGCGACGCCGATGCTCACGGTCACGTTCAGCCAGCCGTACTCGCCGGCGGAGATGGGGAGCGCGTCCCCCACGCGCGCGCGGATGCGCTCGGCCAGCGACACCGCCCCTTCCTCGGGCGTTTCCGGGAGGATGACCACGAACTCCTCCCCGCCGTAGCGCGCGACCACGTCCACGGCGCGAGCCTCGCGCTGGAGCGTGCGCGCGACGCTCCGCAGCACCTCGTCCCCCACCACGTGGCCGTAGGTGTCGTTGATGGCCTTGAAGTGATCGAGATCGACCATGAGCAGGGAGAGCTGGAGCGCATACCGGCGCGCGCGCTCCAGCTCGGCGGTGAGCCGCTCCATGAGCGCCCGCCGGTTGTGCGTCTGCGTGAGCGGGTCGGTGAGCGCCAAAACCTCCAGCCGCGCCTTGTCGGCGCGCGTGCTCTCGATCACCTGCGCCCGCCGGATCGCCGCCACCGCGGCGCGCACCACCGTCTCGGCGAACTCCACGTCGGAGCGGCCGAGCGGCGGCTCATCGAGCAGCGTGCGGAGAAAGATCACCCCGGCGCGCTCGCCATCCAGGCGGAAGGGGAGCGCGATCACGGAGCGGAAGGGGACCATCGTGCCGCTCACCGCCCAGTCCAGCCGCACCTCGTTGTACAGCGCGCTCGAGTCCAGGTCCTCGATGAGCACCGGCTCGGCCGTCTCCAGCGCGGCGCGGATCTCCGGATAGCGCTCCAGGCGGATCTCCAGATGCGTGAGCCCCGGCGCCTCGTACGCCGCGGCGACCACGCCCACCTCGTCTCCCGGGCGCGCGAGCACGAGCGAGCAGTGGGAGATGTCGAGCGCGCGGGCGACGCGCCGCACCAGGATGTGGTACAGCTCCTCCGACGAGAAGTCGCCCGTCACCTCGTGCAGGATGTCCACCATCTTGCGCCGGCTCTCCGCCTCGGCGCGCGCGCGCTCGAGCTGCACCTCGGTGGAACGGAGGGCGGAGCGCGCGTGGAGGAGCTCCTGGCGGATCCGGAGCTGCACGCGGATGCGCGCCAGCAGCTCGCGGACGTGGAACGGCTTGCTGATGAAGTCCGTGGCGCCGAGGGTCACGAGCTGCGATGCGGCCTCCTCGGCGCGGAGCGCCGAGGCGACGAGCACCGGCATGTCGCGCCAGCGCTCGTCGGCGTTGATGCGGCGGAGCATCTCGTAGCCATCGCCGCCGGGCATCTGCACATCGAACAGCAGGAGGTCCGGCTGGTGAGAGGCGAGCGTGTCGAGCACGCGCTCGCTCCGCGGCGCCACGGCCACGTCGTAGCCCTGCTCCTTCAGCAGCCAGCTGACCGTGCGCGTGAGGACCTCGTCCTCATCGGCGATCAGGATCCTCGCTCTATCCATCTCCGAGCAGCTCGCGCAGGCCGTTCCATTCGATGTTCCCGCCACTCAGCACGGCCACCGTCTTCCCCACTGGACGCACGAGCCCCTCGCGGAGCGCCGCGACGGTGATCGCGCCGCTCGGTTCGGCCACCACCTTGAGGCGGTCGAGCAGCCACCGCATCGCGCCGGGGAGCGCCGCATCCTCCACCAGCACCACGTCGTCGATGAATGCCTGGTGGTGAGCGAAGGGGATGGCGCCGATCTCCACCGCGAGGAGGCCGTCCGCGAGACTCGCGGTGCGCTCCAGGCGGACGGGGGCGCCGTGCCGCCGGGCGCGCGTGAGCTTCGGCGCGCCGGCGGGCTCCACCCCGATCACCCGGGCCGAGGGGACGAGGAGCTTCACCGCCGCCGCCACGCCGGCGCTCAAGCCGCCTCCCCCCACCGGCACCAGCACCGTCCCCACATCGGGGAGGTCCTCGGCGATCTCCAGCCCCGCCGTCCCCTGCCCGAGGATGATGGTGCGGTTGTCGTACGGGGGGACGAGGGTGAGCTGCTCCTCCTCCATGAGCTGGAGCGCGCGCTCCATGCGGTCGGCGGTGGTGGTGCCGGCGAGCACCACGCGGGCGCCGAGCCGCTCAGCGCCGGCCCGCTTGGCCGGGGTGACGGTGGTGGGCATCACCACCGTGGCGGGCGCGCCGAGCAGCCGCGCCGCGAGCGCGACGGCCTGCGCGTGATTCCCCGACGACGGCGCCACCACGCCGGCCGCCCGCTCCTCCGGGCCGAGTCGCGAGAGGAAGAGGTACGCCCCACGGAACTTGAACGCCCCTCCGCGCTGCAGCATCTCCGGCTTGAGCCAGATCCCCTCGCTCCCGAGCTCCTCGGCCAGGTCATCGGCGGGGAGGAGCGGCGTGCGGACGGCCACCCCCCTGAGCACCGCGGCGGCGGCGTGGAGGTCGGCGAGGGTGACGAGGACGGGGGACACGGTGGCGGAGGGAGTCGACGTGGACATGCTGGACTCTGCACTGGCGCCGCGGTTCGCGCCAGTGGGGTGGGCGGGGAGGGGTGGGTGAGAACTGACCAAGGCGTCGGGCCTCGGGGGGTTCCAGGAACTGGGGGGTAGACCACCGAACAACGCGTGTGGCGTGTGGGGAACTGACGGAAAGAGGAGATGGGTACGGCGCGTGTAGGTTCGTGTGTAGGCGGACTCTCTCTACATCCGGCCCTACACGCGCTCTACCTCC
>DASTSH010000018.1:0-10831 GCA_035760785.1 Gemmatimonadaceae bacterium | reverse complement strand
ACGCGCGAGGGCACGCAGGCGCTCGTCGAGCGCGGGGTCGATGCGGTGAAGGTCGGCGTGGGGCCGGGCTCCATCTGCACCACGCGCGTCGTGACCGGCGTCGGCGTGCCGCAGCTCACGGCGATCTTCGATGCGGTGGAGGGGGCGGGGGACATCCCCGTGATCGCCGATGGCGGGATCAAGTACTCCGGCGACATCGTGAAGGCGCTCGCGGCGGGGGCGTCGAGCGTGATGATGGGCTCGATGCTCGCCGGCACCGAGGAGAGCCCCGGCGAGTCGTTCCTGCTCGAGGGGCGGCGCTTCAAGATGATCCGCGGGATGGGGAGCCTCTCCGCGATGCAGGATGGGAGCGCCGACCGCTACTTCCAGGAAGGGGAGATGTCGCCGAAGAAGCTCGTCCCCGAGGGGATCGAGGGGCGGGTGCCGTACAAGGGCCCGGTGGGGGACGTGATCTTCCAGATGGTCGGCGGCCTCCGGAGCGGGATGGGGTACGTGGGGTGCGCGGACATCGACGAGCTGCGCACGCAGACCGAGTTCGTGCGCATCACCCCCGCCGGCCTCCGCGAGTCGCACCCGCACGACGTGACGATCACGAGAGAGGCGCCGAACTACTCGCTGTGACGCGGGGCGCGGGGCGAGGGGCGCGGAACGACACTGAGGAAGATGGCGGAGGGGGCCGCGGCAGTCGCCGCGGCCCCCGCCGCGTTCCATATTCAACGCTTCCCGCTTCCCGCAGGCGCGGCAGCGCCGCGCCGCTTCCCGCTTCCCGCCCGCCATGCCCGACCCCAAGAAAGACTCCCTCTCCGCCTGGTTTCTCGGCCCCCGGGCCGAGAACGCCGAGCTGCTCGAGCGGCTCGTCACCGAGGCGCTGCGCGACCACGTGTTCTGGCGGCGCAACTACCATCCCGAGGATGGGTTCACCATCCGCGAGATGGACAAGCGGTCCGAGGGGTACGAGCAGACCGTCGCGACGCTCACGCAGGAGCTGATGGGGCTCCTCGCGGAGCTGAAGCGTGGGGTCCCGTTCTTCTCGGGGCGCTACAAGGGGCACATGGCGTTCGAGCAGACGATCGCCGCGCAGATCGGCTACTTCGCGGCCATGCTGTACAACCCGAACAACGTGGCGGTGGAGGCGTCGCCGGTCACCACGCGGCTGGAGCTCGAGGTGGCCGCGCAGCTCGCGCGGATGATCGGGTACGACCCGGCCACCTCGTGGGGGCACATCGCCTCCGGGGGAACGGTGGCGAACTTCGAGGCGCTCTGGATCGCGCGCAACGTGATCTACCTCCCGCTCGCCGCGGCGGGTGCGGCGCAGGACCTCGGTGTCTCGCTCGAGGTGGAGCGGCTGGACGGCTCGCGAGTGCCGCTCGAGTCGCTCTCCCTCTGGGAGCTGGTGAACGTCCGGAACGCCGCCGTGCTCGACCTCTGGGGGGCGCTCTGGGCGGCGGCGCCGCGCGAGGCGGTGCGACGCGCGCTCGGCGCGCACTCGCTCGCCACCGTGGGCTACCAGGACTACGGGCGCTGGATCGAGCGTCGCTTCGGCGATCCGCTCCCCGCGGGGGTGGTGCTCGTGGCCGCGACCGCGCACTACTCGTGGGAGAAGATCGTGCGGGCGCTCGGGATCGGCTCGAACCAGCTCTGCTTCGTGCCGCTCGACGACCACTACCGCATGGATACGCGCGCGCTCTGGCGCACGGTGCAGGAGCTCGCCGCGCGCCGGGTGCCGATCATGGCGTGCGTGAGCGTGTGCGGCACCACCGAGGAGAGCTCGATCGACCGGCTCGATGAGGTGCTCGCCGTGCGCGAGCGCGCGGAGCGGGAGCTGGGGGTCACCTTCCACGTGCACTCCGACGCCTGCTACGGCGGCTACGCCGCGGCGGTGACGTGGGGGAGCGACGGCACACGCCGCTGCGCCGCGGAGATCCGCGCGACGACGGGGGACGACTGGCCGACCGATGCGTGGGTGCGCGCGATGGAGGCGCTGGCCGGGGCGGACTCGGTGACCATCGATCCGCACAAGCTGGGCTACGTCCCGTATCCGGCGGGGGCGTTCCTGCTGCGCGACCGACGCGCGCGCGACCTGGTGTCGATCGATCCACCGTACCTGCTCCCGACGGAGGGGCTCGACTCGGCGGAGGACCTCTTCCTGGGGCGGTTCATCTTCGAGGGATCGAAGCCCGGCGCGTCGGCGGCGGCGGTGTGGCTGAGCCACAAGGTGCTCCCGCTCGACGCGCGCGGCTACGGCTATCTCATCGAGCGCACCGTGGCCGGCGCGCGGCGGATGCACGCGGCGCTCCGCGACGCCGACTTCGCTCCGTTCCGGATCGTGCTCCTCCCCGAGCCGGACATCAACATCGTGTGCTACGTGATGCACCACCCCGCGCTCTCAACGTTGGAGGCGGTGAACGCGTTCAACGAGAGAGTGTACGAGCAGTTGAGCCTCAGCCGGCCGGGGGCGGCGCCGCCGTACATCATCACGCGCACGCGCTTCCAGACGCCGATGTACGATGGCGCCGTCGATCCCGTGCTGGAGCGGGTGGGGGTGTGCGACGCGGCCGCGTGGAAGGCGAGCGGCGCGGCGGGGCTGGTGGTGCTGCGCTCGACGGTGATGGATCCGTTTCTGGTGGCGCCGCCGCCGGCGCCGGATCACGTGGCGGGGTTGATCGGTGCGCTGCGCGCGGCGTGCGAGCACGCGCTCGCCACCGTCGTCCCTTGACCGTCCCTTGACAAAGTCGCGCCGCGCGAAGAACGTAGCACGGCTGGCACCGCCTGCAAACCCTCCCCGCGTCGTTCGCGGCTCGCTGGTCATCCCCTCTTCACAATTCTTCCCCGTACGTTCACGGAGAGCCGAATGAGCTTGTTCGCTACGAAAAGCCTCGCCGTATTGCAGGATGAGGCGGGAGCCGAGGGCACACACACACTGAAGCGCGCGCTCGGCGCCCTGAACCTCACCCTGCTCGGTATCGGCGCGATCATCGGCGCGGGGATCTTCGTGCTCACCGGCACCGCGGCGGCGCAGTACGCCGGGCCGGGCGTGGTCTGGTCGTTCGTGGTCGCCGGCATGGGATGCCTGTTCGCTGGGCTCTGCTACGCGGAGTTCTCGGCCATGATCCCGATCGCCGGCAGCGCGTACACCTACGGCTACGCCACGATGGGCGAGTTCATCGCGTGGATCATCGGGTGGGACCTGATCCTGGAGTATCTGTTCGGCGCGTCGACGGTGGCGGTGGGTTGGTCGGGATACTTCGTGGCGTTCCTCGAGGAGCTCGGCCTCAAGCTCTCGCCGGCGTGGACGGCGGCGCCGCTCTCGCTGGAGGGGACGCACCACATCGTGCGCAACGCCGGCGGGATCATCAACCTCCCCGCCGTGGTCCTCGTGCTGATCATGACGACGCTCCTCGTCATCGGCATCAGGGAGTCGGCGCGGTTCAACAACCTGATCGTGTTCGTGAAGGTCGCGATCGTGTTCCTGGTGATCGGGTTCGGGTTCATGTTCGTGAAGACGGCGAACTGGCACCCGTTCATTCCGCCCAACACGACGGGGAAGTTCGGTGACTTCGGCTGGACGGGCGTGCTCCGCGCGGCGGGGGTGGTGTTCTTCGCGTACATCGGCTTCGACGCCGTGTCCACCGCGGCGCAGGAAGCGAAGAACCCGCAGAAGGACATGCCGGTCGGGATCCTCGCCTCGCTCGGGATCTGCACGGTGCTCTACATCCTGATGGCGCTGGTGATGACCGGGCTCGCGAACTACAAGGACCTGAACGTGCCGCACCCGGTGTACGTCGCCATCGCCGCCGCCGGCCCGGGGCTCGCGTGGCTCGCGATGTTCGTGAACATCGGCGCGATCGCCGGCCTCGCCTCGGTGGTGCTCGTCATGCTGATGGGGCAGCCGCGCATCTTCTTCTCGATGTCGCGCGACGGGCTGCTCCCGCCGATCTTCGGCAAGGTGCACCCGCGCTTCCAGACGCCGTACGTGACCACGATCGTCACGGGCGTGGTGGCCGCGGCGGTTGCCGGGTTCTTCCCGATCGCGATCCTCGGCGAGCTGGTGTCCATCGGCACGCTGCTCGCCTTCGTGATCGTGTGCGCCGGCGTCATCGTGCTGCGCTACCGGCACCCGGAGATCCCGCGCCCCTTCCGCACGCCGCTCGTGCCGTGGGTGCCGGCGGCTGGCATCCTGATCTGCGGCGCGCTCATGGCCGGGCTGCCAGGGGACACCTGGATCCGGCTCATCGTGTGGATGGCGATCGGCCTGCTGATCTACTTCACCTACGGCCGGAAGCACTCCAAGGTGCAGGCCGAGCAGCAGAGCGCGATGGCCGCCGACTGATCCGTTCCGTGTTAACTTTCGACGCGGCGCCCGGTCCCCGGGCGCCGCGTCGCTTTCCACCACATCATGTCTCCGAACCTCCCCGACCTGCTCGCCATCCCGCCGCATCGCCGCGAGGCGGTGGCGCGTCTCTCCGCCGCGCTCCCCGCCACGGGGACGGTCGCGCTCTCCACGCACATCAACGCCGACGGCGATGGCTGCGGCTCCGAGACCGCGCTCGCGCGGCTGCTCGAGCAGCGCGGGCTGCGCGTGCGGATCGTGAATCCCACGCCGTGGCCCGCCATGTTCGAGTTCCTGCTCGAGGGGCTGGAGGAGCGGAGCGCCGATGGCCCGAAGGCGCTCCAGGGGATCGACGCGCTGATCGTGCTCGACATCAGCGACGTTCGCCGCCTGGGCGGGCTCGCCGAGGCGGTGCGCGCGCTGCGCGTGCCGCGGCTGGTGATCGACCATCACCTGCCGGGGGACGAGGCGGCCGGGGACGTGCTTTTCGCCGACACCACCGCGTGCGCCACCGGGGAGCTGGTGTTCGACTTCGCGCGCGTGCTCGACCTGAGCATCACGCCGGAGATCGCGCGCTCGCTGTACACGGCGATCCTCACCGACACCGGCGGCTTCCGCTTCAGCAACACGTCGCCGCGCTGCCACGCCATGGCCGGGCAGCTCCTCGCGGCGGGGGTGGATCCGGAGGAGATGTACCGGCGCATCTACGCGTCGGTGTCCGTGGGACGGCTGCACCTGCTGCGCGACGCGCTCACCACGCTCGAGGTGGACGAGAAGCACGGGCTGTCATGGATCGCGCTCTCCGCCGGCGCGCTGGAGCGCTACGGCGTGCGCGCCGAGGAGCTGGATGGCCTCGCCGAGCACCCGCGCTCGGTGGCGGGGACGAGGCTGGCGATCTTCTTCCGCGACCTCGGGCACGGGCAGGTGAAGGTGTCGTTCCGCAGCACGGGGGAGGTGGACGTGAACCGCTTCGCGCGGCGCTTCGGCGGCGGCGGGCACGCGCGCGCGGCCGGCGCGCTCATCCCCGGGGCGCTGGAGGAGGTGCGCGACCGGGTGATCCACGATGCGCGGAGCTATCTCGCGGACCCTGACGCGCCGTGACCGGCGCCGCTTGAATTACCGCCCCACCTCCCTAGCTTCCGACAGATGAGCCTCTTCAAGCGCACTCGCCGCGACGACGCCGCCGTCGAGGGGCGCATTCGCGCCGCCATCGTCGAGCTGGCCTCGATGCTGCCCATCGAGGCTGGCGGGGTGGAGCTGGTCGAGTTCGAGGGCGAGACCGGCGTCGCCGTGCTGCGCTTCGAGGGGGACTGCCCCGATTGCGAGCTCTCGGTGAGCATGCTCCGGGAGGGGATCGAGGCACACCTACGCATGCACGTGCCCGAGATCCGCGCCATTCGCGCGGTGTGAGGCGCAGGAGATAGAGCGAAGATGACGGAGCCGATGCAGGCGCGCATCGCCGATGCGCTGCGGCGCGTGGTGAACCCGCGCACCGGACAGGACGTGGTGTCGTCGGAGATGATCCGCGACGTGGGCGTGAGCGTGGAGGGGCGAGTGCGCATCACCTTCCTGCTCGGCGCGCAGGACCCGGCCTCGCTGGTGCGCGAGGTGCGCCAGGCGGTGGAGCGGGTGGACGGAGTGGTGGACGTGCGCGTGGACGTGAAGGACCCGTCGCAGGCGCGCGAGCGGAGCGCGCCGGCGGGCGCGAGCGCCGCGGCGGGCGCGGCCGCGGCGGGACGGGGGCGCGCGCTCCCGGTGATGGGGCAGGAGCCGCAGTCGCGGCGCGCGCAGGTGCCCGCCGCGCCGACGCCGGTGGCCTACCCGCACCTCGGTCGCATCATCGCCATCTCGAGCGGGAAGGGCGGGGTGGGGAAGTCCACCGTCGCCACCAACCTCGCCGTCGCCCTCGCGCGCGCCGGCGCGCGCGTGGGGCTCATGGACGCCGACATCTACGGCCCGAACATCCCGCGGATGATGGGGGTGAACGCGCCGCCGCCGGTGGTGAACAACCGCATCGTGCCGCTCGAGGCGCACGGCGTGAAGGTGATGAGCCTCGGCTTCCTCGTCGAGCGCGACCAGCCGGCGATCTGGCGCGGGCCGATCGTCATGAAGGTGATCACCCAGTTCCTCTCCGATGTGGCGTGGGGGGAGCTCGACTACTTCCTGGTGGACATGCCGCCGGGCACCGGCGATGCGCAGCTCTCCCTCGTGCAGGCCACGCACGTCCACGGCGCGGTGATCGTGACCACGCCTCAGGCGGTGAGCGTGGGCGACGCGCTCCGCGGCGCGAAGATGTTCCAGCGCGTGGACGTCCCCGTGCTCGGGATCGTGGAGAACATGAGCTACTTCCTGTGCGGCCACTGCGGAAAGCCCACGGCGCTCTTCGGGAGCGGCGGCGGGAAGGAGCTGGCGGACGAGCTGAACCTCCCGCTCCTCGGCGAGATCCCCATCTGGCCCGCCGTGCGCGCGGGCGGTGACGAGGGGCTGCCGATCGTGATCGCCGAGCCGGAGTCGGCGGCCGCGAAGGCGCTCACCGCGACGGCGCAGCGCATCACCGAGGCGGTGGGGAGTACCGTACCGGCATGACCGAGCCCGCGGTGAGGGGAGCGCTGCACGAGACGCGGCCGCCGGACGATGCTCCGGCGGCCGCGCTGCCGTTGAACCCTCGCGATGGTCTCGCCCCGGTGGCCATCACCGGGGAGTATCCCGCGCACGCGGCGCTGGTGCGCGGGTCGCTCTGGCGCACGATCCTCGACGTGGCGCTCCCGGCGGTCGCGTCGATGCTGCTCATGACCATCTTCGCCACCGCCGATGCGTTCTGGGTGGGGCGGCGGATCGGCCCTCGCGGGCTCGCCGCGGTGTCCACGTCGGTGTTCTGGATCTGGATGCTCGTCTCCGCCGCGGACACGGTGGGGGTGGGGCTCACCGCGGTGGCCGCGCGGCGCCACGGGGCGCGGGAGCCCCGGCGCGCGGCGCGCGCGGTGGGGGACGCGGTGCTGCTGGCGATGGGGGTCGGCGCCGCGATCGCCGTGGCGGGGCACCTCGCGCTCGGCGCGATGTTCGGCGTGATGCACACGCCGCCGGAGGTGAGCGCGCTCGGCGAGCGCTACCTCGGCACGTACCTGTACGGCGCGCCCCTCATCTTCGGCTTCTTCGCCGTGGACGCCGGCTTCCGCGCCTCCGGCGACACGCGCACCCCCTTCCTGCTGCTGCTCACGACGGTGGCGGGATCCCTCGTGCTCGATCCCGTGCTCATCGTGGGGGTGGCGCCCGCGCCGCGGCTCGGGATCGCCGGCGCCGCGGTAGCCACGGTGCTCACGCGCGCGGCGGCGTTCGTGATCGGCATCCGCATTCTCCGGCGGCGGGGGCTCGTGGCGTTCGGACGTCCCTCGGCGGCCACCATCGGCGCGATCCTGCGCGTGGGACTGCCGACCGCGATCACCGGCATCGCGTTCAGCGCCATCTACGTGCTGCTCACGCGCACGACGACGCTCTTCGGCACGCCGGCGCTCGCCGCGCTCGGCGTGGGGCATCGCGTGGAGAGCTGGGCGTACATGATCGGGATCGGCTTCGGCGCCGCCGCGGCGGCGGTCGTGGGGCAGAACCTCGGCGCCCGCGACCCCGAGCGCGCCGAGCGCGCGGGGTGGTACGCCGCCGCGATCGCCACGGCGGCCGGGATCGTGGGCGCCGCCTGCGAGTACGGGTTCGCCGTGCCCATGTCGGCGCTGTTCACCACCGATCCCACCGTGGTGGCGGAGGGCGCGCACTACCTGCGGATCGCGTCGCTCTCCACTGTGTTCATCGGAGCGGAGGTCGTCCTCGAGGGCTCGCTCGGTGGCGCGGGGGACACGCTCCCGCCGATGCTGACGTCCACCACGCTCACCGCGCTCCGCATCCCGGCCGCCGCCTGGGCGGCGGCGCGCTGGGGGACGGCTGGCATCTGGTGGACCATCTCCCTCACCGCGGCCGGCCGGGGGATCGCGATGATGCTCCTCTGGCGGAGCGGGAGATGGAAGCGCAAATCCTTGTAGCGGGGCGCGGGACTCGGGAATCGGGACTCGGGAGTGGCAGCGAGGGGGCGCGCTGACGCGCGGCCCCCTCGCACAATGGTGCGAGGTGAGCGCCCTCGGCGCTCGCCTCGCGGTCATCTCCCGAGTCCCGAGTCCCGAGCCCCGAGTCCCGCCTCTCGACCACTGGAGCGGACAGGGGTTCCGGCATGTCCTTCATCACGCTGCTCACCGACTTCGGTACCGCCGACGGCTACGTGGGGGAGGTGAAGGGAGTGCTCCTCGCCACGGCGCCGGAGGCGCGGTTGGTGGACATCGCGCACGATGTCCCGCCGCAGGACGTGGAGGTGGCGCGGCTGGCGGTGGCGCGCTACTGGCGGCGCTTCCCGGCGCGCACGGTGCACCTGGTGGTGGTCGATCCCGGGGTGGGGTCGGAGCGGGCGGCGATCGCGGTGGAGAGCGATGGACGCCATCTCGTGGGACCGGACAACGGCGTGCTCTCGCCGGCGCTCCTCCTCCGCGGCGCGCGCGTGGTGCGGCTCCCCGTGCCGGCGGGGGCGGCGCCCACCTTCCACGGGCGCGACGTGTTCGCGCCCGCCGCGGCGCTGCTCGCCTCCGGCGCTCCGCTCGACTCGCTCGGGACGCCGCACGAATCGCCGGTGATCCGCCGCACCCCGGAGGCGCGCCGTCTCGCGGACGGCGTGGTGCAGGGGGTGGTGATCGCCGTGGACCGGTTCGGGAATCTCATCACCAACCTCCTGGCCCCGCGCGGGGGAACGGTGGAGGTGGCGGGGCGCGAGATCCCGATCTCCCGCGTCTACGCCGATGTGCCGCCGGGGACGCTCGTGGCCCTCACCGGCTCCACGGGGCTGATCGAGGTGGGCGTGCGCGATGGCAGCGCCGCGCGCACGCTTTCAGCGACGCGCGGAGTCGCCGTGCTGCTCCGAGCTCCCCGCCTGTAGCGGCACGATCCGGTCGTTCGACGACCGCCCCGGGACGGTGCTCGTCACCACCCGGCCGGCGTACACCGCGCCCTTGCGCGGCTCGATCGCCCCCGTGCCGTTGTGCAGCTCGGACGCCAGCTCGCCCCCCGACAGGATCACGAGCATCGTGAGATACATCCACGTGAGCAGGATGATCACCGCGCCGATCGTCCCGTAGGTCTTGTTGTACGACCCGAAGTGGGCGACGTAGAGCCGGAACAGCGACGTCACCACGATCCAGAGCACCGACGCCGCGAGCGCCGACACGAGCAACTGCTTGTTGTCCTGCTTCAGGTTCGGGAGGAAGCGGTAGATCAGGTAGAACGCCAGCACCAGCAGCACGAACGCGAGCGGGTACTGGACGATCAGCCACAGGTACTTGAACACCGCGTCCAGGTGCAGGTGCGACCCCAGCCAGTTCACGATCTCCGGGCCCGCGAGCATCACCGTGCTCGCCACGAGGATGAGCAGGCCGGTCACGATCACGGCGGCGATGGAGAGGAGCGCTCGCTTCCACCACGGCCGGCTCTCGGAGATGTCGTAGGCCTGGTTGAGCGCATCCATGAGCGAGCGGAAGATGTTCGACCCCGACCACAACGCGAGCAACGCGCCCAGCGACATCACGCCGGGCGCGTTCTTGGAGAAGACCACATCCTTCACGACGCCGCGCACGAGCGTGAGCGCATCGGGGGGGACCACGCTCGCGAGCTGTTGCATGATCCAGTCGAGCGTACGCTGCTCGTTGCCGATGAGGCCGATGAACGGCGCGGCGAAGAGGAAGAGCGGAAAGAGCGAGAAGAAGAAGTTGTAGGCCGTTTCCGCCGCGAGTCCCGGCAGCTCGTCGGCCAGGATCTCCTTTCCGGTCTTCTTGAGCAGCGGTCCGACCCGGTATCCCTTGATGACCATCGACTGCTCCCCGGGCTGCGAGACTCTGCATGCCCGGGGGGCAAATCCGATGCCGCCGACGAGGGCGGCCGGCGTTCACTCGGCGCGCGCCAGCGTCACCCCGCCGAGCACCACCTCCGCGTCGATGGTCAGCTTGCGCCGCGCGGTGCCCCAGTTCGAGGAGTACCATGCGCCATCGCGCTCGGTGAGTCCCGCGGTGTCGAAGTTTCCGAGGACCTTCGACACGCGCACCTGCACGCCGACGTCGCGCGGCACGCGCACGGTGGCGCTGCCGAGCACGAGGCGCAGGTTGAGCGCGGTCTCGCCGCTCCACGCGCCACTCAGGTCGAGATCCGCGCTCCCGACG
Organism: Gemmatimonadaceae bacterium; assembly: GCA_035760785.1. Classification (GTDB taxonomy): domain Bacteria; phylum Gemmatimonadota; class Gemmatimonadetes; order Gemmatimonadales; family Gemmatimonadaceae; genus JADGGM01. The sequence continues at coordinate 259 of DASTSH010000018.1, read as the reverse complement.
GTGGTGGTGACGCGCACGTGCGCGGCACGCGCGTTCCCCAACTGCTGCACGGCGACGCCGGCGGCCGTGCTGGTGATCTCGAGCTCGGCGAGGGGCGTGGGGTTGGGGGAGCCGAAGATGAGCCGCGAGTCGGCGGCCGCGGCCACGGCGCGCAGCTTCGCGACGGTGAGTCCGGTGAGGTCCACGCGCGCCTCGGCGGCGCCGAGCTCGAGCGCGAGGTCGAGCGGCACGCCGGGGGCGAGGCCGAGCGTCAGCGCGC
>DASTSH010000017.1:0-5400 GCA_035760785.1 Gemmatimonadaceae bacterium | reverse complement strand
CGGCGCGTGTAGGTACGCGTGTAGGTGGACTCGCTCTACAGCCGAGCCTACTCGCGCTCTACCTCTCTCCTCTTCCCGTCAGTCTCCTACACGCCACACGCGTTGTTTGGTGGTCTAGCGACTAGGCCCTACCCGCCCCTGCCCCCCTGCGAGCTGAGGCTTCACGACGGAGGAGTCACCAACCACCACGATGGTGAGCCGGTCGGGGTCTATGTACCGCTCCGCCATGCGCTGCACGTCGGCGGGGGTGACGGCGTAGACCCGCTGCACGTAGCGCGAGAGCCAGTCGGCGCCGAGGCCGTGCAGGCGCACGAAGGCGAGCTGGTTCTCGATGCCGAGGCGCGAGGAGTTCCGGAGCACGAAGGTGCCCGCGAGATAGTTCTGGATGCCGCGGAGCTCCGCCTCGGAGGGGGGCTCGCGGCGCAGCCGGTCGATCTCGCCCAGGATCTCCTTGATCGAGGGACCGGTCACGTTCGTCGTGACGTCGGCGATCTCCGCCCAGTACGCATCGCGGTAGTGGGTGGTGATCTGGCTGTACGGCGAGTAGGTGTAGCCCTTGGCCTCGCGGATGTTGCTCGTGATGCGCGACGAGAAGGCGCCGCCGAGCAGGGCGTTCATCACCTGGAGCGGGATGTAGTCCGGGCTCGACGGATCGGCGACGGGCAGCCCGATGTAGAGGCTGGACTGCACCGCGCCGGGGCGATCGATGAGGAAGACCTGCCGCGACGCCGCCACCTTCGCCGACGGAGGCGCGGGGATCGCGGCGGGCGCGCCGCCCCAGTCGCCGAACGCCTCGCGCACCGCGCGCTCCACCGCCGCGGCGTCGAAGCGCCCCACCACGTACAGGTGCGCCCGCGCGGCGCCCACGTTCGCGCCCCAGAAGTCCCGCACCTGCTGCGTGGTGTAGCCCTTCAGCATCTCCGGCGTGGGGAAGAGGCGCCCGTACGGGTGGTCGGGGTAGAGCACCGAGAGGAACTTCTCGAGCGCGATCGGCTGCGGCTGACTCTTCTGCACCGAGAGCTCGCGCAGCCGGTCCGCCTGGAGCCGCGGCAGCTCGGAATCCGGGAACGCCGGGTGGCGCACGACGTCCGCCACCAGCCGCGCCATGTCGGGGGCGAACTCGGCGAGCACGGCGCCGCCGATGCTCGTCTGGTCCGAGCCCACGCTCACGTCGAGCGAGCCGCCCATGTCCGCCGCCGCGCGGTTGACCTCCTGCGCGTTGCGCGAGGTCGTCCCTTCCTGGAGCAGGTCTCCCGTGAGGTCGGCGAGCCACACCTGGTCGGCCCGCTCGTTCACGTTCCCCATGCGGAGCACGAGGCGCACGTCCGCCTTGGGGATGATCCCGTACTGCACGAGCGTCACCCCCATGCCGTTGGGGAGGGTGATCTCGCGCGCGGGGGGAACGGTGAAGTTCTTGGGCGTGCCGGGCGCCGGGGGCGCCTCCTTCTGCTGCGCTCCCGCGCGCGCCGTGGGGACGGCCGAGAGGGCGAGGAGCGCCAGCGCTCCCGCCGCCACGGATCGCGATCGCATGTGTATTCCGGTCATGATCCGCTCGTGGTGTCTGCGCCCTTCGCGGGGGCGGCCTTGGGCTCGATGGTCAGCACGGTGCGGTTCCCGGGGCGGAGATACTCCTCGGCCGTCTTGCGGAGCAGCTCGGGGGTCACCTTCCGGTACTGCGCCTCGATGTCGTTGATGCGCGCGGGGTCGCTGTCGAACAGCGCGAACGACGCCAGCAGGTCGGCGCGGCCGAAGCCGAACAGCTCGTCCACGTCGTCGTACAGCGCCGAGCGTGCCTTCACCAGCGCGCGATCGAGCGTGGCGCGGTCCACCAGCGTGGTGCGCAGCGGCTCGATCGTGGCGTCGATCACCTTCAGGATCGAGTCCGCGGACTTGTCGCCGTCGTGGATCAGCGACGCCGTCCAGAGCATCGGACCGCCGTAGTCGTACATGTTGCCGAGCAGGTTGATCCCGCCGCTCACGTCGCCCGTGAGCCCGGTGCGCTGCACGAGCGCCTGGTAGAGGCGGCTGTCCTTCCCCTGGAGCAGGATCTGGTCGATGAGCCCCATCGCGTAGTACTCGGGGGTGCCGCGCGGGGGCATGTGGTAGGCGATCGCGAGCGCCGGGCGCGGCGCGAGCGGGTCGGTGCGCGAGGCGCGCTTCTCCGTCTCCTGCCGCGGCTCGGTGAGATCCGGCTGCGCGGGACGCGGGGCGGAGGGGATGGAGCCGAAGTACTGGTGGATCCACGCCGTCGCCTGCGCCGGGTCGAAGTCGCCGGCCACCACGAGCACGGCGTTGCTCGGCGTGTAGTACGTGCGGAAGAACGTCTGCGCGTCGGCGAGCGTGGCGGCGTCGATGTCGCTCAGATCGCCGTAGAAGTTGTGCGCGTTGTACCAGTTCGAGTTCGCGTACTGCGGCACGTCCAGCCAGGGGAAGCCGCCGTAGGGCTGGTTCAGCACGTTCACGCGCACCTCGTTCTTCACCACCCCCTGCTGATTGGCGAGGTTCTCCTGGGTGATGTCGAGGCCGCGCATGCGGTCGGCCTCGGCCCAGAGCATCGTCTGGAGCGTGTGCGCGGGGACGATCTCGAAGTAGTTGGTGAAGTCGAAGCGCGTGGAGCCGTTGAGGATCCCGCCGTTCTTCTGGATGAGCCGGATGAACTCGAGCTTCCCGAGATTCTGCGAGCCCTGGAACATGAGGTGCTCGAACAGGTGCGCGAAGCCGGTGCGGTTCCTGGGCTCGAGGCGGAAGCCGACGTTGTAGTAGACCGCCACCGTGACGATGGGCGCGGTGGTGTCGCGCGAGAGGACGACGCGGAGCCCGTTCGGCAGCGTGTCGTACCGCACCGGAACGACGAACGCCGCCGGAGCGGAGCCGGCGGCGGATGCGGAGGCCGGGGGTGTTGGTGCGGGCGCCGGCGCGGCGCCCGTCCCTCCCCCCGCGCTCGCGCACCCGCTCACGGCGAGCACCAGCGCGGTGATGCGAAGGGTGTGCATGCAGGTCATGCCCGTGGTGAAAGGATGAACGGCACTACGGGAATCGCGCTGGCGCGGATTCGGCGGCGCTGCCGCCCCTACGCCTCCGCCAGCACCTCCTCCTTCGACGACTCGCTGATGATGCGCTGCGCGGCGTCGGGGGGGACTTCCTCGTAGCCGCGGAAGCGGCGGACGAAGGTGGCGTGGCCGTGCGTCATCGAGCTCAGCTCCGTGGCGTACAGGTGCAGCTCGGCCTCGGGGATCACCGCCCGCACGAGCGTGCCCTGACCGTCCGGGAGCGGCTCGGTGCCGAGGATCTGGCCGCGCCGCGCGGACACGTCCCCCATCACGTCGCCAAGGTACTCCTCGGGGGTGGCGATCTCCAGCTCATCGAGCGGCTCGAGGAGCACCGGGCGGCACTTCGGCGCCACCGCCTTGAACGCCAGGATCCCCGCCATCTTGAACGACATCTCGCTCGAGTCCACCGAGTGATAGGAGCCGTCGAAGCACTCCACCTTGAAGTCCACCAGCGGATAGCCGGCGAGCACGCCGCGCTGCGCCGCCTCCTGGATCCCCTTGTCCACCGCGGGGATGAACTTCCCCGGGATGGCGCCGCCCACGATCCGGTCCTCGAACACGTACCCCTCGCCGCGGGGGAGCGGCGCGAATCGCACCCAGCAGTCGCCGAACTGTCCGCGCCCGCCCGTCTGCTTCTTGTGGCGCCCCTGCCCCTCGCCCTTCCCCCTGATCGTCTCGCGGTACGCGATCTTCGGCTTCGTGAGCTCCCCCGTGACGACGAACTTCCGCCGCAGCTTCGCCATGCTCACCTCGAGGTGCCGCTCCCCCATCCCCGAGACCACCGTCTCGTGCGTGTCGGGGTTGTAGTGCGTCTGGAAGGTGGGGTCCTCGTCGTGCAGGCGGTGCAGCCCCTGCTGGAGCTTCTCCTCGTCGTTGCGCGAGGACGCGTGGACGGCGAAGGTGACGAGCGGATCGGGGAGCCGGATGTCCGGCAGACGCACCGGGTGCTCGCGCGTGGACAGGGTGTCGTTGGTGTGGGTGTTCTTGAGCTTCGCCACGCACCCGATGTCGCCGGCGTGCAGCGTCGGGACCTCGGTGCGGTCCTTCCCCTGCGCCACGGAGAGGTGCCCGAGCTTCTCCGCCAGATTGCGGGTGGCGTTGAACACCTCCTGTCCGTTCACCACCGCGCCGGAGAAGATGCGGAAGAAGGAGACGTCTCCCACGTGCGGCTCGGTGAGCGTCTTGAACACGAGGGCGCTGAACGGCTGGTCGTCGCGCGCGTGGATCTCCACGGTGTGGTCGCCCTCCGCGCCCTTGAACGCGTGGAGCTCTTCCATCTCGTAGGCGGACGGCATGAGCTCCACGATCTTGGTGAGCAGCGCGCGCGTGCCGTACGTGAGCTCGCCGGAGACGCAGAAGAGGGGGAAGAGCTCCCCGCGCTTCATCCCCTCCTTCATCGCGGCGATCGCCTCGTCGCGTTCGATCTCCGCGCCCTCCAGGTAGCGCTCGAGCATCGTGTCGTCGGTGGCGGCGATCGTCTCGATGAGGTCCTGGTAGTAGCGGTCGAACTGCGCCTGGTGGTCGGCGGGGATGTCGATCTCGTCGAACTCCCCCGTCTTCGTGCCCCGCCGGTACTCGTGCGTCTTCTTGGAGAAGAGGTTGATGATCGCGTGGAACGCCGCTCCCTCGCCCACGGGGATCTCCACCGGGATCACGTTCGGCGTCAGGCGGCTCTTGATGGACTGGTAGACGCGGTCGAAGCTGGCGTTCTCCTTGTCGAGCATCGTGACCACGAAGAGGACGGGATCCTTCCGGGCGATCGCCTGGCGGAACATCTTCTCCGTCCCCACCTCCACCCCCGCGGTGGCACTCACGACGACGAGCGCGCCGTCGGCGGCGGCGAGTCCGGCCACGGCGTCGCCGTGGAAGTCGAGGTATCCCGGGGTGTCGATCAGGTTGATCTTGGTGTCCATCCACTCGGCGTACGCACAGCCGAGATTGATCGAGTATTTCCGCTCGATCTCCTCGGGCGCGAAGTCGGTGAGCGAGCTTCCGTCCTTGACCGAGCCGTGGCGCTTGCTGGCGCCGGAAACGAAAGCGAGCGCGTCGACCAGTGTGGTCTTCCCGCTCGCTCCATGTCCGACGACGGCCACGTTGCGGATCTCCGAGCTGCTGTACTCCCGCATGGTGGACTCCTTTTCGATACGCCGGCCGCCCCACGGCGCGCGCGCGAGACGGCCCTGGTTCCGTTCGGCCGGCGCGGCCCCACCGCGCCGGCCCCCCATTGGCTATGCTACGGTCTCCGGGGACCAGAGGCCAGGGGTCGGAGGCCGGGAGGGATGCGGGACGCGGTGCGCGGGGCGCGGGAACGGCAAGGGCACCGATGTGGAAACGCGACGGGGCGCCGGCA
>DASTSH010000016.1:0-10293 GCA_035760785.1 Gemmatimonadaceae bacterium | reverse complement strand
CGCGAGCGGGCAGATGACGAAGCGGATGACGGTGCGCGAGTTCGTGGCGCGGAAGCGGAGCGGCGGGAAGCTCGTGCTCGTGACGGCGTACGACGCGCTGTTCGGGCGTCTCGTGGACGAGAGCGGGGTGGACGCGGTGCTGGTGGGCGATTCGGTGGGGAACGTATTCGCCGGACTCGAGACCACGCTCCCGGTCACCCTCGATCAGATGATCTATCATGCGCGCGCGGCGCGTCGCGGCGTCGCCCGCGCGCTCCTCATCGTGGACATGCCGTTCCTCACCTACCAGGTGAGCGCGGAGCAGGCGCTCCTGCACTGCGGGCGCGTGATGCAGGAGAGCGAGGCGCAGGCGGTGAAGCTGGAGGGCGGATCGCCCGAGGTGCTGCGCTCGGTGCGGGCCGTCTCCGGGGCCGGGATTCCCGTGATGGGCCATCTCGGCTTCACTCCCCAGTCGGAGCACGCGCTCGGCGGGCACCGCGTGCAGGGGCGCGAGCGCGACGCGGCGGCACGGCTGGTCGACGAGGCACGCCGCCTCGAGGACGCCGGCGCCTTCGCGGTCGTGCTCGAGCTCGTGCCCGCGGCCCTCGCCGCCGCGATCACCGACGCGATCGGCATCCCCACCATCGGCATCGGCGCCGGCCCCGGCTGCGACGGGCAGGTGCTGGTGCTCCCCGACCTGCTCGGGCTCAACGACAGATTCCAACCGAAATTCCTGAAGCGCTACGCGTCGCTGGCCGACGAGGTGCGCGGCGCCGTCTCCCGATTCCGGGACGACGTGCGCGACGGACGATATCCCGATGACGACCATAGCTTCTAGCATGCAGACCCTGGATCGGATCTCGGCGCTGCGCGCGGCGCTCGCCGAGCCGAGGCGCCGTGGCGTACCCATCGCGCTCGTCCCGACCATGGGCTATCTCCACGAGGGGCACCTGCGCCTGGTGGACGAGGCGCGCCGGCACGCCGGCGTGGTGGTGATGAGCATCTTCGTGAACCCGCTCCAGTTCGGGCCCCACGAGGATTTCGCGCGCTATCCCCGCGATCCAGAGGGCGACGCCGCCAAGGCCGAGCGGCGCGGCGTGGACATCCTGTTCGCCCCCCCGGTGGAGGAGATCTATCCGTCGGGGGAGCGCACCGTGGTGGTGACCCCGCTCGCGCTCGCCGACCGGTGGGAGGGCGCGGCGCGCCCCGGGCACTTCACGGGGGTGCTCACCGTGGTGGCCAAGCTGTTCAACATCGTGCAGCCGCAGGTGGCGGTGTTCGGCCAGAAGGACATCCAGCAGGCCACGCTCATCCGTGCCATGACGCGCGAGTTGGATTTCCCCGTCAAGCTCATCATCGCGCCCACCCAGCGGGAGCCGGACGGGCTCGCGCTCTCCAGTCGCAACAGCTATCTCTCGCCGGACCACCGGCGCCGCGCGCTCGTGCTCTCGCGCACGCTGCGCTCGATCGCGGCGGCGTTCGACGCGGGGCAGTACGACGCGGTGGTGCTCGAGCAGCTCGGCTGGGAGACGCTCGCCACGGAGCCGGAGGTGCACGTGGACTATCTCGCGATCGTGGACCCGGACCGGCTCGAACCGGTCGCCGTCGCGGAGCAGGGAACCATCGTGGCGATCGCCGCGCGGGTGGGCTCCACGAGGCTCATCGACAACGTCATTCTCGGGGCCTCGTGAGCTGGAACGCCGTCGTCGCCGCCCTGGATGACGGTGACACCTTTCGGTCGCGCGTGAGCGTGTACCTGCACCCGCTGGCGGGACGCCCGATCCTCTGGCACGTGGTGCAGGCCCTGATGGATGTGACCCCGCCGCCGGCGACGGTGCGCGTGCTGCACCGCGCGTCCGCCGCGATGTCGCTCCCCGACACGCTTCCCGTTCCGGTGGTCGCGGAGCCGGTGGAGGAAGATGTGGAGCTGGTGTCGCTGCGCGCCGCCGTCACCGCGCCGGGACTCTGTCTGCTCGTGGATGGCGCGGCGCCGCTGCTCACCGCCGCCACCTTCGCGCGCGTGCTGCGCGCCGGCGAGGGCGGGGTGGCCGCACTGCCGGACCGGCGCGACGACTCCGGCTACCTCGCCGTGGGCGGGGAGGGACCGGCGCTCGCGTCGGCGGACGATCCGCGCTTTCCGCACGGCGTGCTCCGCGTCGCGGCGACCTCCGCCGACGAGCTGCTGCGCGTCACCGACCGCCACACGCTCTCCGACGCCTCGGTGGCCATGCGCGACCGGCTGGTTCGGATGCACGAAGCGGCCGGGGTGACCTTCGTCCTCCCCGCCACCACGTGGATCGATGCCGACGTCCGCATCGGGCGTGACACGGTGATCTACCCGGGCGCGGTGCTCGAGGGGAACACGGAGATCGCGAGCGAGTGCGTCATCGGACCGTACACGCGCATCGTGGATGGCACCATCGGCCGGGGCGCGGAGCTGAAGGGGTGGAACTACGTCGCGCGGACGAGCATCCGCAATCACGCCGTGCTGGAGCCGTATGTTCGACGCGGATTCGATTGAGCTGCCGCCGTGGGCGTGCGTGGGGGAGCGCCGCCGCGCCCACATCGCGCGCGTGACGACGCTCCTCGAGAGCTGGGCGCAGGCGCTGGGGCTCGACGCCGCATCGCGCGCGGCGTGGCGCGATGCCGGGCTGCTGCACGATGCGCTCCGTGACGCACCGGAGGAGGAGCTGCGCGCGCTCGTCCCTCGCGTCACGCTCCCGGCGGAGCTGCTCCACGGCCCGGCCGTGGCGGCGCGGCTCGCTCGCGACGGCGAGCGCCGGGAGGACATGCTCGAGGCGATCCGCTGGCACACCGTGGGGTGCGCCACGTGGGGGGCGGTGGGGCGGGCGCTCTACATGGCCGACTACCTGGAGCCGGGACGCAAGTTCTCGCGCGCCGACCGGGCGTACCTGGCGCGCCAGGTCCCGCGCGACTTCGACGGGACCTTTCGCCAGGTGGTGCGCCACCGGCTGGAATGGGTGCTCCGCGAGGGGCACGAGCTCTATCCCACCTCGGTGGAGCTGTGGAACAGCGTGCGCTGATGCGCCGCCTGGGGGTGGCGGCGGCAGTCGTCGTGGCGCTGGCGGTCGCGGTGGCCGTGGCGCTCCCGCGCGTGCGCGGCGGCGCCGCCCCGGGCGGCGGCGCGCTCGCCGCGCTCGGTCGCCCCGACGCGCGCGCGCCTGACGGGGTACGCGTGCGCGTGGAGGTGCTCAACGCATCGCGCGTGCAGGGGCTCGCGCGACGCGCGACCTTTCACCTGCGCGACCGCGGCTTCGACGTGCTCGAGTCGGGGAACGCGGGGAAGCAGCTCGACAGCACGCTCGTCATCGACCGCTCGGGGCACCCGGAGTGGGCGCAGCTCGTGGCGCGGGCCATGGGAGGCGCGGAGGTCGCCGAGCAGCCCGACAGCTCACGCTACCTGGACGTGACCGTCCTCGTCGGCGCCTCGTGGCGGCCGCCGGCCGAGCCGTTCTACCCGTAGCTGCCCGCACGCCGCGGCGATGTCGGTGCCGCGGCTCTTCCGGATCGCCACCTCCACTCCCTGCCGGCGCAGCTCGCGCGCGAAGGCGACGATGCGCGGCATGGGGGTGGCGCGAAACTCCAGCGCTCCGCCGGCGTGCAGGGGGATGAGGTTCACGAACGCCCGGCACTCCTTGGCCAGGCGCGCGAGCTGGAGCGCGTGCTCCTCCGCGTCGTTCACTCCGCCGAGCATCACGTACTCGAACGTCACCCGCCGGTCGAACGCCTTGGCGGCCTCGATCACGTCCGCGAGCGGGTACTTGGTGTTGATCGGCATCAGCTCCCGGCGGAGCGCGTCGCTGGGCGCGTGGATGGAGATCGCGAGCCGGAACTGCTCCGGCCGCTCTCCCAGCGCCACGATCCCCGGGAGCACGCCGACGGTGGACACCGTGATGTGCCGGGCGCCGATCCCGAGCCCCGCGGGGCTGTTCAGGATCGTGAGCGTGGGGGCCACCGCCTTCCAGTTCATGAGCGGTTCCCCCATCCCCATGAACACCACGTTGGTGACGTCGATGGGATCCTCCACCAGGCGCATCTCGCGGACCTGCCCGGCGATCTCCCACGTCTCCAGATTCCGTTGGAATCCCATCCGTCCGGTGGCGCAGAAGGCGCACTGGAGCGCGCACCCGGCCTGCGACGAGATGCACAGCGTGAGGCGGTTCCCCTCGGGGATCGCGACGGTCTCGATCCCCTGGCCGTCGGGGAGCGCGAACAGGAACTTCTGCGTGCCGTCCGACGAGCGCTGGCGCGCGAGGACGCGCGGTCGCGGGAGCTCGAACCGCTCGCCGAGCAGGGCACGGAACGAGGAGGGGAGCTCCGTCATGGCGGCGAAGTCGGGCGCCGGGTTCTTCCAGAGGCGCTGCGCCACCTGCGCGCCGCGGTACGCCGGCTGGCCCTGCGCCACGGCGAACTCGCGAAGTGTTCGCTCCGCTTCCTCGGGCACCAGATTCAGGAGATTCGTCTTGCCGTCCATCTCGTCCTCGTCACCGTGCATGAGCGCGCACACGCGCGTGTGGCGCCGCGATTTCGGCGCCGGTGAAAGTTAATCGGTTCCGGGGGATCGCGGCCGCGTCGCGGCGGGATGGCGAGCTCCACCGTGCGCGCGCCGCGCCAATCGCCGCGCACGCATGGCCGATCGCGTGTCAACCCGTTAAATTCAAGCCATACTTGAAGATGACGCGGCCACCTGCGAAGGGTGCGAGGTGGCGGCGTGCTTCCGGGCCGGGTGGGCCCGCTGTAGATTCGATCTTCTCGTCCGATCACCACGGAGCCTGCGTGCTTCTTTCTGAGCTGCTGTCGGCGGATCGCATCAAGGTGCCGCTCGACAGCCGCACGAAAAACGACGTTCTGAGAGAGCTGGTGGAGCTCGTGGCCAACGAGCGGCACGGGGGGGACACGGAGTCCATCCTCGGCTCGGTGCGTGAGCGCGAGCAGGTGCTGAGCACCGGCATCGGCGGCGGCGTGGCCATTCCACACGGGAAGACACCGTTCGTGGACCAGCTCGTGCTGGCGGCGGGGGTGGCCCCCGCGCCCATCGACTTCGACGCGCTCGACGAGCGCCCCGTGCAGCTCTTCTTCCTGCTCGTGGGTCCGGAGAGCGCGGCCGGCGCGCACGTGAAGGCGCTGAGCCGTATCTCGCGCCTGCTCCGGCGCGAGCAGCTCCGGGCCGATCTCATCGCGGCGCCGTCGCCCGACGAGTTCCTCCGCATCGTCCGAGAATCGGAGGCTGCGTGACGTCACGACGATGGGTGCCGCCCGTGGTCTGGGCGGCATTCATACTCATCCTCACATCCCTCCCGGGCGCCGATCTCCCGCGCGTGGGGGTGCCCGATGCCGACAAGCTCGTGCACTTCACGATGTACGGGATCTTCGCCTGGCTGAGCACCCGCTCCTTCGCGCGCCCTGGACGCCTCGCGCGCGTGGTGGTGCTGGTGGTGCTCGGCGTCTCGCTCTTCGGAGCGATGGACGAATGGCATCAACAGTTCATCCCTGGTCGCTCGATGGAATTGCTCGATTGGATGGCCGACACGCTCGGCGCCCTCGCCGGCGCGAGCGTGGCACTCACCGCGCTCCGCCGTAGGTCCTCCCTTCGCCGGGAGATCGACGCGTGACCGCACCCTCGCAAGCTGCCACGACGTACCGCACGCACCTCGCCGGCTCGCTCAGGACTGCCGACGTCGGCGCCAGCGTCCGCCTCGGCGGGTGGGTGCACGGCAAGCGCAATCTCGGCGGACTCGTGTTCATCGATCTCCGCGATCGCGAGGGGATCGTGCAGGTGTCGTTCGACCCCGCGGTGGTCGACGCCGCCACCCTCGAGGCCGCGGCCGCAGTGGGCAAGGAGAGTGTCGTGCTGGTGGAGGGGAGCGTCGTCCCCCGGCCACCGGAGGGACGAAACACGGAGCTCGCCACCGGTGACGTGGAGGTGAGGGCGCGCGCGCTCCGCGTGGTGGGCCCAGCGGTGACGCCCGCGATCCCCGTGGCGCGCGCCAAGGGGGAGGCGCTCCCCGCGGAGGAGCAGCGGCTCCGTCATCGCTATCTCGACCTGCGCCGGCCGGAGCTGCAGCGGAACCTGATCCTGCGCCACCGGATGATGCAGGTGACGCGGCGCTTCTTCTCGGATCGCGGCTTCCTGGAGATCGAGACGCCGATCCTCACGAAGCCCACGCCGGAAGGGGCGCGCGACTACCTGGTGCCGAGCCGCGTGCAGCCCGGCGAGTTCTATGCGCTGCCACAGTCGCCTCAGCTCTACAAGCAGCTCCTCATGGTGTCCGGCTTCGATCGCTACTTCCAGATCGCGCGCTGCTTCCGCGACGAGGATCTGCGCGCCGACCGGCAGCCGGAGTTCACGCAGATCGATGTGGAGGCCTCGTTCATCGGACCGGAGGACGTGTACGCCTTCACGGAGGGGCTCCTCACCGCGATCTGGAAGGAGGGGGGGCACGAGATCGAGACCCCCTTTCCGCGGATGCGCCACGCCGAGGCCATGGAGCGCTACGGCAGCGACAAGCCCGATGTGCGCTACGGGCTGGAGCTGTTCGACGCGAGCGACGTCTTCCGCGAGACGGATTTCTCGATCGCGCGCGCGGCGCTCGATGCGGGCGGGCGCGTGCGCGGGATCCGGATCCCCGGCGGCGCGACGCTCTCGCGCAAGCAGGTGGACGAGCTGGAGGCGCTGGCGAAGGGTGCGGGCGCGAGCGGGCTGCTCCGCCTCAAGCGCGAGAAGGGGGAGCTGACGGGGCCGGCGGCGAAGTTCCTCGGCGCCGGCGCGGCGGATCGGCTCGGGCTCGTCGACGGCGACCTGGCGCTGTTCGTGGCCGCCCCCGATCACGTGTCGAACCCGGCGCTGGACCGCGTGCGGCAGGAGACGGCGCGCCTGATGGGACTCGTTCCCGCCGACGCGCTGCGCTTCCTGTGGGTGACGGACTTCCCGCTGTTCGAGAAGGACCCCGCCACGGGCGTGCTCGGTGCGGTCCACCACCCGTTCACGGCGCCGAACCCGGAGGACCTTCCCTTGCTGGATACCGCGCCGGAGCGCGTGCGCGCGCTCGCCTACGACGTGGTGCTCAACGGCACGGAGCTTGGCGGGGGAAGCATCCGTATCGGCGATCCGGAGCTGCAGCGCCGCATGTTCGCGCTGCTCGGGATCGACGATGAAACGGCGCAGCGCCGGTTCGGCTTCCTGCTCGAGGGGCTGCGCTCGGGCGCGCCGCCGCACGGAGGGATCGCGCTCGGCTTCGACCGGATGGCCATGCTGCTCACCGGAGCGGGGTCGCTGCGCGACGTGATCGCTTTTCCGAAGACGACCGCCGCCCGCGCGCTCTTCGAGGGGGCACCGAGCGCCGTGCCCGCCGAGGACCTGCGCGAGCTGCACGTCGGTATCATCGAGTGACGGATCAGGAGTGCATTGCATTGAGTGATGACACGGTGACGCATCGCCTCAACACGGAGGGCGCCGACCTGCTGACGCTCGCCGGCGTGAACGATGCGAACCTCATCGAGCTGTCGCGGGTCGCGGGCGTCCGGGTGACGCTGCGCGGCGACACGCTCACGCTGAGCGGCCCGCTGGGCGCGGTCGAGCGCGCCACGTCGGTGGCCCAGCGCATGGTGGACACCGCCAAGCAGGAGTTGCCGCTCACCCCGGACGACATCCTCCGCATGAGCGAGGACGGCACCGCGGACGGGGCGGGGAACGGAGGGGCGCCGGGGGAGACGCGTCTCGTGCTGCCCGGCGTGCGCAAGATCATCCAGCCCAAGACTCCCGGGCAGGCGACGTACATGCAGCTCATCGCCGACAACGACATCGTGGTCGGCATCGGGCCGGCGGGCACGGGGAAGACGTATCTCGCGGTGGCGATGGCGGTGGATGCGCTCGCGCGCAAGCGCGTGCGGCGCATCGTGCTCGCGCGTCCGGCGGTGGAGGCGGGGGAGAGCCTCGGCTTCCTCCCCGGCGACATGCAGGCGAAGGTGGACCCGTACCTGCGCCCGCTCTACGACGCGCTGGATGACATGATGCCTCCGGAGCGGGTGCAGAAGGCGCTCGAGACGCGCACCATCGAGATCGCGCCGCTCGCCTACATGCGCGGACGCACGCTCGCCGATGCGTTCGTGATCCTCGACGAGTCGCAGAACGCCACCAGCGCGCAGATGAAGATGTTCCTCACGCGCCTGGGCGTGAACTCGAAAGCCGTGATCACGGGGGACAAGACGCAGATCGACCTCCCGGCGCGCGAGCAGTCCGGGCTGATCGAGATCGAGCGGATCCTGAAGGGGATCGACGGCATCGGCTTCCAGTATCTCTCGGAGGCCGACGTGATCCGGCACCGGCTCGTACGCGAGATCATCAAGGCGTACGCGCGGGACTCGGGGGCCGAGTAGCGCATGGGCGCGCGGCAACCGCTCGACCGTCCGGCCGACGACGCGCCGCCCTCGGGGCGCGACCGCCTCGCGTATCACGGCGCGCGCATCGGGCTGCTGCTGGCGCTCGCCGTCGTGACGTACATGCTGTTCCCGAACGCGCCGGCGGTGGACTCGCCCATCTTCGAGGTGGGGTCGGTGGCCACGGCGAACGTGATCGCGCCGTTCGCGTTCGATGTCCCGAAGTCGGATGCCGAGCTGGCGAAGGAGCGTGACGAGCTCGCCCGCTCGGCGAAGCCGATGTTCGTGTTCGTGCCCGCCGCGCTGGACTCGGCGCAGCGGCAGCTCACCGCCTTCAGCGACACCGTGGCGGCGGCCGCCCCCACGACGTCCGCGCAGCGCGGCGCGTCGAAGGGCGACGCGCGCGCGGCGGCGGTGCGGCGGGACAGCCTGGCCGAGGCGCAGCGGATCGCCATCCAGAACGCGGCGGGATCGCAGGGCGTCTCGCTCTCGGCGGGGGAGGCCGACTATCTCGCCTCCGCCCCGCGCCGGCGCGCCATGGAGGACGCGCTGCACCGGGTGTTCGGCCGCTGGCTGTCGCAGGGGATCGTCTCGGGCAGCGCGATCGAGGACCTTCGTGGGGAGGTGATCCTCCAGCGCGGCGGCGAGGAGCGCAGCATGCTCGTGGACAGCCTCCTCACCTTCGGCTCGCTTCTCGGCCGGGCGCGGCACTTCCAACCCGACCCCAACTCGTCGGTGGCGGACGGGCTGTACCTCAAGCTGCTGAGCGCCTTCTTCCACCCCACGGTCACCCTCGACCACGTGGCCACCGAGCGGCGCCGCCAGGAGCTGCGCGCGTCCGTGGACGTGAACCGCTACCAGGTGCGGGCCGGCGAGAAGATCGTGGGCGAGCACGAGGTGGTGGGGCGCCCCGAGTTCGAGAAGATGCGGGCGCTGCACGATGCCATGCAGGGGCGGGCGAGCGGCCAGCGCGCGGTGGGTCGCGTGCTGGGCAGCATCGCGTACAACGCGCTCGTGCTCGCGATCCTCGGCATCGCGATCGTGCTGTTCCGCCCGCAGGTCTATCGCGCGTTCCGGTCGCTCACGCTGTTCGCGATCATCTACCTGCTCGTGCTCGTGGTCGCCGCGGCGGCGGCGCAATGGACGCCGGTGCACCCGGAGCTGGTGCCCGTGGCACTGGCGGCGATCATCCTCAGCGTGCTGTTCGACCCGCGCATCAGCATGATCGCGGCGATGATCCTCGCCGTGCTCGTGGGGGGACAGAGCGTCTATCGCGGCACGAACGCCCTGTTCATCAATCTGGTGGGCGGCGCGGCGGCGGCGCTGAGCGTCCGCGTGATCCTGCGCCGCGAGCAGTCGTACCAGTACGTGATCACCATCGGCGTCGCGTACCTGTTCGCGGCGCTGGCGATCGGCCTCACCCTGGGGTGGCACACGTCGGACATCGCCACCAGCGCGGGGCTGGGAGTGGCCAACGCCATCGTCTCGGTGGTGTTCGCGATGTTCCTCGTGCCGCTGGCCGAGAAGTTCACCGGCATCACCACGCATCTCACCCTCATCGAGTACTCCGACCTGAACCGGCCGTTGCTGCGCCGGCTCAGCTTGGAGGCGCCGGGCACGTACGCGCACACCATCGCCATGGCGAACCTGGTGGAGGCCGCGTGCACGGCGATCGGCGCGAACGGTCTGCTCGCGCGCGTGGGGACGTACTACCACGACATCGGCAAGCTGAAGAAGCCGCAGTATTTCGTGGAGAATCAGGCCGGCGGCCGCAACCCGCACGACAAGCTGAAGCCGGGCACGAGCGCGTCCATCATCCGCAACCACGTGCGCGAAGGGATGGAGCTCGCCGCCGAATACCACATCCCCCGCGCGATCGCGTCGTTCATCCCGGAGCACCACGGCACCGCGTCCATC
>DASTSH010000015.1:0-3974 GCA_035760785.1 Gemmatimonadaceae bacterium | reverse complement strand
GCCGTTCTCCTCGTACACCAGCGACCCCTCCACGACCACCACGTGGTGTGCGAGCAGCGGCCGCACGGCCGCGCCGGTGAGCCCCGCGGCGAGCGCGAGCGCGGATACGAGGAGGGGAGTGGATCGGCGAAGGGACATCATACGGACCTCGGCGATGCTGAAGCGGCGCTGCATGACTGAGCCCTGCGACAGCTGATTGGATGGCGCGACGGTCGAAATGGTTGCCTCACATCCGGAGCGACCCCCACCCTGGAACCGTGGTCACACCGTCGCTCGGGATGCTGCGATACCTACGGTGGCGGTGTGGCGCCGGGTTTCAGCCGAGCGCGTGCGCTCGAGGTCGCGGGGATGAGTCCGGACGACGCCGAGCACGCTCGCCGCGTCCGGATGTACGCTCGCCGCCGGGGAGGAGGTGTTCGCCGCACCGCTGTTATGTGGGCGCGCCGGAGACGGGTAGTGTGCGCCGTGCCCCATTGCGCGGTGCGCACCCTCGTGATTCAGCGCACGTATCCCACTCGGAGGAGCGACATGCGAGTCTCCACCATGCTACCGATCGCCGGCCTCATCCTCTGCGGGTGCGGCGGGTCCAGCGACAACGGCTCGGGGCCGGGACCGGTCCCCGCCAGCGTCACCGTGGCGGGCGCCGCGACCGGGCCTCTGACGACGATCGGCGAGACGCGCGTGCTCACGGCGACGGTCCGCGATGGTTCGAACAACGAGCTGCCCAACGAGACCGTGACCTGGAGCACGGCCAACGCGCAGGTCGTGAGCCTCAGCGCCACCACCGGCCGCTCGGTCACCGCCACGGCCGTCGGCGATGGCACGGCGCGCGTGACGGCGAAAGCGGGCTCTGCCACGGGCACGATCGACCTCACCGTCGCCGCCGGTGGCTTCTCGAACAGCGCCGCCGTCACTGCGACGAGCGGGCTCGCCTTCAGTCCCTCCGCCGTGGACATCGCCGTCGGTGGCACGGTGACCTGGACCTTCCAGATCACGCACAACGTCACCTTCGAGACGGCCGGCGCCCCGTCGGACATCGGCAACACGAGCAGCGGCTCCGTGTCGCGCACCTTCAACCAGGCCGGCACCTTCCCCTACCAGTGCACGATACACCCGGGGATGAGCGGCACGGTACGCGTCCACTGAGCGAGCGGAGGAGTCGGTGGGATGGACGGCGGAATCCGCCGCGCCAGCCGTGGAGGCACCGGCGTGGCACGGTCCGGCGCGGCTCCCCGAGCTGCGCGTGCACCCCGGGAACGCGCGCATCACCTTCTCGGCGCGGCTCTGCGGACTGCTCACGGTGCGCGGAGAGTTCACCGAGTTCGACGGCCGCGCGAGGTGGGCCGCCGATGAGCCACGCCGCTCCTCGCTGGAGGCCACCATCAGCGCCGCGAGCATCCGCACCGGCATCGCGATGCGCGACCACCATCTGCGCGGGTGGAGCTACCTCGACGCCGCGGCGTACCCGGTCATCTCCTTCCGCAGCCGCAGCCTCGCGTGCGGGGAGCCGCGGCTGATGGTTCGCGGCTCGCTCACGCTGCGCGGGATCACGGGCGAGGCGGAGCTGGCGTGCTCGTCGCGCCGCGTCGCGCTGCCGGGCGAGGGCGCCGGCGACGCGTGGCTGCTCGTGGGGGAGATGGCGGTCTCGCGCTCCCGCTTCGGGGTCGGGCGCCCCGCGCGCGCGCTCGGCCCCGCCGACATCAGGCCGCTCATCATCGGAGATCTCGTGCGCATCCGCGTCGAGGTTCGGGTGCCCCCCGCATGACTCTATCGCGTGCCGCGCCCGCCCCATACGATAGGAGAGCGGAGCCCCGGCCCGGGGCCCGCTCCCACGGCGACGAGCGTACGAGGCGGGGCATGCAGACGGGGACCGCGGAGCAGCAGCCGAACGCGCGCGAGCCGCTCGACGAGATGGCGCTGCAGCTGCTCGGCGAGCAGCGCGAGCGCGCCGAGCGTCGGCTGAACGCCGTGCGCGCGGTGGTGCTCCTCCTCCTCGCCATCGCCGCGCTCGTGTACGCGCCGAGCCTCACGCCGGCGCTCAACCGCGTGAACGTGGTGGTGCTCGCGCCCACGCTCTCGTGGACCATTGCCCAGTTCCTGCTGTTCTACCGCGCCCGCCGGCTCCCGTCCTGGCTCGCCACGGTGAACCCGGTGGTGGACATCACGGCGGTGACGGCGATCATCGGCGGCTACGGGATGGCGCAGTCGCCGGTGCTCGCGCTCAAGACGCCCATCTTCCTCGTCTATCTCGTGATCCTCGCCGCGCGCCCGGTCACCTCCTCGGCGCGCAAGGCGGCGGCGGTCTCCACGCTGGCGGTGGCGGAGTACACGGCGCTCGTGCTCCTCTTCGCGGCGACGGGGCGCCTCACGCTCGCCGCCAGCCCGGTGTCCGCGAGCGCGACGCCGAGCATCTCGCCGCTCGACGAGATGGCGAAGCTCCTCCTGCTCGGCGTCGCGGGCGGCATCGCCACCTACGCCACCGCCTGGCACGAGCGGCTGGCGACGACCTTCTCCCGCCTCTCGCGCGACCAGGAGGAGCTCGCCACCCGCCTCGCCGAGGCGCAGCTCCAGAGCCTCAAGCTGCAGCTACACCCGCACTTCCTCTTCAACACGCTCAACACCATCACGGCGCTCATCGACACCGACCCGCAGGGCGCGGAGCGGATGGTGTCGGGGCTCAGCGAGCTGCTGCGGCTGTCGCTGCGCACCGCCGGCGAGCAGGAAGTGCCGCTGGCGCGCGAGCTGGAGATCCTGGAGCACTACGTGGAGATCCAGCAGATCCGCTTCGCCGACCGGCTCGAGGTCAGCGTGTGCGTGGCACCGGAGGCTCGGCACGCGCTCGTGCCGAACCTCATCCTCCAGCCGCTGGTGGAGAACGCCATCCGGCACGGCATCGCGCCGCGCGCGGCCCCGGGCCACATCGAGGTGCGCGCCGGGCGCCGCGATGGCATGCTCACGCTCAGCGTCGCCGACGACGGCGTCGGGCTCCGCGCCGAGGCGGACATCGAGCGGGGCGAGGGGATCGGCCTCGCCAACACCGGGGCGCGGCTCCAGCAGCTCTACGGCGAGCACCACCGCTTCGAGCTCGGCGCCGGCCGCTCGGGCGGCTTCACCGTTCTCATCGAGATCCCCTTCCGGCCGGCCATCGAGGCGGCCGAGGGGTGGGAGTGCGCCTCATGACGACAGCCATCCGAGTGCTCATCGTGGACGACGAGCCGCTGGCGCGCGCGCACCTGCGCAATCTCCTCTCGTCCGACCAGGAGATCGAGATCGTGGGGGAGCACGGCAACGGGCGCGACGCCGTCGCCGCCATCCGCGAGGAGACGCCGGACCTCGTCCTGCTCGATGTCCAGATGCCGGAGCTCGACGGCTTCGAGGTCGTGCGGCAGGTGGGGGTGGACGAGATGCCCACCGTCATCTTCGTCACCGCGTACGACGAGTACGCGCTCAAGGCGTTCGAGGCGCAGGCCCTCGACTACGTGATGAAGCCGGTGAACCGCACCCGCTTCCGCGCCGCCGTGGAGCGCGCGAAGGAGGTCATCCGTGCCGCGCGCGCGAGCGAGCTGCGTGTCCCGCTCGGCCGCCTCCTCGAGGCCATCGCCGCCGAGCGGCGCTACCTCGACCGGATCGCCATCCGCACCGACGGGCGGATCATCTTCCTCCGCACCGACCAGATCGACTGGCTGGAGGCCGACGACGACCACGTGCGGCTGCACGTGGGGCCCAAGCGCTACCTGCACCGCGACACCCTCTCGCGCCTCGAGCAGCGCCTCTCGCCGAACACCTTCCTGCGCATCCACCGCTCGGTGATCGTGAACGTGGAGCGCATCCGCGAGATGCAGCCCTGGTTCCAGGGCGACTACGTCCTCATCCTGCACGACGGGACGAAGCTCACCTCGGGGCGGAGCTACCGCGAGAAAGTGCGGGCGCTCGTGGAGCGCGCGCGGTAGCGGCGCTCCACGAGCGAGAGAGGG
>DASTSH010000014.1:0-11982 GCA_035760785.1 Gemmatimonadaceae bacterium | reverse complement strand
CCGAGGCGCGCGAAGGTCGCCGCCGCCGCCTGGAGCTCGAGCTCCGCATCCTCCCCATTGCCCAGAGCGAGGTACGCCTGTCCGAGATACACTCGCGCACGCGCGGCCTCGTACGGCAGATCGCTCTCCTTCCACAGCTTCCACGCGCGGCGCAGACTGGCGGCGGCGTCGGCGGGATTCCCTCCCCGAGCTCCATCAGCCCGCGCGCGAACGCCGCTCCGGCGGCAAGGGCAGGCGTCGCGTACACGGTCGCGATGGTCCCGAGCTCCTCGGCCGCAGCGCGCGCGGTCTCGAGCGCGCCGGCAGCCAATGCGACCTCTGCCCGCGCGGGGAGAAGGCGTGTGCGGTCGAGGGGGGTGAGCACGGAGTCGGAGAGCGCGCGCTCGAGCAGCGCTCGCGCGCTCTCGATGCGGTCCTGCGCGAGACGCAGCAGGGCGAGACCGGGGAGGGGATCGCGCCCGAGCCCGTGGGCGCGGCGGAACAGGGCATCGGCCGCTTCCAGATCGCCCATGCGCAGGCGGATCTCGCCGAGCTCGTAGTAGGCCTCGGCGGCGATGTCGTCGAGAAAGTGCTCGAGCTCCGTCGAGGCGCGGCGCGCTTCCAGCTCGGCCTCGGGCCACGCGCCGCGCAGTCGCAACAGCTCGGCGCGATGCACGCGGCAGATGCCGGGGAAGCCGGACTCGGTGTGACGCGTGCTCCAACGGCGCGCCTCCTCGCTCCACTCCCCCGCACGCCGGTAGTCGGCCAGCTTCCCGCACGTGCTCATCATGTTGCAGTAGGTGCGGCCAGTGGTGCGCGGGCCGAGCTGCCCGCTCGTCGCCGCGACCATCGCCTCATCGATGAGCGCCATCCCCTCGGCCAGCCGCCCCTGCGCAACGAGAATGCGACCGCGGTCCTGGAGCGCCAGCGTCTGGAGGTCGCGATCGTTCATGCGGCGGGCGATCTCGAACGCCTCCTCCGCCAGCGCGCCGGCGCGGCCGAGGTCCCGCCCATCCTCGAAGGCGAGCATCGCGTTGGTGCGCGCGAGCCATCCATGCTCTATGGACTCGGGCAGCTCGCGCAGGTGGCGCTCGGCACGCTGGAGCCACGCCTGCGCCACGGAGCGCGCGAGCTTGTGGAAGTGATCCTCGGCTACGGCGAGGGCGACGGCCGCCGCGCGACGCGGATCCCCGCTCTCGAGGTATCTCTCGTACGCCAGCTCCCGCGTGGTGATGCAATCGTCGCCGCGCCCCACCCACCACGCGGCCTCGGCGAGACGCTCGAGGTGCGGCGGTGAGAGCTCGCCACGGGTGTTCGCGTTTGCGAGCGCGGCGTACGCCTCGCTCCACTCGCATCGCTCGAACGCCTGGAGACCCGCTCGCAGCGGGTCGGCCACGGTGGGCGTACCCGCCGGCTCGGCGATGGCCGGGGGGCGTTCGGCATCGCTCGGCGCGCGGCTGAGCGCGTCCGCGAGCAGAACGCGCTCCTCCAGCTCGCCCATCAGCTCCGCTGCGGTCTGCCACCGGCTCGCGGGATCCTTCTCGAGGCAGCGCATCACGAGCAGCGCGAGCCGAGCCGGTACGTCGGCGCGGCACGTGGTGACTGGCTCCGGCGCTTCCGTGAGGTGGGCGACGAGGAGCAGCGCGGGAGAGCGGCCGGGAAAGGGCGGGTGTCCCGCCAGCATCTCGTACGCGATCGCGCCCACCGCGTAGATGTCGGCGCGCGCGTCCACATCGGGCTCGGCGGCGAGCTGCTCCGGCGCCATGTACCCCGGTGTGCCGAGCCCCAGCCCCGTGGCGGTGAGGCGCTCGTCCGTGGCGACGCGGGTCGCCCGCTCCAGCGCGCGCGCGATGCCGAAGTCGGCGAGGATCGCGTGTCCGTGCTGGAGCAGGATGTTCTCGGGCTTGAGGTCGCGGTGCACCACGCCACGCTCGTGCGCGAACGCGAGCGCATCCGCCACCTGGCGCAGGAGGCGCACGGTCTCGTCGATGGCGAGCGCTCCACCGCTCGCCAGCCGGTGCCGCAGCGTCTCGCCGGCGACGAAGGGGGTGACGTAGTACAGCAGCTCTCCCTGCACGCCGGCCGAGAGCACGGGGAGGATGTGCGTGTGCTGGAGGCTCGCCGTGATGAGCATCTCGCGCTGGAAGCGCTGCGCGGTGTTCTCGTTGGCGAGCTCGGGGGGGAGCAGCTTGATGACCACCTGCCGGTCCAGCGCGCGCTCGGTGGCGAGGACGAGCCGGCTCATCCCCCCGGGTGCCAGCTCGCGCTCGACCACGTAGGCATCGCCGACGGCGGCCTGTAGTCGGGGGAGGAGGTCGGACGTCGGCATGCGCAGCTCCGATCGGCTGACTCGCCACAACATAGTAGGTCGCATCGCGGTGGGCGATGCCGGGCTGCGTCGGTTGTGCGCGGTGGTGGCGGCCGCGCTCGTCGTCGTCGCCACACCTTCACCTCGCACCGGGCAGGCTCTGCGCTTCGCCGCCGCATCCAAGCGGAGGCCGCGGCGCCGCGCTGGACGGTGCGAGCCGAACATCACATGATGCCGCTTCCGAAGGAGGCGACTCATGCCCGCCATCGCCCGCGCTATCGCTCTCGCGATCCTCGTCGCCGCCGTGCTCGCATCTCCCCTCCCGGCGCAGGAGCATCACCCCGCCGGCGTGCACGACTCCCTCGGCACGGTGCACTTCGTCACGTCGTGTCACCCGGCGGTGACATCGCGGATGGATCGCGCGGTGGCGCTCCTCCACTCGTTCGAGTTCGGCGCCGCCATCCGCGCCTTCCAGAGCGTGCTCGCCTCGGACTCGACGTGCGCGATGGCCTGGTGGGGGATCGCGCTCGCGTACTGGACGAACCCGATGAGCCCCGCCGCTCGCCCGGCGCCGCTGCTCGCGAAGGGACGACAGGCCAGCGACGCCGGCTCACGCCTCGCGCGCGCGGCGACGGAGCGCGAGCGCGGCTACATCGGCGCGGTGGCGAAGCTGTATGGCGATCCGGAGCACGTCTCCCAGCAGGCGCGCGTCGACGCGTACGCCCGCGCGATGGCCGACCTCGTCGCGCGGCAGCCCGCGGACACGGAGGCGAAGATCTTCTACGCGATCTCGCTCGTCGCCGCGGCGCCGCCGACGGACAAGACGTACGCCGATCAGCGCCGGGCCGGCGCGATCCTGGAGCCGCTCTGGGCCGCGCAGCCGGACCACCCCGGCCTCGCGCACTACATCATCCACGCGTACGATGTGCCCGCGCTCGCCCCCCGCGCGCGCGCCGCCGCGCTCCGCTACGCCGACATCGCCCCCGGCGCGCCGCACGCGCTGCACATGCCGTCGCACACGTTCACGCGCCTGGGGATGTGGGAGGAGTCGATCCGCGCCAACGAGCGCTCGGCGGCCGCGGCGCTCCGCGACTCGTCGATCGCCGAGGTGCTGCACGCGTCGGACTACCTGGTGTACGCGTACCTTCAGCTGCGACGCGATTCCGCGGCGCGGGCGGTGGTCGATGCGCTTCCAGCGCTCGCGGCGCGCTTCGACCCCGGCGCGGTGACGGGCGCCGCCCCTGGCTCCGCGGGCGTGTTCGCGCTCGCCGCGATCCCCGCGCGCTACGCGCTCGAGCGGCGCGCCTGGACGGAGGCGGCATCGCTGGTGCCGACCCGGAGCCCGTTCCCCTACGCCGACGCGATGACGTACTTCGTTCGCGCGCTGGGCTCGGCCCATCTGAAACGGCGCGCGGCGGCGCGCCGCGACATCGACACCCTGGCGGCGATCCACCGGCGACTCGCACAGAGTGGCGAGAGCTACTGGGCGGAGCAGGTCGCGATCTCGCGGCTCGGCGCGCTGGCCTGGCTGGAGCTCGCCGAGGGGCACCGCGCGGACGCGCTCGCGCACATGCGCGAGGCGGCGCGGCGCGAGGATGCGACGGAGAAGTCCGCCGTGTCCCCCGGCCCCCTCGCCCCGGCGCGCGAGCTGCTCGGCGACATGCTGCTCGAGCTGCATCGCCCCCGCGAGGCGCTGGTGGAGTACCGTCGCACGCTGGCCAGGGAGCCGCGGCGTTGGCGCGCGCTGGATGGCGCGAGGCGCGCCGCATCGGCCGCCGGAGACCGCGCCACCGCCGAGTCCTTCGCTGCCGAGCTGCGGTCGCTCAATGGAGGAGCCGTTCCCGCGCCCTCGCGCCCCCGCTGAGAGCTCGTTCCGCGCCCGCCCCGCACCCCTCACCCCGCGAGTCCCGAGTCCCGAGCCCCTCGCCCACTGGCACGTTCCCCTCGGCGACCCCAACTTTGGTGGTGCGACCTTCCTTCCGAACCGCCCACCAGATCATGCCCAGACTCCACACCACGCTCGCCGCGGCGCTCGCCTGCGGCCTGCTCGCCCTTCCGCTCCACGCGCAGGCGCCCGCATCCGCGCCCGACTCCTCGCTCGCCCACACGGTGGACTCCATCTCCACCGCGGTGCTCGCGTCCACCGGCGTCCCCAGCGCCAGCGTCGCGGTCGTCCGGCACGGGCAGGTGGTGTACGCCAACGCCTATGGCAAGGCGAACCTCGAGCAGGGGACGGCGGCCACTCCGGCCATGCGCTACGGCATCGGCTCGGTGAGCAAGCAGTTCACCGCCGCGGCGATCCTGCTCCTCGCGGAGCAGGGGAAGCTCTCGCTCGACGATCCGGTGGGTAAATACATCCCCGGGCTCACGCAGGGGAACCAGGTCACCATTCGCGAGCTCCTGTCGCACACCTCCGGCTACCAGGACTTCTGGCCGCAGGACTACCTGATGACGCCCATGAAGCAGAGCGTCACGCCGCGGCAGATCGCCGACAGGTGGGGGAAGCAGCCGCTCGACTTCGCCCCCGGCACGCGCTGGCAGTACAGCAACACGAACTACACGCTCGCCGGCATGGTGATCGAGAAGGCGAGCGGGATGCCGTTCTGGAAGTTCGTGCAGACGCGGATCCTCGAGCCGCCCCGCCTGACGAGCGCGAAGGACTTCGACGCCAACCCGCGCGCGGCCGACGCGACGGGCTACATCCGCTACGCCCTCGGGCCGCTGCACCCGGCGCCCGACACGGGATCGGGGTGGATGTGGGCGGCGGGGGAGCTGGCGATGACGGCGACGGACCTCGCGCGCTGGGACAGCACGATGATCCACCACGGGCTGCTGCGCCCGAGCTCGTGGCACGAGATGGAGCGCGAGGTGCGGCTCGCGAACGGCGCCGGCACGGGCTACGGCCTCGGCGTCGACGTGTCGATGGCCGGCGGCCACTTCCTCGTCGAGCACTCGGGGGAGGTCTCGGGCTTCGTGTCGGAGAACATGGTCTTCCCCGATGACAGCGTCGCCGTCGTCGTCCTGACCAACCAGGATGCCGCCCCGGCGGCGAGCGCGATCGCCAGCGCGATCGGGCACGTGCTCTTCACCACGGAAGACGCCGTCGGCGCCGACCGCACGGCGAAGGCCCGCGCGATCCTCGAGGCGCTGCGCGCCGGCACCATCGACCGCTCGCAGCTCACGCCGGA
The DNA here is from genome assembly GCA_035760785.1 of Gemmatimonadaceae bacterium. Classification (GTDB taxonomy): domain Bacteria; phylum Gemmatimonadota; class Gemmatimonadetes; order Gemmatimonadales; family Gemmatimonadaceae; genus JADGGM01. The sequence goes on along the minus strand of DASTSH010000014.1, from coordinate 6,507 downwards.
CGCCAGCGACTACTTCACTCCCGAGGCGCTGAAGGACTTCGCCGCATCGCTCGCGCCGCTCGGCGACCTGCGCAGCTTCGTCCTCACCGCCACGCGCTCGCGCGGCGGCATGACCATGCGGTCCTACCGCGCCGTCTTCGCGGACCGCGCGCTGCGCGTGTGGACGTACGAGACCCCCGACGGCAAGCTCGAGCAGTACCAGGTTGCGCCGATCTCGTGACGGCTGACCACGCTGGATGGTAGCGCCATTCTCCTCGGCCGCGGTCACGATGCGGCCGGGGAGTGGCTCTTGCGCGTGGTGGGCGGAGTGGCCATCAAGAGATACATATACTTCCAGGTGGCTTGCTGGAGCCGAGATGCCATCGTCTCGCAAGCAACGCGTCACTGACGCACTCGCCAGATTGTACCGCCTCATCGGGGATCACATTCCCGGCACGGCGCGGTACCCCGATCTCCGCACCGAGCACCGCAGCGCCGAGGAGGCGCTGCGGGAGAGCGAGGCGCGCTTCCGCGGCGCCTTCGATTACGCGGCCATCGGGATGGCGCTCACCTGCCCCGACACCGGCAGCTGGATGCGGGTCAACCGCGCCCTCTGCGACATGCTGGGCTACACGGAAGCCGAGCTGATCGGCCGCCCGTTCCCGTCGCTCACCCACCCGGACGATCTGCCCGCGAACCTGGAGATCACGCGCCGGGCGCTCGCCGGTGAGATCGACCGCTGCGAGATGGAGAAGCGCCTGATCCGGAAGGGGGGCGAGGTGATGTGGGTGTCGATGAGCGCCTCGGTCGTGCGCGATGAGCGCGGGGCGCCGCTGTACTTCATCGCCCAGTTCCAGGACATCTCCGAGCGGCGGCGCGCCGAGGCCGCGCTTCGCGAGAGCGAGACGCGCTTCCGCGCGCTCTACGAGCGGGCGGCGGTCGGGATCGGCGTCACCGACGCCGATGGCCACTTCCTCCAGGCGAATCCCGCCTTCTGCGAGATCCTCGGCTACACCGAGGCGGAGCTCCGCGAGCGCACGAGCATCGGCATCACCCATCCGGACGACCGGCCGATGCAGAGAGAGAGTCTCGCGCGCCTGCTCGCGGGCGAGCTGCGCTCGGAGACGCTGGAGAAGCGCTACATGCGGAAGGACGGCAGCGCGGTCTGGGTGCGGGCCACCGTGTCCGTGATTCGCGACCACGGCGGCGCGCCGCCGCGCCTCATCGGCGTGATCGAGGATCTCTCCGAGCGCAAGCGCGCGGAGGCGGCGCTGCGGGAGAGCGAGACGCGCTTCGCGCACGTCGCGGCCAACGTGCCGGGGATGGTCTATCAGTACGCGTACCGGCCGGACGGGACGACGAGGTTCACCTTCGTGAGCGAGGGCGCGCGGACGATGTTCGGCGTCGCTCCCGAGGCGGCGCTGCGCGATCCCGCCGCGCTGCTCGACCTCGTCCACCCCGAGGATCGCCCGCAGATGCTGACGCTCGCGCGCGAGGCGGCGGATGCGCTCGGCTCCTTCCGGTGGGAGGGGCGCGTGGTGCTCCGGTCGGGCGAGGAGCGGTTCATCCAGATCGCCGCGCGCGACCAGCGCCTGTCGGATGGGAGCATCGTCTCCGACGGGCTGGTCATCGATGTGACGGAGCCGCATCGCGCGGCGCGGCGGCTCGAGGAGAGCGAGCAGCGCTACCGCTCGCTCTTCGACCACAATCCGGACGCCGTCTTCTCCCTCGACACCGAGGGGCGCTTCGTGAGCGCGAACCCGGCGTGCGAGCTCGTCACGGGCTATCCCCCGGACGAGCTGCTCGGCCGGTCGTTCGTGCCCTTCGTCGTCCCCGAGGACGTCGACACCGCCACCGCCGTCTTCCGCACCACGGTGGGCGGCACCGCCACGTACAATCAGGTCGCGATCCACCACCGGTCGGGGCACCGCGTGGAGCTGGGCGTGACGGGGCTGCCGATCATCATCGGCGGGCGTGTGGTCGGGGTGTTCGGGATCGCCAAGGACCTCACCGCCACGCGCGCGCTCGAGCAGCAGCTCCGTCAGGCACAGAAGATGGAGGCCGTGGGCCGCCTCGCCGGCGGGGTGGCGCACGACTTCAACAACCTGCTCACCGTCATCCGGAGCTTCAGCGGCTTCGCCATGGAACAGCTCCCCGAGCACGCGCCGGCGCGCGCCGACCTGGCCGAGGTGTGCAAGGCCGCGGATCGCGCGGCGGTGCTCACGCGGCAGCTGCTCGCCTTCAGCCGGCAGCAGGTGCTCAAGCCGCGGCGGCTCGACCTGAACGCGACGGTGTCGAGCCTCACGGGGATGCTGCGGCGCCTGATCGGCGAGGACATCCACGTGGAAACGGAGCTCGCCTCTGCCGAGTTGAGCGTGCTCGCGGATCCGGGGCAGCTCGAGCAGGTGCTCGTGAATCTCGCCGTCAACGCCCGCGATGCGATGCCCGAGGGCGGGACGCTCCGGCTCCGGACGGAGGCGGTGAGCGTCGACGAGGAGAGCGTGCCGGAACGCCCGGGGATCGTCGGCGGAGCGTACGCGGCACTCGTGGTCGAGGACAGCGGCGTCGGCATCGAGGCGGACGCGCTACCGAAGGTGTTCGAGCCCTTCTACACGACGAAGGGGACGGGGAAGGGGACGGGGCTCGGCCTGGCGACCGTGTACGGCATCGTGCGGCAGAGCGGCGGCTACGTGCACGCCGAAAGCACGCCCGGCAGGGGGAGCCGCTTCACGGTGCTCCTGCCACGCGTCGCATGGGCGCCGGATGCCGGCACCACGGCATCATCGGCCATGGTGCCGCCGCGCGGGACGGAGACGATCCTGCTCGTCGAGGACGATGAGAGCGTGCGCTCCGCCATCCGACGGCAGCTCGAGCGACAGGGCTACACCGTCCGCGAGGCGGCGAACGGCCGCGACGCGCTCGCGCTGGCCACGTCGCCGGCGGAGCGCATCGACCTCGTGCTGACCGACGTCGTGATGCCGGAGCTCAGCGGCCGCGCGCTGGTGGAGCGGCTCGCCGTCCATCGTCCGGAGCTCCGCGCCGTGTACATGTCCGGCTACACCGACGACGAGATCCTCCGCCGCGGGATGGCGCAGCCGGGGTCGACGTTCCTCGAGAAGCCGTTCACGTTCGAGCGGCTGGCGGACGTGGTGCGGCGGGCGCTCGATGCACCGAGTGACGCGGAAAGGTCGTCGAGAGCCGCGGCGGGGTGACGTGGAGACCGGCGCGCAGCGGCGCCTCGTCACATCCGCTTCACCGCACGCACCCGGCCCCCGCGCGACACACCGCCGTCCCCCCACGTTCCTTCCCCCTCCACCCCCGCGAACGTCAGGTGGATGGGAACGGGGGAGGGGATCATGACACGATACGACAGCTCGTCGCTGCGCATGGTGATGTCGCGCACCTCCACCGCGTCGTCCTCGCCCACCGCCCGCAGCCGGCCGGTCAGCGTGCTCCCGGCGCGCGTGATCTCCAGGATCGCGTGCTGCGGGTGACCCCCCACCATCGCGGTGGTCTCGTAGATCCCGGCGGGATCGGTCGTCGGCGGCACGCCGCCGCCGGTCGTCGCGGGGAGCTCCAGGATGGGAGCCACCGCCCCGACCCACATCCGGCCGTGCTCCAGATCGAGCGTCCAGACGGCACGCTCGATGAGCCCGGCGCTGAGCACGCCGTCGTGGATCATGTTCGCCTTGATCATCACCGGGACGGTGGCATCCACCCCGCTGGCGAGCGGCAGGCGCAGGTCGGCTCGTCGCGCCGTGCTGTCGCCCCCGAGCATCGCCGCCGCGTACGGCGCGAGCAGGGTGGACGCGCCGTTCTCCGAGTCCCACTCGAGCCACAGCTCGGCGCCGCCAGGAGCGCGCACGCCGACGAACGCGTCGAGCTCTCCTCCCGCGGCTCCGGTCGCGAGGCGGACGTCCACCGGCGTCATGGAGCGCACGCGCGCCGCGAGGCTCGCCGGCGTCTCGAGCACGAGGACGTCGTGCGCCAGGTCGACGGTCAGCAGGCGCCCGCGGAACGAGGCGAGCGAGATGAGCCCGCGCACGGCCGGCGCGCGCGGACCGAGGATCCGGCCGAGCTCCATCACCCCCGCATCTTCCGTCACGTCGAGCGGCCCGACGCCGAGTGTCACGTTGGCGCACGTGCGGCCGGAGAGCACCTCTCCGGTGAGGCGCACGCCGAAGCTTCTCCCCCCGGGCACGCACCCGAGCGCCGCCGAGTCGCGCGGCGAGATGACGGTCGTGCCGCCGCCGGTGTCGAACAGGTAATCGGCGGAATCGCCGCCGACGCGCACGCGGATCGTCCGCAGGTGCCCCGCGTGGCGATGGAGGGGGATCACGACCGGCGCCGCGGCCGGGGCGCGCTCCACGACGCGCGCCGGCTGTGCCGGCACACGGGGAGCGGCGACGATGGTGAGTGCGGTCAGGGTGGCGGCGATGCGCGAGGTGCTCATGTCGATGGATGCGAGTGGGGGATGATCTCCGCTCGGCCATCTACGACACACCCGGCGCGGGGAGGGTTGCGTCACGCGATCCGCGACAGCAGCTCCCCCAGCTCCCTCGCGCTTCCGGGCCTGTCGCCAGGATCCTTCGCCAGCAGCCGGAGCACGAGCGCGGACAGCGCGGGCGGCACCTCGGCGTTGAGCGCGGCGGGCGGAGGCGGCTGCTCGTGGAGGAGCTTCGCGATCAGGGTGACGGGCGACCTGGCCACGAACGGGAGACGCCCCGTCAGGCACTCGTACAGGACGACGCCCGTGGCGTACAGATCGCTGCGTGCATCCACCGTCTCCGCCAGGAGCTGCTCGGGCGGCATGTAGTCAGGGGTGCCGAGCACGATCCCCACCTGCGTGATCGCGCTCGAGCGCTCCGCGAGGCGCGCGATGCCGAAGTCCATCACCTTGAGCACCCCCGCTCCGTCCAGCAGGAGGTTCGCCGGCTTGATGTCGCGGTGGATCACGCCGTGCGCGTGCGCGGCGTCGAGCGCGCTGGCGAGCTGCCGGGCGACGGCCAGGGTGGCGGACACCCCGACGCGCCCGCGCGCGTCGATGAGCTGGCGCAGGGTGATCCCCTCCACGTACTCCATCGTGACGAACGACACGCCTTCCCACTCGCCCAGATCGTGCGTGCGCACGACGTTCTCGTGCGAGATGCGCCGCGCGAGCCGGATCTCGGTCGTGAAGCGCTCCCCGAGCGTGTCGTCGGCCGCGAGGAGGCGCGGGCGGATGACCTTGATCGCGATGTCCTCGCCGAGCTCGCGGTCGCGCGCCCTGTACACGGTGCCCATCCCGCCGCTGCCGACGACTTCCAGGATCTCGAATCGCTCCGCGAAGAGCTCTCCGGTGGGGAGATCGCCGGGGGAGGGAGCGCCGGCGGGAGTGGCCGCCGCGTCCCCCTCGCCGGGGGCCGGCGTCGGTTGCCCTTCGCGATCGCTATGCAGCGCCTGGCAGATCTCCCGCCCGAGATCACGCACCTGCGCCCGCAGCCGCTCCTCGCGGGCCCGGACTCCGGCGACCATGGCATCGAACACGCGCGCGAGCCGACCGAGCTCGTCTCCCCGCCTCGCCACGGCGGCGAGCGACCCGGGCTCGTAGCGTCCCGCCTCGACGGCCGTCGCCGCGTCGATCACGCGCTCCACCTGCCGGAGGTACTCCACCTCGGCGTCGCGCAGCCGCTTCTTCTCGAGGCAGGCGCCGACCCTCGCTTTCAGCAGCACCGGCTCGAACGGCTTGGCGAGGTAGTCCTCGGCGCCCATCTCGATGCAGCGGACCACGCTCTCCAGCTCATCGAGCGCCGAGATCATGATGAACGGGATGTCGCGCAACCGCGGAACGCCGCGGCGGCGCTCCAGCACCTGATACCCGTCCACATCGGGCATCATGATGTCGAGCAACACCAGGTCGACGTTCGTCCGCTCCAGCAGCTCGAGCGCGAGGCGACCGCCGTCGGCCTGTGTCACGGTGTGTCCGAGGCGCTCGAGCATGCGGCCGAGCGCCTCGCGGTTCTCCTCGACATCATCCACGACGAGCAGCGACCCGTGCACCGTCCCGGAGGGCACGGGGCGGCCCATCGCCATCCAGGCCGCCGACGTCGCGTCCAGTCCACCCGCGCGCGGCCTCGCCGCGCCGCCAGCGTGTCCACCATGGCGAAATCCGATCGGCACGCGCGTCCGGACCTCGTCGATCAGCACGTGCAGTCGCGCGGCGGCGGTTTCGATCTTCAGCAGATCGGGGATGGCGTGCGCCTGCCCGCGCGTCCCGGCGCTCGCCCGCAGCAGCGTGGTCCGCTCGACGATGCTCGTCAGACGGTCATCCACCGAGTCGCACAGCTCGCGCGCGATCGGCGCGCTCGCCCCGCTCCGCTCCGGATCGAGGAGGTCGTTGATGAGCCCGAGCGTCTGCCGGCCGGCGAGGGTGATCACCTCGAGGCCGGTCACGAGCTCCGCCGAGCCTGCCTCCCGCGCGTCCTCCCGGAGCAGCTCGGCGTAGCTGAGGATGTGGTTGACCGGCGTCCTGAGGTCGTGCCGCAGTTG
>DASTSH010000013.1:0-7127 GCA_035760785.1 Gemmatimonadaceae bacterium | reverse complement strand
AGGCTCGGCTGTAGAGCGAGTCCACCTACAGCCGAACCTACACGCGCCGTACCTCCCTCCTCTTCCCGTCAGTTCCCCACACGCCACACGCGTTGTTTGGTGGTCTACCGACTATGTCCTAGCTTCTAGGTCCCGTCAGTCGTTCGCCACCTTCCTCCGTTTCCGCCGCTTCACCGATGCCACCTCGATCGGCACGATGTCCGGCGCCGGCGCCTCGTCGGCGTCGCCGCAGGGGGCGCCGCCAGCGACGCGCGGCTGCTTGTACACGAAGCGCTTCCCCTCGTAGTTCCGGAACACCACCTCGTCGTCGGTGATCTCCTCCACGTACTCCGGCAGGAGCGGCACCTTCCCGCCGCCGCCGGGGGAGTCGATCACGAAGTGCGGCACGGCGAGCCCCGACGTCCAGCCGCGGAGCGCCTTGATGATCTCCAGCCCCTTCTGCACCGTCGTGCGGAAGTGCTCGCCGCCGGCCACCTGGTCGGCCATGTAGATGTAGTACGGACGCACCCGCGCCGCGAGCAGCTTCCGCATCAGCTCCATCATCACCGCCGGATCGTCGTTCACGCCGCGCAGCAGCACCGTCTGGCAGCCCAGCGGCACGCCGGCATCCGCCAGCCGCCCGAGCGCCGCCACCGTCGCCGGCGTCAGCTCGCGCGGATGGTTGAAGTGCGTGTTCATGTACACCGGGTGGTACTGCTTCACCATCTCGCAGAACTCCGGCGTGATGCGCTCCGGCAGGTGCGAGGTGATGCGGCTCCCCAGGCGGATGATCTCCACGTGCGGGATCGCGCGCAGCCGCTGGAGGATGTACTCCAGCCGCCGGTCGGAGAGCATCATCGGGTCGCCCCCCGACAGGATGACGTCGCGCACCTCGGGGTGGGCGGCGATGTACTCGAACGCCGAGTCGTACTGGTTGAGGGGGATCTTCTCCGGGTCTCCCACCTTGCGGCGGCGCGTGCAGAAGCGGCAGTACGACGCGCAGACCGGGCTCACGAGGAAGAGCACGCGATCGGGGTAGCGGTGCGTGATGTTCGGCACCGGGGAGTCGGCGTCCTCATCGAGCGAGTCGATGATCCCGTCGTGGATGTCCAGCTCCTGCACCGTGGGAACGTACTGGTTCCACATCGGGTCGCCGACGTCCTTGATCTGCTCCAGCGCGGCCGGCGTGATCCGCATCTGGAAGTTGTCGAACACCGGCTTGAGCGCCTCGACGTCGATCACGTCGTGGCCGAAGCGCTCGGCGAGCTTCTCGAGGGTCGCGATGCTGTCTTCCTTCAGAATCCGCTGCCATTCACTCATGGCACTGCGCTCCCCGCCCATCGGGCGAGTCTTGGAACCGTTTGGTCAGGATGATCCGGTCGTCACCCGGCGCGTAGAAATCGCGCACGCGCGCGCGCTCCGTGTAGCCACGCCGCCCGTAGAAGCCGCGCGTCTGGGCGTAGTCGGATCGGGACGATGTTTCCACCACCAGCATGCGGGCGTGCTGTCCCTGAAGCCTTCGTTCGACCTCGGAGAGGAGGAGGGTTCCAATGCCTGTCCCGTGCGCATCGGGGTCCACGGCGATCCAGTACAGATCGAACGTGCGGTCCGTCGCCGGCGTCGGACCGTAACAGGCGTACCCGACCAGATCGTCTTCCGGGGTGAAGGCGCCGAGGAAGCGATAGTCGGGAGCAGACGGCCGAAGCCCGGACGCGGCGTCCGCGTCCTGCGTCGTGGGTCCTGCCGCCTCGTCGTACATCGTCACCGCCACCTCCACCTCCTCCTCCGTGAACGCGCCGGTAGCGCGGAGGAGTGCACCGAGCCGGACGCGGTGCCCGGGGGGGAGGTCGGCGGTGCGAATGGGAACGTTCACGTCAGTGCCGCGCGACCGCGAAGAGATCGAGCGCGGTGCCGTCGTCGGCGATGGGGACGCCGGAGAGCCGTTGGGCGAGTGCCCACCGCTCCGCGCCCTGCGACTCGCGCGTGGCGAGCGCCAGCTCGCACGCCGCGCGGATGAGCGCGCCGTAGTCCATGCCGGCCTCGCGAGCCATCCGCGCGAGCCCGGCATCGGGCGCGATGTCCGGGTTCGCGTTCACCTCGAGGATCCACGGGCGCCCCGCGCGGTCGATGCGCATGTCCACACGCCCGTAGCCGGTGCCTCCCACCATGCGCCACGCGGCGAGCGCGATCCGGCGCAGCTCGGCCGCGAGCTCCGGTGCGAGATCGGCGGGACACTGCGGTGCCGCACCGACGTCCTCGTCGCTCCCCGTCGCCCACTTCGACCGGTACGAGACGATGCGCCACATCCCCTTCGGCATGCCGTCGAACCGGATCTCGGAGATGGGCAGGACCACGTCGCCGAGGATGCCGACGTTGACCTCGCGCCCGTCGATGAACCGTTGGACGAGCACCTCGCTCCACCGCTCGTGCATCGCCTCCACGCGCTCGGCGAGCGCCCGGACGGTGCGCACCACGGAGCGCTGCTCGACGCCGATGGAGGCGTCCTCCGCGGCGGGCTTGCAGATGGCGGGGAAGCCGACGGTGGGGAGCGGGTCGCCGGGGCGCACGACGGCGAAGCGCGGCACGGGGAGCCGGCCGCGGTCGAGGATGGCGTTCACCACGTGCTTGCGCAGGCAGAGCGACGTCGTCCACGAGCTGCCGCCGGTGAACGGCACGCCGATCACCTCGAGCGCGGAGATCACGGAGGGCTCGAGCGCGGCCACGCCGTCGATCCCCTCGCAGAGGTTGAACACGAGGTCGAACTTGCCGCGCCGGACGCGCTCCACCCAGCGCCCGTCGGCCTGCGCGGGAACGCGGACGACCTGGTTCCCTTCGGCGACGAGCACTTCCTCGATCGCTTCGATCGTCTCGAGGATGAGGATGTCGGGGGTCTTTCCGAGCGCGGATGCGCCGTCGAACAGTAGAGCGATCTTCATGCGCCCTCCAAACTCGTTAGCCCAATGCCGCCGCGCGTCGCGTTCGACGCGTGGCCTTTCCCGACAGGGGGACGCCCTGCCGTTCCGCGGCGTGTCGCACGCACGCCTGAATGAGCTCGTCGTAGCTCATCCCGGCGGCGCGTGCCGCTTTCGGAAAGCACGAGTTGTCCGCCGGATTCGGGAGGATCCCCGGAAGCGGGTTCACCTCCACCACGTTCGGCACGCCCGCCGCGTCGAGCCGCACATCGATGCGCGACCAGTCGCGGCACGCGAGCACGCGGTAGGCGGCGAGCACGACCTCTTCGATCCTGCGTCGCAGCGCCTCATCGATCCGCGCGGGGCACTCGAAGATCTCGAGCGGGCGGTCCGGGCGATCCCAGAGCCACTTCGCTTCATAGCCGTACACGGGGCGCGCGCCCTCGGGGAGGGCGTCGAAGCGCATCCCGATGACCGGGAGCACCCGCGCCGCGTCGCCGTTGCCGAGCACCGCGCAGGTGAACTCGGCCCCGGAAAGAAACTCCTCCACCAGCACCGGCTGGCGGTATCGCTCCAGCAGGAAGGCGACCTGCGCCTCCAGCTCGTCCTGCGTCTCGCAGAGGTTCCGCTCCGTGATCCCCTTCGAGGAGCCCTCGTGCACGGGCTTGACGAAGAGCGGGAAGCGGGAAGCGGGAAGCGGGAAGCGCAGCCTGCTCGGATGCGGACGCTCCGAGCCGCGCCGTCCAGCCTTTCGCGCTCCGCGTGCCGCGCCCCGCACTCCGAGCTCCTCCACCGAGCGCACGAGCGCGAACGGGGCGGTCGGCACGCCGTGATACGCCAGGTACTCCTTCGTCCTCGCCTTGTCCAGGCACAGCGAGAGCGTGAACGGATCGGATCCCGAGTACGGGATGCCGAAGAACTCGCACATGGCCGGCACGTGCGCCTCGCGGTTCACGCCGCGCAGCCCCTCGGCCATGTTGAAGACGATGTCCGGGCACGTGGCGCGGAGCCGCTCGGGAAATCCGGCGTTCGCCTCGAGGCGAATCACCTCGCCCAACGACGCGAGCGCCCGCTCCACCGCCTCGATCGTCTCGGCGCTGTCCCATTCGGCGAACTCATCGTCCTCCGGCGCGTGGGGCGCCGGCGCGATCTCGCCGTCGCGGGGCGACGCATCGACCGCCTCCCCAGTGGCGGGAGGCTCGGCATACCGGGACCGCGTGTCCCGGCGGCTACTGGGAGGCTCGTCCTCCGCCCGAGGCGCATCGTCCTCGAGGCGGATCGCGGGCGGCTCAGGCTTCTGGTTGTAGGCGAACCCGATTCGCGTCATTCTCAACCACTCGTCGTGGCAGACGTTCGCTCTCACTCACCACCGCGGCCGCGTCTCCTCGCCCCGCCCATCCGCTCGCGTGTCGCCGTCGAGCCCTCGCTCGGTCAGGCGTGCAAACGCGATGCCAGGTCGAAACTCGCGGCATAATAAGAGTGGTGGAAACATCGCGCAATGATTCCGGCGGGCGCGCCGGAGAAAATTTCTTCGCGGCACGACCCGCCGTCGAGCGACACTCGTCCGGCGCCGCTCACACCTTGTGGTGTCCCACGCGTGCCGCCTCGCGGCGGTCGGCGGCGGTGTAGATCTCGAAGTCCGAGAAGAACGCCGGCGCCTCCGCCTGGAGCACGCGGAGCACCAGCACCGCGAGCCGGCGGATCTCCAGCTCCGCCCCCTCGCTCGACCGGAGCTCGAGCATCGTCCGCCACGCCCGCGCGTTCCCCGTCACCACGATCTTCGTCTCCGTCGAGTTCGGGAGGACGCCGCGCGCCGCCTCGCGCGCCATCTTCCGGCGGTGGACCTTGTCCGCCACCCAGGCGTACCGCCCCATGAGCTGCTCCACCAGGGCGACGTAGCTCGCCTGCGCGCTCTCGATCTGCGTCCGCCACGCGCCCTCGAGCGCCTCGTCCCCGGCGATCGCCGGCGGCACCACGAAGCTCGCCTCCGACTCGTCCACGTAGCGCTGCGAGAGCTGGGAGTACGCGAAGCCGGCGCGGTGCCGCACGAGCTCGTGGGTGAGCGAGCGGCTCACTCCCTCCAGGAGGAGCGAGTAGCTCGCGTGCTCGAGGACGCTCCCGTGCCCCTGCCGCTTGATGTTCTCCAGGTACTCGCGCGTGCTGCGTCCCGCCGGATTGCGCTGGCTCATGTAGCACAGCCGGCCGGCGAACTCGGCGAGCCGCTCGCCGTCGGTGCCGTCGCCGATCCACTGGACACCGAGATGCGCCGGCTCCTGGAACGTGGGGCGGGCGAGGAGCGTGACGGTGGGTTCGTAGATGTACACGGTCGGGGGCTGGAGGTTGGGGGCTGGCGGTCGGGGGGACGAGGGAGAAACGGGACGCGGGGTGATCGTGGTCGGCGCCGCGTCGCGCGCGAGCGAGGGGAATCTACCATCGCCGAGCGGTCGGCGCCGCTCGGTCATGGTCGCTCGGTCACTGGCGCTCGAGAAGCGACAGGCGGAGCGTGGCGTACGCGCGATCGCGCTCCACGAGGTCCAGCGCGGCGCGCGCGGCGGCGGGGAGGGGGGGGAGCGCCGGATCGTACTTGATCTCCTCCGCCGGCGACTGGCCGGGGAGCGGGAGCTTCACGCCGGGATTCAGGATCCCTCGCGGATCGAACGCGTCCTTCACCAGGCGGAAGAGACGCATCGTGCGCTCCGGCCACACGCGCTCGAGGAGCGGCGCCCGCAGACGCCCGTCGCCATGCTCCCCCGCCACCGTGCCGCCGAGGCGCGCCACGAGCGCGGTGACGTCGTCGAGCACGCCGCGCACCCGCTCGCGCCAGTCGGGGAGCCGCACGTCCACGAGCGGGTTCACGTGCACGTTCGCGTCCCCCGCGTGGCCGAAGATCACCCCGCGGATGCCGCGCGACGCGAGCGCCTCCCGCACGCCGCGCACGTACCGCGGGAGCAGCTCCGGCGGCACGGCCCCATCCTCGATGAACTGCATCGACTTGAGCGCCGGATCGAGCCGCGCGAGGATGGGGCTCGCCGCGTGGCGCAGCTCCCAGAGCGAGCGCTCCGACGCCGGATCGAGCGCGAGGCGCACGCGCGTCGCGCCGGCGTCGAGGAAGGTCCGCTCGAGGGCGCGCGCCACCGCCGTCGCGGCGCTCGCGTCCTCCCCCTCCACCTCCACCAGCAGCACCGACTCGGTGTCGCGGTCGATCTCCGCTCCCGCCCCCGCGTCCGCGTCCACGCCCGCGGCGGCCCCCTGCGCGGCCACATCGAGGAAGGTACGGTCGAGGAGCTCGCACGCGCTCGCGCCCGCGAGCCGTGCGCGCGTCGCCGCATCCACGGCCTGCTCCAGCGTCGGGAACTCGGCGAGCAGGCTGCTCGTGGCGCCGGGCACCGGCGCGAGCGCCAGCTCGACTCCCACGAACACCGCGAGCGTCCCCTCGCTCCCCACGAGCAGGTCCACCAGCTCGCCACTCCGCGCCCAGTCCTCGAGTGCGTACCCGGACGAGTCCTTGCGCACGCCGACGTGGCGCCGCTCGCGGGTGGGCTCGGCGAGAATCGCGTCGCGTGCTCCGGCGAGGAAGCGGCGGATGGCCGGCACCTCCGGCGGTGGCGCGCCGCGACGCACGACGGCGCGCGTCCCGTCGTCGAACACGCAGTCGAGCGCGGTCACCCACGCGCGCATGGGCCCGTAACGAAGCGAGTGAGCGCCGGCCGCGTTCGTGCCCGCCATCCCGCCGACGGTGCAGAACGCGCCGCTGGAGGGATCCACCGGGAAGCGCAGCCCGTGCGCGCGCGCCATCCCATCCACCACCGCGCGCACCACGCCGGCGCCAGCCCACCCGCGCCGGTGCTCGGCGTCCACCGGGCCCACGTCCGCGATCCGGCTCACGTCGAGGATCACCCCGCGGCCCACCGCGCCCCCGGCCATCCCGCTCCCCGAGCCGCGCGGGATCAGCGGCTCCCCGCGCGCCGCCGCCCAGCGCACGAGCGCCTCCACCTCCGCGGCATCACGCGCCACCGTCACCGCCGACGGGACCGCGCGCGCGATCCCCGCTCCCTCGGCGTACACGGCGCGAGAGAGGAGGTCGGTATGGATTGGGGGGACGGTAGAAGGCATGGAGGAAAAGTAAGTGGGAGGCGGTGGTGTGTAGGGGGTGGACCACCGAACGACGCGTGTGGCGTGTGGGGAACTGACGGGCCCTAGAAACTAGGAGCTGGTCGCTAGACCACCGTGAAACGT
>DASTSH010000012.1:0-29574 GCA_035760785.1 Gemmatimonadaceae bacterium | reverse complement strand
CACGTGGAGATCCAGGTGCTCGGCGACGCGCACGGCACCATGCTCTCGCTCGGGGAGCGGGAGTGCTCCATCCAGCGCCGGCATCAGAAGATGATCGAGGAGGCGCCGAGCGTGGCGGTGTCCCCCGAGCTGCGCGCGCGCGTGGGGGAGACCGCCGTCCGCGCCGCGCGCGCCGCGGGGTACGTGAACGCGGGGACGTGCGAGTTTCTCCTCGACGCCGAGGGCAACTTCTACTTCCTCGAGATGAACACCCGCCTCCAGGTGGAGCACCCGGTGACGGAGCTCGTGACCGGGATCGACCTGGTGCAGTGGCAGTTGCGCATCGCTGCGGGGGAGCGGCTCCCCTTCCGGCAGGAGGAGATCGCGCCGCGCGGGTGGGCGATCGAGTGCCGCATCACGAGCGAGGACCCGTCGAACGGCTTCCTGCCGTCCACCGGGCGCATCTCGTACCTGCGCCTCCCCGGCGGACCTGGGGTGCGATGGGACGGCGGGATCGGCGTGGGAAGCGAGGTGGGGCTGTACTACGACCCGATGCTCGCGAAGCTCATCGTGTGGGCGCCGACGCGCGAGGGGGCGATCGAGCGCATGCGGCGCGCGCTCCTGGAGCTCACGGTGGAGGGGGTGGAGACATCGCGCGACTTCCACCTGCGCGTGATGGAGGATGAGGAGTTCCGCTGCGGCGCGATCGGGATCCAGTGGCTCGAGCGGCGCCTCGCCTCGCTCACCGCCGTCGAGCCGCCGCCGGAGGGCGTGACGGCCGCGGTGATCGCCGCCGCGCTGCTGGCGGAGCGGGAGCGCACGCGACGCGCGCTCCCCGCCACGAACGGCTCGGCGGGCGCCGAAGCGAACGGCGCCGCGATGGACGCGTGGCGACTGGCGGCACTGCGCGAGGGGATGCGCGAGGGGTGGTGAGCGACGCCGTGGTGACGGTGGACTCGATCGCGGCGGGGGGCGATGGCGTGGCCCGCGCCGGCGGGATGGTGGTGTTCGTCCCCCGCACGGCGCCGGGCGATGTGGCGGAGGTGGCGCTCGAGACGCGCGGCCGCTTCGCGCGCGGCCGTCTGCGCGCCCTGCGCTCCGCCTCGCCGCTCCGCGTGGATCCTCCGTGCGAGCATTACGTGCGCGACCGCTGCGGCGGCTGCCAGCTCCAGCATCTCGGCTACGAGGCGCAGCGCGCGGCGAAGGCGCGCATCATCGGCGACGCGCTCCGCCGGATCGGCAGGCGAGAGGTGGAGGACCCCGAGGTGCGCGCGGCGCCGCGGCCGTGGCGCTACCGGCGGAAGCTCACGCTGGCGCTCCGCCGGCGCGGCGCCGCGTGGATCGCCGGCCTCCACCCGTACGATGCGCCGGGGCGCGTGTTCGCGCTGCGCGACTGCCCGATCACGGACGAGCGCGTGCTCGCGGTGTGGCGCGAGGTGATGGCGGCAGCGGACGATCTTCCGCGCGCGGCGGAGCTGCGCGGCGCCGTGCGCCTGGACGAGCACGGCGACGCGTCGTTCGTGCTCGAGGGCGGGACGCGCTGGCCGCGGAGCGAGGCGTTCGTGGCGCGGGTGCCGTCGCTCACGTCGCTGTGGTGGGTGTCCGAGGGCGCGGGAGGGGAGCGCACGCTGCTGCACGCGCGCGGGGAGCGCGCGGCCACCGGCGCGTCGTTCACGCAGGTGAACGAGGCGGTGGCGGCGGCGCTCGGCGCGCACGTGGTGGCGCGGGCGCTCGCGCGCGCGCCGGAGACGGTGGTGGATGCCTACGCTGGTGTGGGGGACACCGCGGCGGCGCTGGCGGCGGCGGGGGCGCGCGTCACCGCGATCGAGCTCGACCCCGATGCCGCCGCCTGGGCGGCGCGCCGGCTCCCGGCCGGGTCGCGCGCGGTGGCCGCACGGGTGGAGGACGCGCTCCCGGACGCGCTGCCGGCCGACGTGGTGATCCTCAATCCGCCGCGCGCGGGAGTGCACGAGCGCGTGACCGCGGCGCTCGATGCGGCGCGCGGCACACGCGCCGTGCTCTACGTGAGCTGCAACCCGGCCACCCTCGCGCGCGACGTCGCGCGCCTCCCCGGCTGGCGCATCGCGTCGCTCGTCGCCTTCGACATGTTTCCCCAGACCGCGCACGTGGAGAGCGTGTGCGAGCTCGTTCCGGAGAGCGCATGAAGTACATCGTGACCCTGGGCGGCCGTCGCTACACCGTGGAGCTCGGCCCGGATGGCGTGGAGCTCGACGGCCGCGCGATCGATGCCGCTACCGTCGCCGACATCGAGGGGACGCCCGTCCGCCTCGTGACCATCGGCACCGAGGTGCACCGCGTGGTGGTGCGCCGTCGCGAGGGGCGTGGCCACTATCACCTGTGGCTGGACGGGTTCACCTACGACGTGGAAGCGCTCGACGAGCGCACGCGCACGATCCGCGACCTCACCGCCGCGGCGGCGGGGCCGGCCGGCCCCGCGCCGCTCGTGGCCCCGATGCCGGGGCTCATCGTGCGCGTGAACGTGCAGGCTGGCGACACGGTGGTCGCGGGGCAGGGGATGGTGGTGATGGAGGCGATGAAGATGGAGAACGAGCTGCGCGCGACGGGAGCGGGCGTCGTGAGCGCCGTGCACGTGAAGGCGGGGACGGCGGTGGAGAAAGGTATGGTGCTCGTTGAGATGGTTGATGGGGTGTAGGCGCTGGACCACCGAACAACGCGTGTCGCGTGTGGGAGACTGACGGGAAGAGGAGGGAGGTAGAGCGAGAGTAGGTTCGGTTGTAGAGAGAGTTCACCTACACGCGAACCTACACGCGCTCTACCTCGCATCTACTCCCGTCAGTTCCCCACACGCGACACGCGTTTCATGGTGGTCTAACGACCATGTCCTATCCCCCTACCGGCAGCAGCCGCCCCCATGCGACTCTCCCGGCAAACGTGGACAGCGACCATGTGCCCGGCTTGCCGTCGAGTGGCAGGTCCAGCTCCAGGTTGTTGTCCATGACGCCGGGATTGAGGTTCACGGACACGCGCGTCCCCTGGATGCTCCACTGCCCCCCCTTCTTGCCGCTCGTCGCCGCGGCGAGGGCATCCGGCAGGTCGTCCACGCTCAGGTACGCGGTGCCGCTGCGGTCCTGGCACTGAGCCGGGGTGAGCGGGTTCACGAGGGTGAGCGACACGTGGAAGCGCTGTCCCTGGAGCCGGTGGAGTGTGCCCGGGGCGCCGCTGCCGAGGGAGTCGAGGGCCAGGGCGAGCTCTTCCCCCACGTCCTTGCCGCGGCAGATGTCGAGCACGGAATGGCCGGTGTGGCTGGGGAGGCAGGCGGAGGCGGCGAGGGCGGCGGCGAGGAGTGCGCGCCGCGCGGCGCATCGGGCAGGGTCCGTTGACAACCTCTAACTCCTTTCGTAGCTTACAAGTCTGTGATCAAACGCCGTCATGGCTGCCGAGCAGGCGCCCGGATCGGGTTTGCCTGCCGGCTCTACGCATGAAATTACCGACGCTCATGAGAACTTACACTGCCACGCCGAAGGACATCGAGCATCGCTGGTTCGTGGTCGATGCGGAAGGTATGGTCCTCGGTCGCCTTGCCGCGGAGGTCGCCAAGATCATCCGGGGGAAGCACAAGCCGATGTACACCCCCCACATGGACACCGGCGACAACGTGATCGTGATCAACGCCGCGAAGGTGCGCGTCACGGGGCGCAAGGCGGAGCAGAAGAAGTATTTCCGCCACACGGGGTACATGGGGCACGAGCGCTTCACCCCGTTCGCGTCGATGATCGAGAAGCACCCCGAGCGCGTGATCGAGAAGGCGGTGTTCGGCATGCTGCCCAAGACCACGCTCGGCCGGCAGAAGCTGCGGCTCAAGCTGCGCGTCTATCCGGGCGCCGAGCATCCGCACGTGGCGCAGCAGCCCACCGTGCTGAACCTCAAGAAGAGCGAGACCAAGTAATGGCCGACGGCACGACGACGCACACGATTGGCCGGCGCAAGGAGAGCGTCTGCCGGCTGTACATCCGCCCCGGCTCGGGGAAGTGGGATGTGAACGGTCGGACGCTCGGCGACTACTTCCCGCGTCCGGCGCTCGTCTCCGCGATCCAGCAGCCGTTCACGGCCACCGACACGCTCGGTCGCTACGACGTGATGGCGCGGCTGGAGGGGGGCGGGCTCAGCGGCCAGGCCGGCGCGCTCCGGCTCGCCGTGGCGCGGGCGCTGGTGACGATCGAGGAGTCGCACCGCCGCAAGCTGCGTGACCTCGGCTTGCTCACGCGCGACGCGCGCGCCGTCGAGCGCAAGAAGCCCGGCCGCCCCAAGGCGAGAAAGCGGTTCCAGTTCTCCAAGCGCTGATCGCGCTTGGCGGGCGTCGGACGGCCGGTGGGCCGGTACGGCGGACCCGTGGTGCTCCAGGCCACGTTCGCCGATGCCGGCTCGCCGAGAGACTGACGCCCTGTTTCACGCGGCGGTTCGGCCGCCGCTCATCACACACGCTCCGGGAGCCACGACGGGTGCCGTCCAGCGAGACGGTCGGTCGCGGCGGTGAACGGGGCGGCGGAAACAACCCGAGGATCATCTCGCAATGACGCAACCGAATCTCGAGCAGCTGCTCGAAGCCGGGGTCCACTTCGGCCACCAGACCCGCCGGTGGAACCCCAAGATGCGCCGGTTCATCTTCGCCGAGCGCAACGGCATCCACATCATCGATCTCCAGAAGACCCTCCGCCAGCTCGAGCTCGCGCAGAAGCTGGTGCGCGACGTCGTCATGCGTGGCGACAACGTCCTCTTCGTCTGCACCAAGCGGCAGCTCAAGGGGATCGTGCAGGCGGAGGCCGAGCGATGCGGCGCGATGTACGTCACCGAGCGGTGGCTCGGCGGCCTGCTCACCAACTTCCAGACGGTGAAGAAGCAGGTCCGGCGCCTCAAGGATCTCGAGGCGGGGAGCGAAGAGGGCGGCGCCTTCCAGGATTACACCAAGAAGGAGCAGCTCATGATGGCCCGCGAGCGCGACAAGCTCAACAAGTACCTCTCGGGCATCAAGAACATGCACCGCCTGCCGGGGCTGATCTTCGTGATCGACTCCAAGAAGGAGCGGATCGCGGTCACCGAGGCGAACAAGCTCGGCATCCCGCTCGTGGCGATCGTGGACACGAATGCCGATCCCGATCTCATCACCGTCCCGATCGCCGGGAACGATGACGCGATCCGCTCGGTGGAGCTGATCACGCGCGCGATCGCGGACACGATCTCCGAGGCGCGCCTGGCGGCGCCGAAGCGCGAGGATGTCGAGGAGGAGGGGGAGGGAATGACGACGTACAGCTCCGATCGGGGCAGCGAGTCGTCGGAAGAGGGCGATCGGCGCCGTCGCCGGCGCCCGCGCCGCCGCCGGGCGAAGCCCGAGGCGATCGCGGCCCGGCTCAAGGCGCCCGGTGAGGAGCACGGCGAGGCGGGCGAAGGCGGCGAGGGCTCCGAGGGCGGCGAGGCGGGAGACGACGCGGGCGAGTGAGCCGCACGCTCCCGCGGGTAGTGCCGGACCCGATTCCGGAGTAAACTGGGTACGCCGCCGGCACCGCGCCGGCGGCGTTCTCGTGAAACCGAGCGAGTGTTCCGCCCCGTGGCGCCCTGCGCCGCGCGGGCCGAGGTGATGACACTCGAGACTCATGCACGCGAACGCGTGAAGGAAGATCGACGATGGCGACGACCACGTTTACGGCGAAGGATGTCCAGGAGCTGCGTCAGCGCACCGGCGCGGGGATGATGGACTGCAAGAAGGCGCTCGAGGAGACGAGCGGCAGCATGGACAAGGCGGTGGAGCTGCTCCGCGCCAAGGGGATCGCGAAGGCGGAGAAGCGCGCCGGCCGCGAGGCCACCGAGGGGCAGATCTCCAGCTACATCCACCACAACGGCAAGGTCGGCGTGCTGGTGGAGGTGAACTGCGAGACGGACTTCGTGTCGCGCAGCCCCGAGTTCAAGGAGCTGGTGAAGGAGATCGCGCTCCACATCGCCAGCGCGGCGCCGCTCGCCGTGGACAAGTCGGGCGTGCCGGGCGACGCGATCGAGAAGGAGCGTCGGATCTACGAGCAGCAGGTGCGCGAGAGCGGCAAGCCCGAGCACCTCATCCCGAAGATCGTGGATGGCAAGGTGGAGGCGTACTACAAGCAGGTGGCGCTGCTGTCGCAGGAGTGGATCCGCGACCCGAAGAAGACGATCGGCGACCTGGTGACGGAGCTCTCCGCCAAGGTCGGCGAGAACATCGTCGTGCGCCGCTTCGCGCGCTTCCAGATGGGGCAGGAGTAAGTCGCTCCGTGACGGCGCTCAAGTACGGAAAGGTCCTCCTCAAGCTCTCCGGCGAGGCGCTCGCCGGCGACAAGGGGGTCGGGTTCGACTTCGACGTGCTCGATCGCCTGGCGGACGAGGTACGCGGCGTCGTGCAGATGGGGGTCGCCGTCGGTCTCGTGATCGGCGGCGGCAACATCGTGCGCGGCTCGCAGCTCTCGAAGATGGGCATGGACCGCGTCGGCGCCGACTACATGGGGATGCTCGGCACGATCATCAACGCGCTCGCCATGCAGGACATCCTCGAGAAGAAGGGGGTGGACACGCGCGTGATGACGGCGATCCGCATGGAGGAAGTGGCGGAGCCGTACATCCGGCGCCGCGCGCTCCGGCATTTCGAGAAGGGGCGCACGGTCATCTTCGCCGCCGGCACGGGCAACCCCTACTTCTCCACCGACACCGCGGCCGCGCTCCGCGCCATCCAGATGAAGGCGGACGTGATCATCAAGGCCACGGGCGTCGACGGCATCTACTCGGCCGACCCGCGGAAGGATGCGACGGCCGAGATGTACGAGCGCCTGAGCTACCGCGATGTGATCGTGCAGGGGCTCGGCGTGATGGACCAGACCGCGATCACGCTCTGCGCGGAGAATCAGTTGCCGCTCATCGTGCTCAACATTCAACGACCCGGCGCCGTCGCCAGCGCGATTCGCGGCGAGCGCGTCGGCACCCTCGTCCAATGAGCTCCATCCAACAGATCACGAAGGACTGCAAGACGGCGATGGACAAGGCGGTGGAGAACTCGAAGCGCGAGTTCAACTCCATCCGCAGCGGCAAGGCGTCCACGTCGCTCCTCGACACCGTGCGCGTGGATGCGTACGGCCAGCAGATGCCGATCTCGCAGGTGGCGAGCGTGGCCGCGCCGGAGCCACGGCTCCTCACGGTGACGCCGTGGGACAAGGGGCTCACCTCGGCGATCGAGAAGGCGATCCGCGACTCCGATCTCGGGCTCAACCCGGCGAACCAGGGAGGCGTGATCCGCGTGCCGATTCCGTCGCTCAACGAGGAGCGCCGTCGCGAGCTGGTGAAGGTGGTGCACAAGCTCGCCGAGGAGGGACGCATCGCCGTGCGCCACGCCCGCACCCACGCGCGCGACGCGATCAAGAAGCTCGACAAGGTCTCCGAGGACGACAAGAAGCACGCGGAGAAGGAGCTGCAGAAGCTGCACGACGACCACATCGGCCGCGTGGATGAGCTGGTGAAGGCCAAGGAAGCGGAGATCATGGAGGTCTGAGCCGCGCTCGGACCGCTTCCGGGGAGTCACGCATGGCCAGCACCACGAAGTCCGCCGAGCTGCTCGCGCAGGTGCGCGTGAACGGCGCGCCACCGCGGCACGTCGCCATCATCATGGACGGGAACGGCCGGTGGGCGCGCGAGCGCAACCTGCCGCGCCCGCTCGGCCATCGGTCGGGAATGAAGGCGGTGCGCGAGGTGGTGGAGGGCGCGATCGAGTGCGGCGTCGAGGTGCTCTCGCTCTTCGCGTTCTCGCAGGAGAACTGGCACCGTCCCGTCACCGAGATCCAGGCGCTGATGTCGCTCCTGGAGGAGTACATCGCGCGCGAGTCGGCGGAGCTGCACGCGCGCGGCGTTCGCGTCCGCATCCTCGGCGACCTGACGCGCCTGGCGCCGAGTGTCGCCGCGGCGGTGGAGCGCATCACGACGCTCACGTCGCGCAACGACCGCCTCGCGCTCAATCTCTTCATCTCGTACGGCAGCCGGGCGGAGCTCGTGCGCGCGGCGCGCCTGCTCGCCGGCGACGTGCGTGATGGCCGCCTCGCCGTGGACGACATCGACGAGGACGCGTTCGCCGGCCGCCTGTACACGAGCGGGTGTCCCGATCCCGACCTCCTCATCCGCACGTCGGGGGAGCAGCGCATCTCGAACTTCCTGCTCTGGCAGGCCGCCTACGCGGAGCTGTTCATGTCTCCAGTGTTGTGGCCCGACTTCTCGCGCCGGCATCTGTACGAGGCGATCCTCGCGTTCCAGAACCGCGAGCGACGCTTCGGCCGGGTTCCGGCGTAGTGTCGATGTCGAACCTCGCGGCGCGCGTCCTCTTCGCCGTCGTCGCGATCCCGGTCGTCCTCGCCCTGGTCTACGCCGGCGGCCTCGCGCTCGCGCTGCTCCTCGCGGTGGCCGGCGCGCTCGGTAGCTGGGAGTACTACCGCATCGCGCGCGCGGCGGGGTACACCCCGCTCGAGCCCGCGGGCATTCTCGTCGCGCTCCTGCTCCCGCCGGCGGTGCACCTCTACCGCCTGGGGTGGTTCGATCCCCCGGTGCTCACCCTCGCCGCGGTGCTCGTGCTGATCGTGTTCGCGCTCACGATCTGGACGCGCGGCGTGGACGGGCGCCCCGTCGGGGCGGCGGCCACCACGGTGTTCGGCGTGCTGTACGCGAGCGGCATGCTCACCTTCGCGTACGGGCTGCGCTACCACACCTACGCCGTCGGCGCGCGCGCCGGCACGGTGCTCCTGCTCTACCCGCTCGCCCTCACCTGGATCTCCGACACCGCGGCGTACTTCGTGGGACGGAGCGTGGGACGGCACAAGCTGATCCCGTCCGTGAGCCCGGGGAAGACGGTGGAGGGCGCGGTGGGCGCACTCGTCTGTTGCGCCGCGGCGAGCTGGGCGTACGCGCGGTGGGTGCTCCCGCCGCTCGCGTTCCTCGGCGTGCACGCCGGCACGGCGATCCTGATCGGGATCGTGCTCAGCGCGGCGGTGCAGC
Source organism: Gemmatimonadaceae bacterium (assembly GCA_035760785.1). Taxonomy (GTDB): domain Bacteria; phylum Gemmatimonadota; class Gemmatimonadetes; order Gemmatimonadales; family Gemmatimonadaceae; genus JADGGM01. The sequence continues at coordinate 20,568 of DASTSH010000012.1, read as the reverse complement.
TCGGCGACCTGGCGGAATCGCTGATCAAGCGCGAGGCCGGGGTGAAGGACAGCTCGCACCTCATCCCAGGACACGGCGGGGTGCTCGACCGGCTCGATGGGATGCTCTTCGCGCTGCCGGTGGCGTACCTGCTGCTCACCTATCCGCACGTCCTCTTCCCCGCCATTCGATGAGCGGCGATCCGCGCGGTGTCGCGATCCTCGGCTCCACGGGCTCGATCGGGACCACGGCGCTGCGCGTGTTGCAGCGCCACCCCGACCGATTCCGCGTGGTCGCGCTCACCGCGTTCTCCAACGCGGCGCTGCTGCGCGAGCAGGCGGAGCTGTTCCATCCGGCGTTCGTGGGCGTCGTTCGGAACGGCACCGAGCCGCACGCGGGGTGGGCGTGCGGGCCGGGGTGCCTGGTGGATGCGGTGTGCCGCGATGACGTGTCCATTGTCGTGAACGCGGTGGTGGGGGCGGCGGGGCTCGATGCCACGCTCGCCGCCGTCGGCGCGGGAAAGCGCGTGGCGCTCGCGAACAAGGAGACGCTCGTGATGGCTGGCGCGCTCGTGCGCCGTGCGTGCGAGGCGGGGGGCGGCGAGATCGTCCCCGTGGACAGCGAGCACAGCGCCATCCTCCAGTGCCTCGCCGGCCGCTCCGCGCGCGACATCCGGCGACTCGTGCTGACCGCGTCCGGCGGGCCGTTCCGCGCCTGGCCGCGCGAGCGCCTCGATCGCGCCACGGTCGCCGATGCCCTCCAGCACCCCACCTGGCGCATGGGCCGCAAGATCACGATCGACAGCGCCACCCTCGCCAACAAGGCGCTCGAGGTGATCGAGGCGCACTACCTGTTCGGGCTCGACTACGACCGCATCGAGGTGGTGGTGCACCCGCAGAGCGTGGTGCACTCGTTCGTGGAGTTCGTGGACGGGTCGGTGCTGGCGCAGATGGGCGTGCCGAGCATGGAGCTTCCCGTGCTCTACGCGCTCACCCACCCCGAACGGGTGGCGGACGCCGGGGTACCACCGTTCGATCCGGTGGAGCTCTCCCCGCTCACCTTCGAGCGGGTGCGCGCGCACGACTTTCCGGCGCTGCGGCTGGGGATCGCCGCCGGCCGCCGGGGCGGGGCCGCGCCGGCGGTGTTCAATGCCGCGAACGAGCAGGCCGTCGCGCTCTTCCTGGACGGGCAGATCAGCTTCGGCGACATCCCGCGCACGATCGATGCAGCGCTGACCGCGCTCGGGGATGCCCCGGGAGACTCGCGCGACGCGCTCGTGTCGGTGGACCAGCGTGCCCGCCGCTTCGTGAGAGAGATGGTGCGATGCTAGACGTGCTCCGTTCGTTCCTCGCCATCGTGTTCGTGTTCGGGCTCGTGATCTTCATTCACGAGCTCGGACATTTCCTCGCCGCCAAGGCGCTCGGCGTCTACGCGCCGCGCTTCTCCATCGGCTTCGGCCCGGCGCTCTGGAGCCGGAAGTGGGGGGAGACCGAGTACGTCCTCGCGGCGATCCCGCTCGGCGGCTACGTCCGGATGGCCTCGCGCGACGATGAGACGATGGCATTCATCGAGGGGGGCGGGGAGCACCCGGCGCCAGACGCATCCTCCGGGCAGCCGCTCCCGCGCTGGTACGACCCGAACGGGATGGCTCCCTTCGGGCCGCATCCCGTCCCCGAGCACCGGTGGTTCGAGTCGAAGCCGCTCTGGGCGCGCCTCGTGATCATGCTCGCCGGCGTCACGATGAACATGCTGCTCGGCTTCGTCGTCCTCACGGGGCTCGCATGGTCGTTGGGGGAAGCGGTGATCCGCACGCGCGTGGTGGGCGATGTGCGGCCGATCCCCGCCGCGCCGGAGGTCGCGCAGCGCATGGCGCCGGGGGACACGATCCTGGCCGTCGACGGGGCGCCGGTGTCCACCTGGAACGACGTGGCGGATCGCGTGGACAGCGCGAATGGCCGCCGCGTGCTCACCCTTCGTACCCAGCGCGCCACCGTCCACGTGCCGCTCGCCCCCGGCGGCGCGACCGCGGACCAGGTCCTCTACGCCATCCAGCCGTACTCGTCGCCGGTGATCGATCAGGTGATGCCCGACAGCCCCGCGGAGCGCGGCGGCCTGCAGCCCGGCGACAGCGTCGTGGCCGTGGGGGGGACGCCCGTGCGCTCGTGGGGGGACATCGTTCGGCGCATCGAGAGCGCGCCGGGGCGGCCGCTCGAGTTCCAGGTGGCCCGCAAGGGGCGCCTCGTGCGGCTCACGATCACGCCCGACTCCATGACGCAGACCGACCCGATCACCGGACAGCAGGAGACGGTGGGGAAGATCGGCGCGCAGCGGCGCACGTCCGCCGAGCGCCTGCCGGTCCCCTTGGGGCGGGCGATGCAGGCGGGGTGGAGCGAGACCTGGGGAGTGGCCGGGGCGGTGGTGACGGCGTTGAAGAATCTCGCGACCGGGCAGCTCTCGGTGCGCAAGCTGAACGGCCCGATCGCCATCGGGCGCGCCAGCGCCACCGCGGCCAGGCGGGGGTGGGAAGCGTTGCTTTCTCTGCTCGCGATCGTGAGCATCAACGTGGCCGTGTTCAATCTCCTCCCCATCCCCATCCTCGACGGAGGGCAGATCGTGCTGAACGTCGTGGAGGCGGCGAAGGGGAGCGCGCTGAGCGCGCGCACGCGCGAGTACTTGCTGCGCTTCGGCCTCGCGGCGATCGCGCTCCTGTTCGTGATCGTGATGTTCAACGACATCACAAACTGGGTCCGCAATCTCTTCCGCCTCTGACGTGCGACCGGTCCTGTCCATCGTCGCCGCGTTGCTTCTCGCGCTCGCGGGCGCGCGCCCCGCGCGCGCCCAGGAGAGCGCGTACCGCTTCGAGATCGCGAAGGTGGGGGACAGCACCTTCACCTTCACCTGTCCCGCCGCGACGCACGGCTGGGTGAAGCCGGGGATGGTGGGCATCGCGGTGGACCCCGAGCGGCGCGACGCTCTCGTGGCGCGCTTCAGGATCCTCCGCGTGAGGGATGGAAACGCCACGGCGCTGGTCACCGGCGCGACCACGAGAGTGAGCGACCGGCACGTGGCGCTGCTGGAGCGTCCGGCCCCCCCCTTCTATCGCCGCGGCAGCTTCTGGCTCGGCACCGTGCTCGGCGCGGCGGTGGGGGCGCTCGCCGTCGGCCACTGACCGGCGGAGCCGCCGCTCAGGACGCCGGCTCCTTCGCCCGCTCGGTCAGCAGCCGGGTGGTGAAGCGCTGCCCCTCGGCGATCCGCTCCGTCTCGATGGCGATCGCGTCGATCGCCTGTTCCATCCTGGCCAGCCGCTCTTCCATGGCCTGCAATCGCGCGGGATCCGCGGCACCGCCGTGCTTGCCGCGGCCCACGAGGATGCGCGCGAGCAAGACCACCGTGGTGGCGATGATCGCGAACGTGGCGACGATGTACGGCCCGGGATCCCCCATCCTCTGCTCCGTGTGAAGTGATGTCTCCGCTCCCGCCAAGTGACACTACGGCGCGCCTCGGCGCCAGGTGTCGCCCGGCGGTAGCGCGCCGCGCCCCGCCACCGCACCTTGGGGGGACCGGATCGAACCACCGGCGGAGGGGGAAGCATGGATGCGCTGCACGGCAACCCGCTCGCGATCGACCTGGTGCTCGCGCGGTTGCGCGAGCGCTTCGGTGACGATGTGCTCGCGGTGGAGTACTGGGACCACGATCTGTGCGCCGTGCGTGTGGCGCGCGAGGGCGCGCCGGAGCGGGTGCTGCTCATTTCCACGTGCGACCGCCCCGAGGGGGAATACGACGTGTCGCTCGAGGGTCCGCCCGCTCGCGGCGCCAGTCGACCGCCCGGCGCCGACGGGCGCTACGAGCGCATCGATTTCGAGACGCTGGCCGCCGTGGTGGCGGAGCAGCTCGCGCTCGAGCCGCGGTTCACGCTGCGCCGGGCCACGGAGCGCGACGTCCCGCTGATCCTGTCGTTCATCCGGGAGCTGGCGCGCCACGAGCGGCTGGAGCACGAGGTGACGGCCACCGAGGAGGGACTCCGCGAGTCGCTCTTCGGCGCGACTCCCGGCGCGGAGGTGCTGCTCGCGTTCGCGGGAGACGAGCCGGCCGGCTTCGCCCTGTTCTTTCACAACTACTCGACGTTTCTGGGACGACGCGGGATCTACCTGGAGGACCTGTACGTGCGTCCCGCCTGGCGAGCGCGCGGCCTCGGACGGCGGCTCCTGGCCACCCTCGCCCGCCTCACGCGCGAGCGGGGTGGGGGACGGCTCGAGTGGTGGGTGCTCGACTGGAACGAATCCGCGGTGCGCTTCTACCGCTCGCTCGGCGCCCGGGCGATGGACGAGTGGACCGTGTACCGGCTCTCCGACGGGGCCCTGGACAGCCTGGCAGCGGAGGGAGGTGGGCCGCGGTGATGCGCCCGCACGCGCCAGAACGGGGCGCTGCGTCCAGTTGACCCCGGCCGTCGCCGGGTGTAGCGTGGGCGACCACGTGTGACCATCAACTCTCAGGAGATCCTCCATGATGTGCCGCACCATTCGCTCCATCGCCTTCACCGCGGCCGCCGTCGCCGTGACCGCGATTCCCGCCCGGTCTCATGCCCAGAAGGCACCGGACGCGGACATGCAGGCGCTCGCGAGCTATCGCCTCACCGAGTCCACCTTGCACAAGGTGATGCAGGCGGGGCGCAACCTGGCCGCGCTCGCGAAGGATCCGGCCGCGCGCGCCTACATGGAGAAGGCGCAGCAGGAGGACCAGCCGGAGGCGAAGACGATCGCCGACATGGCCAAGCAGTTCGACGGGATTCCGCCGATGAAGAAGGCGATCACCTCGGCGGGGCTCACCTCGCGCGAGTACGCGATGTTCACCATGTCGATGCTGCAGGCCAGCCTCGCGGCGGCGATGATGGACGCGAAGGGACCGTACAAGTTGAAGGAGCTCCCCAAGGGGACGCCGCCGGAGAACGTCGCGTTCGTGCGGGCGCACAAGGCGGAGCTGGAGAAGTATGGCGCCGAGATGAAGGCGCTCTCGGGAGAAGCGAACGAGGGGTCCGACGAGGAGCCGGCGGGAGCCGGCACCGACAGCGTGACCTCGAGGCGGTGATCCGAGGCGAGGCGGCGCTCGCCGCCTTGCTCATCGCGCTGCTCGCGCCGCCGCTGGCGGCGCAGGGCGGCACGAACGCTCCCGCCGCCGCCGCGGATTCGCTCGGGGGCGATCGCTCGTCGGACACGCGCCCGAACGAGTGCTACGGCTTCTCCTTCGGCGAGTGGAAGCCGCCCCTCGATTGGGCGGCGGCGGGGCACCACGGGACCCCGTCCGCCCCGTCGGACGTCCCCCCGGGGCCGCGCGGCGACGCCTCGCACGCCGGCCTGCACGGCGATTCCACGATCATGCTCTATCCGCCCTGGTGGCCCGCCGGCGTGCTCGTCCGCTTCACGAGGCGGCTCCGTGGCGACACGCTGCGCGGGACGGCGACGGCGCTCGTGGCCGACGGTCGGGTGCGTGCTCCCACGGCGTCGATCCTCGGCTGGCGCGTCCGTTGCGGCGCGCCGGCGGCTGCACCTCACCAGCCTGACTGATGCTCGGTCTTCCGATCTTTCGACGATCGACCGTCACCGCCGATTGCGAGGCGTGCGGCGTGCGCTTCGACACCACGCGCGGCGGCGTGTGCGCGCGGTGCCGCCGCATCCTCTGCGACGAGCACCTGCACGGCTCGTGGGCGCGGCGAATGATGGTGGAGCTGGGGGCGAGCGCGATGTGCGTGGAGTGTCGCGCCGGCGGCGGGCCCGCCGCCGGCACCATCACGGGCAGATGAGACGTACGCGCTCGGGGGGGCGCTCCGCCGTGGAGATGGTTATCGGGGCGCTCCAGTCGGCGCACAGACGCTTGGAGATGTGCAGCACGTAGCTTCCCACCGGCAGCGGCGCCGGCGCCGCGGAGGGAACGATGCCGTGCGCGATCTCGTCGCCCTCCCGGGAGCTCACGGCCCACCGCGCACCAGCGGGAAGGACGTCGAGCGTGAGCTTGCCACACGGCCGCGGCGCGAGCGCGACGATGGTGGGATCACCGGCGGTCACCCGCACCGTTCTCGACTGCGTGGCGGTGGGGCAGCCGGGGACGCTGGCCATCGTGGCGGAGATCGTGTGCCGTCCAGCGGTGATCTTCCGCGTATGCCAGTCGCCGTGCGCCACGAGGTGCCCATCGACCCTGACGGCGGCGCCGTCCGGGACGTCCACGCGTAGCTCCGGGGGCGACTCGGCGACGGCGGGAGCGGGGACCGGCCGCTGAATCGAATCGGCCTCCGCGGCCGCGCTGTCGCGCGACACCGGGGCGGACGACGGCGGAGGCGGAGCGGCCATGGCCGCCCCGGGGGTCGATGCGACGTGCTCCACCTCGACCGACCGAGGGGCTGAGCGCATGCGCAGCGTGGTGGCGATGAGCGCGGCGATGAGGATCGCCGCCGCCGCCGAGAGCACCGTCGGCCACCGAGCCGGCGTACGCGCCGGCTCCGCTTGCGCCGGCGTGCCGCCCAGGGGAGTGGGGAGGACGATCGTCGCGTCCCCCTCCGGGAGTGCGGCCTTCCCCAGCAACTGCACCAGCTCCGTGTGCAGCGCGTCGCCCGTGGGGTAGCGGTTGGCCGGGTTCTTCTCGAGGCACTTCAGAATGACCCGTTCGACCCCGCGCGACAGCGCGGGGTTGAACGCGCGGGGCTTCGGCGGCGTCTCTTCCACGTGCTGCCGCGCGATGTCGTACCAGTCGTCCCCCTGGAAAGGGAGCACGCCGGTGGCCGCCTTGAACAGGGTGACGCCGAGGGAATAGATGTCGGCGCGCCCGTCGAGCGGCTGGCCGCGCGCCTGCTCCGGGGAGAAGTACTGCGGGGTGCCGACGACCATGTTCGTGCCGGTCTGCTCGATGTAGCCGCTCACGGCGCGGGCGATCCCGAAGTCCGCCACGATCGCGTTGCCGTGCTCGTCGAACAGGATGTTGTCGGTCTTGATGTCGCGATGGATCACCCCCTCGCGGTGCGCGAACGCGAGGGCGGCGGAGACGTCCATCCCCAGCCGGATGAGGAGCGATTCCGGGAGGGTCCCCATGATCCGGAGCCGGTCGTCGAGCCCGGTGGGGAGGTAGTCCATCACGAAGTACACCGCCTGCTCCTCGCGTCCGACGGCGAGGATGCGAATGATGTTCGGATGCCGGAGCTTGGCGGCGGTGGAGGCTTCGCGTCGGAAGCGGGTCTCGAAGGTCTCCTCGCCGGCGTACTGCGGCTTGAGGACCTTGATGGCGACGGGGATCTCCAGCTCCGGATCATAGCCCTTGTAGACCCAGGCGAAGCCGCCGGAGCCGATGATGGCCTCGATGCGGAAGCGGCCGAGAGTCCGGCCGAGATATCGCTCAGGCACGCCGGAGAGCCTTTACACGGGAGAGAGTGACAACTAAATTACTGTGCTTCAACGAATTCGGCGAAGCAGCGCAGCGGCACGTTCGGAGAATATACATAATGGCGTTCGTCAAGACACCGATCATCGAGAAGTACAAGTCGCACGAGAGCGATACGGGCTCCACGAAGCTGCAGGTCGCGCTCCTCACCGAGCGGATCAATTACCTCACGGATCACTTCAGGGTCCATCCGAAGGACAACCACAGCCGTCGGGGACTGCTGAAGATGGTCGGGCAGCGTCGCCGCCTGCTGGAGTACATGAAGCGGACGGATCTCGAGGGGTATCGCCAGCTCATCAACGAGCTTGGACTGCGTCACTAGTTCGCAGCTCCCTTGCACTCGCGCGGGCACCGAATCTGCGGTCCCCGCGCGTTTTGTGTTCCCGCAACGAACCGAAAAATGATGCGACGCGTAGAGAGAGAGTTCGCCGGCCGCAAGCTGGTCATCGAGACCGGGCGCATGGCGAAGCAGGCGGCGGGATCCGCCCTCGTGCAGTACGGCGACACGGTGGTGCTGGCGGCGGTCTCGGTGAGCGAGAACATCAGCCCGCTCCCGTTCTTCCCACTGACGGTCGAGTACAAGGAAAGGTCATACGCCGCAGGGAAGATCCCCGGAGGCTTCATCAAGCGTGAGGGGCGCCCGCACGACGACGAGATCCTCTCGGCGCGCATCATCGACCGCTCCATCCGCCCCCTCTTCCCCGAGGGGTTCAAGAACGAGGTCCAGGTCTTCGTCTACGTCATCTCCGCGGACCAGGAGAACGACGCCGATGTGCCCGCGCTGCTCGCCACCTCGTTCGCGCTGAACGCCTCGAAGATCCCCTTCATGGGGCCGATCGCCGGCGTCCGCATCGGTCGCCTCCAGGACAAGTGGGTGGTGAATCCCACCTTCCAGCAGCTCGAGTTCAGCGACATGGACATCATCGTCGCCGGCTCCAAGGAGTCGGTGGTGATGGTGGAAGGGGGCGCGCTCGAGGTGAGCGAGAGCGACGTCGTGGAGGGGCTCTCGATCGCGCAGCGCGCGATCCAGGACCTCGTCGGCGTCCAGGAGGAGCTGCTCCCGCAGGTCCGCGTCCCGAAGATGGCGTGGGAGAAGGTCGAGCACCCCGAGGAGCTGGTGGCTCGCGTGCAGGAGCTCGCCCAGGGGAAGATCACCGAGGCGATCAATCGCCCGGAGAAGCACGAGCGCATCGACGCCGTGGATCTCGTGAAACGCGAGGTGCAGGAGGCGCTCACCGCCGACTTCCCCGACAATGCGAAGGACATCGCGAACCTCGTGGGCGAGCACGAGTACAACGCGCTCCGCTCGCAGGTGCTCGACCGCGGCGAGCGCGTGGACGGCCGCAAGCCGAACGAGGTGCGTCCCATCACGATCGAGACGGGGCTCCTCCCGCGCGCGCATGGCTCCGCTCTCTTCACCCGCGGCCAGACGCAGGCGCTCGTGGCGGTGACGCTCGGCACTGCGAACGACGTGCAGCGGCTCGACACGATCGATGATCCCGCGGAGACGACCAAGACGTTCATGCTGCACTACAACTTCCCGCCGTTCTCCACGGGGGAGGTGCGGCCGGTGCGCGGCACGAGCCGCCGCGAGATCGGCCACGGGAACCTGGCCGAGCGCGCGCTGCAGGCGCTGCTGCCGCCGTTCGAGGAGTTCCCCTACACGGTGCGCATCGTCTCCGACATCCTCGAGTCCAACGGCTCCTCGTCCATGGCCTCGGTGTGCGGCGGCTCGCTCGCGCTGTTCGATGCCGGCGTGCCCTTCCGCGCTCCCGTCGCCGGCGTGGCGATGGGGCTGATCAAGGAGGGGAACCGCTACGCGATCCTCACCGACATCCTCGGCACGGAGGATCACCTCGGCGACATGGACTTCAAGGTCGCCGGGACCGCCGAGGGGATCACCTCGATCCAGATGGACATCAAGATCGAGGGGCTCGACCTCGAGATCATGCGCGAGGCGCTCGCGCAGGCCCGCGCGGGGCGGCTGCACATCCTCGGCGAGATGAACAAGGCGCTTCCCGAGCCGCGCCCCGATCTGTCGCCGTTCGCGCCGCGCATCGTGACGATGAACATCAGCCCGGAGAAGATCGGCGATCTCATCGGGCCGAAGGGGAAGACGATCCGCGGCATCCAGGACGAGACGGGCGCCGAGATCACGGTGGACGACACCGGCCTGGTGACCATCGCGGCCGTGGGCGGCGAGTCGATGGAGCGCGCGCGGGCGATGATCCAGGCGCTCACGCAGGAGCCGGAGATCGGCGCCGTGTACGACGCCGTGGTGAAGAGCACCACGCCGTTCGGCGCCTTCGTCGAGATCCTCCCCGGCACCGAGGGGCTGGTGCACATCTCCGAGCTCCAGCACGGGCGCACGGAGAAGACCGAGGACGTGGTGAAGAAGGGCGACCGCGTGCGCGTGAAGCTCATCGATCGCGACGAGCGCGGACGCCTCCGCCTTTCCATGAAGGCGCTCCTGCCGAAGCCCGAGGGGGCGGCGGGCACGGAGGAGGACGGGGAAGGGCGTCGTGGGGAGCGGGGGGAGCGGGGCGGCCGCCCGCGCGGCGGTGACCGCGAGCGCGCCGCGGCGGCCGCGCCGGCGGAGGAGGAAACGGGCACCGAGGAGCCCGCGGAAGGCGAGGGGCGCTCGCGCTCCCGGCGGGGCGGGGGACGCTCCCGGCGGTGAGCCCCGCGTCGTCGATGCCCGATTCGGGGCTCCGGCGCACCGTGCTTCCCAATGGACTGACCGTGCTCTCGGAGTGGATGCCGGGAGTGCGGTCGGTCAGTTTCGGGGCCTGGGTGCGCGCCGCCTCGGTGCACGAGCCGCGCGATCGCATGGGCGTCTCGCACCTGCTCGAGCACATGGTGTTCAAGGGGACCCCCACGCGCAGCGCTCGCGACATCGCCCTCGCGCTCGAGATCGTGGGCGGCTCGCTCGATGCCTACACCGCACGCGAGCACACCTCCTACCAGGCGCGCGTGCTCGACGTGGACCTCGAGCGCGCGGCCGACGTGATCGGCGACCTCGTCTTCCGGCCGCTCCTCCGCGCGGAGGATCTGCACCTCGAGCGCAACGTGGTGCTCGAGGAGATCAGCATGGTCGAGGACACCCCCGACGACCTCGTCTTCGAGCTGCACAACGAAGCGTTGTGGGGGCCGCACCCCTACGGCTACTCGATCCTCGGCACCCGCGAGACCGTCTCCGCGCTCGGCGTGGCCGAGCTGCGCGAGCTGCACGCTCGCGCCTACCACCCGCCGCAGGTGGTGGTGGCCGCGGCGGGGAACGTGGAGCACGACCGGCTGCTCGAGGTGCTCCACCGCACCGGATGGACGGCGATCCCGCGCGGCCTCGATGAGCCGCTCCGCACCCCCGTGCCGGAGGCGGTGCCTCCCACCGAGGAGCGCATCCCGCGCGACGGCGCCCAGACGCACATCGTCTTCGGCTCCCCCACCGTCCCCCACGCCGACCCGCGCCGCTACGCGGTGGTGCTCGTGGACAGCATTCTCGGTGGCGGGATGAGCTCCCGGCTCTTCCAGCGCGTGCGCGAGGAGCTGGGGCTCGCCTACTCGGTGTACACCTTCCAGAGCTTCCACCCGGAGACGGGGCTGCACGGCGTGTACGTGGGCACGGCGCCGCGCACGGCGGCGCAGGCGCGCGATGCCATCCGGGAGGAGCTACAGCGCCTGGCCGAAGAGGGGCTCACCCCCGAGGAGATCGAGATGGGGAAGAGCCAGCTCAGGGGCCAGGTGACGCTCTCCCTGGAAAGCGTGTCCTCGCGGATGTATCGTGCTGCGGGCGTGGCGCTGTACGACGAGCCGTTTCGCACGCTGGATGAGGTGCTCGCGCTCATCGATGCGATCACCCCCGCGGAGATCGCGGCCGTGTGCCGCGACTTCTACGCCCCGGCGGCCCAGACGGTGGTGAGTCTCGGGCCGGACGGCCCCTGAGAGCGTCCCCCGACGCTCGCATCTTCCCCCCACTACACACCGACAACCGAACCATATGCTCATCGGCGTTCCGAAGGAGATCAAGACCAACGAGAACCGCGTGGCACTCGTGCCGGCCGGCGTGGAAGCGCTGGTCGCGAACGGGCACCAGGTGCTCATCGAGAAGGGCGCGGGCGAGGGGAGCGGCTTCCCCGACGAGCTGTACGTGAAGACCGGCGCGAAGATCGCGCCCGACGCGGCGACCGTGTGGCGGGACGCCGACATGATCATGAAGGTGAAGGAGCCGATCGAGCCCGAGTGGAAGCACATGCGCAAGGGGCAGACGATCTTCACCTACTTCCACTTCGCGGCGGACGAGCGGCTCACGAAGGCGCACATCGACAGCGGCGCCACGTGCATCGCGTACGAGACGGTGCAGCTCCCGAGCGGTGAGCTGCCGTTGCTCACGCCGATGTCCGAGGTGGCGGGGCGCATGGCGGTGCAGGAGGGGGCCAAGTACCTGGAGAAGCTGCACGGCGGCCGCGGCGTGCTGCTCGGCGGCGTGCCCGGCGTGCCGCCGGGGAAGGTGGTGATCCTGGGCGGCGGCGTGGTGGGGACGCACGCGGCGAAGATGGCGGCGGGGCTCGGCGCGAAGGTGACGATTCTCGACATCTCCCTCGAGCGGCTGCGCTACCTCTCCGACGTGATGCCGGCGAACGTGACGCTGGTCTACTCGAACCGCCACACGATCCTGGAGCAGATCGCCACCGCCGACCTGGTGGTGGGCGCGGTGCTCGTCACCGGCGCCAAGGCGCCGCGGCTCGTGCGGCGCGAGGACCTGCTCGTGATGCAGCCGGGCGCGGTGATCGTGGACGTCGCGATCGACCAGGGCGGCTCGGTGGAGACGATCAAGGCCACCACCCACGAGAACCCCGTGTACGTGGTGGACGGGATCATCCACTACGGCGTGGCGAACATGCCGGGCGGCGTGCCGCGCACCTCCACGCTGGCGCTCACCAACGCCACCTTCCCGTACGCGCTGCAGCTCGCGAACAAGGGGTGGAAGCAGGCGCTGAAGGACAACGAGTCGCTGCGGAAGGGGCTGAACGTGGTGGACGGCAAGGTGGTCTACCCGGCGGTGGCCGAGGCGTTCGGGCTCTCCGTCACCCCCGTGGAGAAGGTGCTCTGATCGACCGCGGCGCGATGCGCGTCCCTCCCATCCTGTGCTGGCACAAGATCGAGCGCCGGCACGAGCTGGGGGTGACGCGCATCTCGCCGCGCCGATTCGCCCTCCAGATCGACCGGCTCGCGCGCGAGGGGTGGCGCACCCTCACCCTCGGCGAGCTGTCCGCCTGCCTGCGCGGCGAGCGCGCCTGCGCCCCGCGAGAGCTGGCCCTCACCTTCGACGATGCCTATCGCGGGCTCCGCGACCACGCCTTCCCGATCCTGGAGGCGCACGGCTTCGTCGCCATCTGCTTCGTGATCACGGAGTACGCGGGGCGGCTCAACCGCTGGGACGTGGCCTACGGCGGCCGGCGCTTCGCGCATCTCGCCTGGCGCGACATGCGACGGTGGCAGGGGCGCGGGATCGAGTTCGCCTCGCACACCGCCACGCACCCGCGCCTCACCTGGCTGGCCGGTCCGGAGGCCGCGCGCGAGCTGGCGCGCTCGCGCCGGTCCATCGCCGAGGCGCTCGACGCGCCGTGCGGTGCGGTGAGCTACCCGTTCGGCGCGGCCGGCACGCGCGAGTGGGAGCTGGCGGCCGCCGAAGGGTACCACGCGGGCTTCTCGCTCGCGCGGCCGTGGCGGGGAAACACGCTCGCCATTCCCCGCACGCCGGTCTATCTCTGGGCGCCCCCGATTCCCGGCGTGGGTCGGCTGCGCGCCGTGGAGCGCGTGGGGGGTGCGCTCGCCAACCGCTGCGCGGTGGGCACCTCCCTCGTGCTGGGCGCTACACGAAATACTTGAGCACCACCGGCATCAAGGTCGGATGCCTGACGAGCGCCGATGCGAAGATGCGGCGCAGGGTGCGGCGCTCCGCCGGGATCTCGTTCGTGGTGCGCGCCAGCCGGTCGAAGAACGCGTCGTCGAAGCCGGCGAGGGCGTCCTTGAGGCGGTGGAAGCGGATGTGGTCGTCGCCCAGCAGCGCCATCCACTCGTGGTGGTAGCGCTGGAGGCGCGCGGCGCTCGTGTCGCCGGCCGCGAGCGCGTCGGCGGCGGTGGCGGCCGCGAGCCGCCCCGCCTTCATCGCGTTCACGATCCCTCCCCCCGACAGGGGGTTGATCATGTGCGCCGCGTCGCCGCAGAGGAGCAGCCCGTCCGCCACCGTCCGCTTCACGGTGGGGTGCACGATCACGCCGCCCACGGTGTATCCCGTGCGCACGCCCGTTGGAAAGTATGTGGCGAGATAGCGGTCGAGGTACTGCCTTGCGCTCCGTCCCGGCTCGGCTCGCAGCGCCACGATCCCGAGCCCGACGTTCGCCACCCCCACGCCCTTGGGGAAGACCCAGGCGTAGCCGCCGGGCGCGATCGCGCTGCCGAAGTGGAGGTAGATCGCGTCAGGGTCGAAGTCGATCCCGGCCACCAGATATTGTGCGCAGCTCTCCATGTCCCGCGCGGGGACGCGCGTGTCGAGCCCCGCCCAGCGTCCCACCATCCCCTCCACGCCGTCGGCGCCGATCACCAGCCGGGCGCGGACGCTCCCGTCGCCCGACGGGCCGCACGTGCGCGCCTCCCACCCCTCCGCCGTGCGCGCGAGCCCCGTGACCTCGGTGCCCACGACGATCTCCGCGCCGAGGCGCCCCGCCTCCGCGGCGATCGCCGGCTCGAAGCGGGCGCGGTCGAGCACGAAGCCGACGTCCCCCTCCGCCACGCGCACCTCGGTTCCGTCGGGCGCCCAGAAGATCACCCTGGTGATGCGGCGCGAGATCCAGCTCGCCCCCGCGGGGTCCATGAACTCCGAGAGCCCGCCGCTCCCCACTCCTTCCCCACACCGCACGGGGGAGCCGATCGCCCGGTCCCGCTCCAGGAGGAGCACCTCCAGCCCCGGCGCGCGAGCGCACAGCTCGCGCGCGGCGATGAGCCCTGCGGGCCCGCCGCCCACGATCAGGACGTCGCAGCGCCGGGCGCTCACGACTGGATGCCCGTCCGACCGCCCGCCGCCGCCGTTCCTCCGGCCGGGACCATCGCCAGCGCCCCCACCGGGCAGGGGGCGATGCATTTCCGACACCCCGTGCAGACTGAATCGTCAATCAGGAGTCCTTCGCGACGCATCTGGATCGCCATGGGCGGGCAGAGCGGAAGACAGAGGCCGCAGGCGTCGCACACTCGATGGTCCACGACGGCGACTTCCGGGAGGCGGGGAATCGGCATGCGAGCGACTTTATTCGATCACGCTAGGTCATGTCAAGCCAATACCTTGCCGCAGCCACCGCGCGCGGCTAGGTTCATCGCGACCGTGCAGTCTCCCACCCGCCGCCTACCACGTTCCGCTCGGAACGTCAGCCTGACTCCTTGATGCGCTGGCCCCTCTTCAAAGCGGGATCGCTCTTTCCCGCGAACGCAATCGCCGTCGATCTCGGCACCGCCAACACCCTCATCTACGTGAAGGGGGAAGGGATCGTCCTCAACGAGCCATCCGTGGTCGCCATCGACCGAGGGAGCGGCAAGATCAAGGGCGTGGGCCTCGAAGCCAAGCGCATGCTCGGTCGGACGCCCGAAGGCGTCATCGCCGTGCGTCCCATGAAGGACGGCGTGATCGCCGACTTCGACGTCACCGAGAAGATGCTGCGCTACTTCCTGCAGCTCATCATCGACAACCACATCTTCAAGGTGAAGCCGCGCGTCATCGTGTGCGTCCCGTCGGGGATCACCGAGGTGGAGAAGCGCGCGGTCCGCGACTCGGCGCTCGGCGCTGGCGCGAAGGAGGTGTTCATGGTCGCCGAGCCGATGGCCGCGGCGATCGGTGTCGGCCTCCCGGTCGAGACGCCGACGGGCAACATGGTCATCGACATCGGCGGCGGCACCACCGAGATCGCCGTCATCGCGCTCTCCGGCATCGTCAGCGACACGTCCATCCGCACCGGCGGCGACGAGCTGGACACCGCGATCGTGCAGTTCATGCGCAAGAACTACAACCTCCTCATCGGGGAGCCGACGGCCGAGCAGATCAAGATCACGATCGGTTCCGCGGCGCCGGTGGGAGAGGAGCGCGAGATGGAAGTGAAGGGGCGCGACCTCGTGTCCGGCATCCCGAAGACGGTGCGCGTGCACTCGAGCGAGATCCGGGAGGCGATCCAGGAGCCGATCCAGCAGATCGTGGACGCCGTGCGGCGGGCGCTGGAGATCACGCCGCCGGAGCTGGCCAGTGACATCGTGGATCGCGGCATCGTCATGACCGGCGGCGGGGCGCTCATTCGCGGCCTCGACCTGCTCCTGAGCCAGGAGACGAACCTGCCGATCCACGTGGACGAGGACCCCCTCACCTGCGTGGTGCGCGGCACCGGACGGATCCTGGACGACGAGGACAAGTACTGGTCCGTCCTTCAGTCCTGAGCTCTCTGTGCCTCCCGTTGCACGCACGTACGGTCGCCGGGACACGGTTCTCCTCATCGCCTGCATCGTGCTCTCGCTGGTCGCGCTCGGTCTCCCCGACCGCATGCGCGACCCGTTGGCCACGTCGCTCCGGCGCACGGTGCTCGCGCCCCTCGTTTCGCTCCAGCGCAACGCGGAGCTGAGCCGGCGCGCCTGGGTGACGCGCGAGGAGCGCGCGGCCGCGCGCGACAGCGTGGTGCTCCGCTCGATGGCGCTCGACGCCGTGGCCGCCGAGAACGGACGGCTGCGCCGCCTCCTCGGCCTCGGCGCGCGGCTCAAGTGGGGATTCGTTCCCGCGGAGGTGCTGCGCGGCCGCGGCGTGGGGGAGGAGTACACCGTCACGCTCTCCGCGGGCTCGCGCGCCGGCGTACAGCAATTCAGCCCGGTCGTCGCGCCCGAGGGGCTCGTGGGGATGGTGAAGTCGGTGGACCCCACGATGAGCATCGCCATCGTCTGGTCGCACCCCGATTTCCGCGTGAGCGCCATGGCCGCCGATGGCTCGGCGTTCGGCATCGTGGCGTCGCACCTCGGCTCCGAGCCGGAGCGCGACCTGCTCGAGATGCGCGGCGTCCCCGTGCGCAGCACGCTCAAGCCCGGCACGCTCATCGTCAGCTCCGGTCTCGGCAGCACCTTCCCGCGCGGCATTCCCGTGGGCACGGTGCTCGGCGAGATCAAGACATCGGAGCTCTGGGCGCGCACCTACCTCCTGCGTCCGGCGGTGCTCCCCGCGGAGATGGGCAACGTCATGATCCTCCTGCCGCGTCGCTCGGCATCCGGCGTGGATGGCGTGTGGCAGACGGGGCGCGGCCTCGACTCGGCCACCAAGTCCGTGGTGGCGGTGGGAGATTCGGTGACGCGCGCCGCCGCGGCGGCGCAGCAGCATCCCCGCCCCGACAGCAGCGCGCGCACCGACAGCGCGCCGTCGCGCGGCGACAGCGCGGGAGCGACGCGGCCATGAGACCTACCGATCTCGCACGCACCCTCATCGCCTTTCTGGCGCTCGTGCTGCTGCACTACACGCTGCGCCCGCTCCTCGGATGGCGCGCGTCGCCGGACTTCCTGATCATCGCCCTGCTCCTCGTCGCCATCCGCGTGCGCCCGGGCACGGCGGCGCTGCTGGGACTCGTCATGGGGATCACCTCCGACGCGATGGCGCCGTACGCGTTCGGCGCCGGAGCGCTCGGGATGAGCCTGGTCGGCTTCGGCGCATCGTGGCTCAAGGCCGTGTTCTTCGCCGACGACGTGTTCCTCAACGCCTTCTTCTTCTTCCTCGGCACCTGGGTGTTCGATCTCATCTTCCTGCTGGCGGAACATAACCTGGGGGGAGGGGGACTACTGGTGGAGATCCTCGTGTGGTCTCCGCTGAAGGGCATCGTGACCGCGCTGTTCGGGCTCGCCACGCTGCTCATCCTGCGACCCATCCTGAGGGCCTCGCCGACGTGAGCTTTCATCCCAACGACCTTGCTCGCCGTGCGCGCGTAGCGTCGTGGGCCCTCGTCGCGCTCTTCACCCTCCTGCTCGCGGCGTTCTTCCGCACGCAGATCGTCCAGAACCGGCGCTACGCGCTGCAGTCGGAGGAGAACCGGCTGCGCGAGGTGCCGCTCCCCGCGCCGCGCGGGGTGATCTACGATCGGCACAATCAGATCATCGCCGAGAACGTCCCCGGCTACTCCGTCTCGCTGCTGAGCCCGACGGCCGACTCGCTGCGCGCCTCGTTGCAGCGCCTCGCGTCGATCGTGCCGCTGAGCAACGACCAGATCGAGCTCGCCGTGCGGCGGTACACGCGCGCGCCCAACCGCCCCACGGTGGTGCTCTCGGATGCGCCGTTCGATGTGGTGTCGGTGCTCGAGGAGCGACGCATCGAGTTCCCCGGGCTGATCATCCAGTCTGCGCCGAAGCGCTACTACCCTGACGGTCCAGCGGTCGCCTCGTTCGTGGGATACGTCGGGGAGATCACTGAGTCCGAGCTCGCCACGCCGCGCTACCGCGGCTACAAGGCGGGGCAGCAGGTAGGGAAGGGCGGGCTCGAGAAGGAGTACGAGGACTCGTTGCGCGGGCAGGAAGGGGTGCGCTTCGTGGAGGTGGACGCGCGCGGGCGCGTGGTGCGCGAGGCCGGCGCGCGCCAGGACCTCCTGCCGCAGGCGGGGCCGCCGCTCTACACCAACATCGACCTCGACCTGCAGCGGTACGTCGCGGCACTGTTCGCCGACTCCCTCCAGGGGGGCGCCATCGCCCTCGATCCGAAGACGGGGGGCGTGCTCGCGCTCTACAGCGCGCCGAGCTACGACCCGAACCGTTTCATCGGCGGCATCCCCACCGATCTCTGGAAGCAGCTCAACGACGATCCGCGCCACCCGCTGTACAACAAGGTGATCCAGGGGCGCTATCCCCCGGGCTCCACGTGGAAGCTGGCCACCGCGGCGATCGCCATGGAGGACGGCCTCGTCACGCTCGACGACAAGATGCCGGTGCCGTGCACGGGCGGCTTCCAGTTCGGCAACCGGTACTTTCGCTGCTGGGATCCGCGCGGGCATGGCGACGTCACGCTGGCCGAGGCGATCGAGCAGTCGTGCGACGTGTACTTCTATCAGCTCGGGCTCAAGCTCGGCCTCTCGCGCCTCGTGGCTGGTGGGATCAAGCTGGGCAGCCGCGAGAAGTCGGGGATCGATCTCCCTGACGAGTCGCGCCCGCTCTTCCCGTACGCCGACGCCGAGGAGTACTACGACCGGCGCTACGGGAAGCGAGGGTGGAGCCAGGCCGTGGTGCTGAACCTGTCCATCGGACAGGGGGAGAACGGGCAGACGGTGGCGAACATGGCGCGGTTCTACACGGCGCTCGCCACCGACGGGCGCGCGGCGCGCCCGGAGATCGTGCGCCAGGCGCCGCAGCGCACCCGGCTGGTGACGCTCAGCCCGGAGCAGATGGACGGGATCCGCGCGGCGATGGCCGGCGTGATCTCGCAGGGCACGGCCCGGAGCGCGGCGATCCAGGGCGTGGTGCTCGCCGGCAAGACGGGCACGGCGCAGAACGCGCAGGATCCGCTGCACCACCACGCCTGGTTCGTGGGCTTCGCCCCGGCGAACGACCCGAAGATCGTGGTGGCGGTCATGCTCGAGTTCGGCGGACACGGGACGCGCGCCGCGCGGATCGCGTCCAAGATCATCCAGGCGTACCTGAAGGTGGCGCCGACCACGCTCCTCAACACGGACGGCTGACGATGCGTCGCGTGGTGACCGATTGGCCGCTCGCGATGACGGCGGTGCTCCTGTCGCTGTACGGCGTGGCGATGGTGTACTCCGCCGGACAGACCGACGTCCCCACGGCGGCGCTGCACGCGTGGGTGTCGCAGCTGCGATGGCTCGGGCTCGGTGTGCTGGCGGCATGGGGGGTGAGTCGCGCCTCGGTGCGCTTCATCGAGTGGGTGTCGCTCCCCGCGTACGTGTTCACGCTGCTGCTCCTGGCGGCGTTGCTCGTGATCGGGACGGGCGCGGGCACGGCGGCGAGCACCAAGAGCTGGATCGCGATCGGCGGCGTCCGTCTCGGGCAGCCGTCGGAGCTGGCGAAGGTGACCGTGGTGCTCATGCTGGCGCGCGTGCTGGCGGCGCGGCGCGAGCCGCCGCGCTCGCTGCTGGATCTCTGGCAGCCGGCGCTCATCGTCGGGATCCCGTGGCTGCTCATCATGATGCAGCCCGACCTGGGCACGGGGATCGTGTTCATCGGGATCTTCTTCGCGATGCTCTTCTGGTCCGGCGTGCCGCTCCCGCTGCTCATCCTCCTCGCCTCGCCGGCGGTGAGCCTGATCCTCGCGTTCAACACGAGCCTGTGGGGCGCGTGGTTCCTCTTGCTGCTCGCGCTCGTGCTCTGGTACAAGCCGTTCATGCTCGAGGGGATCGGGCTCATGACGGCGAACGTGGTGATGGGCGTGGTGGCGCCGGTGCTGTGGGAGCGCCTCGCGCCGTACCAGCGGCACCGCCTCCTCGTGTTCCTCGACCCGTCCATCGACCCGCGCAAGTCGGGGTGGCACGTGATCCAGTCGCAGGTGGCGATCGGGTCCGGCGGCTGGCTGGGGAAGGGATTCCTGGAGGGGACGCAGAAGCGCCTCGCGTTCCTCCCGGAGCAGCACACCGACTTCATCTTCGCGGTGGTGGGCGAGGAGCTGGGATTCCTCGGCGTGACGATCGCGCTCTCCCTGTTCGTGTTCCTGCTGCTGCGCGCGCTGCGCGTGGCGGAGCGGGGGAACGACTCGTACAGCAGCCTGGTGGCGTTCGGCCTGGCGGCGAGCTGGCTGGTGCACGTGATCGTGAACGTGGGGATGACGCTGAATCTGATGCCGATCACCGGGATCCCGCTGCCGTTCTTCAGCTACGGCGGGTCGTTCATGCTCGCGTGCTGGCTGGCGATCGGCCTGCTCATGCGAATCTCCGCCGAGGGGAGGGGAGCGCGGGTGGGGGAGCTGGCGATCTAGCTGGGGGCTCGAGGCTCGGGGCCGGGGGCCAGGGGGAACCCCGGGGCGCGGGATGCGGGACGCGGGTCGCGGGCAACATGGAACGCGACGGGGCGCCGGCGAATGCCGGCGCCCCGTCGCACTTCCGCTTCTGCGCTGTTGCAGTTCCCGCATCCCGCGCCCCGCGCCCCGCATCCCCCCCGGGGGGG
>DASTSH010000011.1:0-14607 GCA_035760785.1 Gemmatimonadaceae bacterium | reverse complement strand
CCGAGGCGGATGCCGTACCCGGGACGAACGCCCCCGGCGCCGCCGCGACGTCGAGCGTGACGCGCCACGAGCGCGCGCGGGCGAGCCGGGAGAGGCACGCCGCGTCGCGGCGCGCGGTGCCGCGCGCGGCGAGCACCGCCGCGCTCCCCGCCACCGCCAGGGCGAGCACGCGCGCATCGCGCCGCAACAGGAGCGCGCCCGCCGCCACCCCGCCCAGCGCGGCCAGCGCGATCCCCGACACGAACGCGCCGCCGAACCCCACGAGGAGTCCGGCGGCGTAGACGAGGACAGCCTGGGCGATGAGGGGCATGACGGCACGGGACTCGGGACGCGGGAACCGGGACTCGTGGTGCTCGGCACCCGAGTCCGATGGTCATCCCGCGATCATGCGACGCGTCCGCCGCGCGATCGCCACCCGTTCATTGCCGCCGGAAGCGCCGTGGCCGCCGGCGATCCGGCCCTCAGCCTTCGCCCGCCGTGCCTCCCGATTCCCGACTCCCGGGGCCCGAGTCCCGCGCCGCATGGCGCGGGCTCGCCGCCACCCGGCGCATGGCATCCAGCACGAGCACCGCGAGCTCGGCGCGCGTCTGGTCGCGCTGCAGGTCCAGCGCGATCAGCGCCTGTCCCACCGCCGTTCCCCCGCTGTAGCGGGGGCGCGCGATGTTGAGCGCGTACGCCTCCACATCCGCCTGGCACATCTCGCAGGCGCAGAACTGCGGGTTCTGCGCGCGCAGCTCGCCGTGGAGCGCGCGGACGGTGCCCTCGAGAAGGTTCTTCATCCGGCGAGCGGGAGCGCCTGGCGCTTCGCCACCACCGCGCCGGTGAAGGTGGAGCCCGTGGTGCCCGTCAGCTCCACCGTGAGATAGCGTCCGATCATCGACTCGTCCCCCGGCACGAGCACGGTGCGGTGGTGGCGCGTGCGGGTCTGGAGGAGCGTGCCGCGGCGCGACACCTTCTCCACGAGTACCTCGTGCGTGCTCCCGAGCAGCGCGAGGTTGCGCGCGCGCGCCCCCTCGCGCACCACCTCGATCAGCCGCTCCAGCCGCTCGCTCGCCACGTCGTCGGGCACCATCAGCTCCGCCGGCATGCGCGTGGCCGGCGTCCCCTCGCGCGGCGAGAACCTGAACGTGAACGCATCGTCGAAGCCCACCTCGCGCACCGCGCTCAGCGTCTCCGCGAACTCCTCCTCCGTCTCGCCGGGGAAGCCCACGATGATGTCCGTGGTGAGCGCGAGTCCCGGGATCGCGGCGCGCAGCCGCGCCACGCACTCCAGGTACCCCTCGCGCGTGTAGCGCCGCAGCATGCGCTTGAGCGTGCGCGACGAGCCGGACTGCATGGGCAGGTGCACGTGCTCGCACACGGTGGGCGTCTCCGCCATCGCCGCGATCACGCGGTCGCTGAAGTCGTTCGGGTGCGGGCTGGTGAAGCGCACGCGCCGGACCCCCGGCACGACGCCCGTGGCCCGCAGCAGATCGGCGAAATCGTGCTCGCCGTCGTGGTACGAGTTCACCGTCTGCCCGAGCAGGGTGATCTCGGTGATCCCGTGCGCCGCGATCTCGTGCACCTCGCGCACCACATCCGCCAGCTTCCGGCTGCGCTCCGGTCCGCGCGTGGTGGGGACGATGCAGGAGGTGCACCGGTAGTCGCACCCGCGCTGCACGGGCACCCACGCGCGCACGCCGTCGAAGCGGCGCGCGTGGAAGTCCTCGTAGTGCTCCTCGAGATCGAAGTCCACCTTCGCCACTCGCTCCCCCGCGCGCGCGCCCTCGATGAGCGTGGGGAGCGCGCGATAGCCGTCGGGGCCGATCACGAGCTGCACGTGCTTCGCGCGCTCGAGGAGGCCGGGGCCGAGGCGCTGCGCCATGCACCCGGTGACGCCGAGCACCGTGTCCGCCTTCATGTGCCGCTTGAGCTCCCCGAGGCGGCCGATCACGCGCTGCTCGGCGTGGTCGCGGATCGCGCACGTGTTCACGAGGATGACGTCGGCGCCGTCGGGCCCGTCCACCGCCTCGTAGCCGTACTCGGCGAGGCGGCCGTACATGAGCTCCGAGTCGCTCACGTTCATCTGGCACCCGTACGTCTCGATGTACACGGTGCCACGCGAAGTAGTGGTCATGCCGAAAGTTACCATGCCAGCGGCGACGCGAACAGCCTGCGCCCCTCCACCCGCAACCGGGCGCGAAAGCGCGTGCCGCGCGGCGGCGCGCCGTCGGTCGGAACGACCGTGAGGTTGTCCTCGGTGAGCCCGTTCCGTTCCGGGGGACCGGACACGACGACCACGTCCGCGATGCCGCCGTCGCGCGCCGCGCGGTGCGCCTCGCTCTTGCGCGCGCCGGCGGCGCGCAACTCGGCGCTCCTGCGCCCGACGTCCGCCTCGCGCACGTGCCCCGGCAGCCGCGTGGCGGCGGTGCCCGGGCGCGGCGAGAACGGGAAGACGTGCAGCGCGGTGAACGGAAGCGCCTCCACCAGCGCGAGCGTGGCGCGGTGATCCTCGTCCGTCTCGCCGGGGAAGCCGGCGATGATGTCGGCGCCGAGTCCGAGCACCGGCGCATCGCGCGCGATGCGCTCAACGGCGCTGGCATACGACGCCGCGTCGTACCAGTGGCGCCCCATGCGCCGCAGCACGCGGTCGGAGCCCGACTGGAGCGGCGCGTGCAGCCACGGGACGAGCCCCGAATCGGGAGACACGAGTAGCTCGCGCAGCGGCTCGTCCACCTCCGTGGCCTCCACGCTCGAGAGGCGGAAGCGGACGGCGGGGACGTCGCGCACGAGACGCGTCACGAGCGCGGAGAGCGAGCCGCCGGCATCGGCGCCGTACGTGCCGATGTGCACCCCCGTGATCACGATCTCGGCGTGGTGGTCGGCGAGACGGCGCGCCTCGTCCACGAGCACGTCCACCGGGCGCGAGCGGTTGGCGCCGCGCGCGAGCGTGGTCGCGCAGAAGGTGCAGTGCTCGTCGCAGCCGTCCTGGATCCGGAGCAGCGCGCGGGCCCCCGTCTGGCGGGAGGCGCGCGCGGCGGCGAGCGCGGGGTCGATGTCGAGCGCGCGCGCGAGCCGCACGAGGTCGGCCCCCGGCACCACCGCCTCCACGCCGGGGAGCGCGGCGATGGTGCCGTCGTCCCTCGCGGCGGCGCACCCCATCACCGTGGCGCGGAGCGCGGGATTCCGCCGCGCGGCGCGGCGCACCCCCTGCCGCAGGTCGGCCTCGGCCTGCGCCGTCACCGCGCACCCGTTGAACACGCCCGCCTCGGCCTCCTCGGGGGATGCCACCACCTCGTGCCCGGCGGCATCGAGCATCGCGCGAACCGCCTCCGTGTCGTACTGGTTCGCGCGACACCCCCAGGTGGCGAGGTAGACCTTCACGCCCCCGCCCCGTTCCCTCCGTGTGCCACCGGCGGGTCGATGGGGAGGGAGATGTGGAACTGGCTCCCGCTCCCCTCGGCACTCCGTACCCAGATGCGTCCGCCGTGCGCTTCCACCGCGAGCTTGCAGAAGGCGAGCCCCAGCCCCGAGCTGCGCACGCGCGGGATCTCCGGGCTCTTCACGCGCTCGAACTTCCGGAAGATCAGCTCGTGGTACTCGGGGGGGATCCCGGGACCGTTGTCGGCGACGGTGAACAGCACGCCCCCCGCCGGGTCGCGGCGCGCGGTGAGCGAGATCTCCACGTTGCGCGCCGTGTGCGTGAGCGCGTTCTGGATCAGGTTGGAGAAGACGCGCTTCAGCAGCCCGGTGTCGGCGTGGAACACCGGCGTCTCCTCCGCCACATCCACGTTCACGCGCGCCGACTCCTGCTGGAAGCGCACCTGCCACTCGTGCACCAGCTCGGCCAGGAAGGCGCCGGGCGCCACCGGGCGGAGGTCCAGCTCGATGGTGGTCTCCTCGATGCGCGCGATCTCGAGCAGGTCCTCGATGAGCGCCAGCAGGTCTTCGGCCTTCGCCTCGGCGTCGCCGAGCGCGCGACGCACGCCCTCGCCCACCAGGCCGAAGTCGCCGTCGAGCACCATCTCGAGCGACGCGAGCACCGACGTGAGCGGCGTCTTCAGGTCGTGCACGATCATCTTCATGAGATCATCGCGCACCTTCTCCAGCTCCCGCAGCTTGCGGTAGCTGTCCTCGAGCGCGTCGGTGGCGAACTTGAGGCGCAGGAGCGAGCGCACGCGCGCGCTGAGGATCTGGCGGTTGTGCGGCTTGGTGAGGAAGTCGTCGCCCCCCGCCTCGATCGCCTTCACGCGGTCGGTGGTGTCGTTGAGCGCGGTGACGAAGATGACCGGGATGCGCGAGGTGCGCGGATCGCGCTTGATGCGGCGGCACACCTCGAAGCCCGTGGAGCGGTCGTCGCACCCCAGGTCGCCCGCGGGCATGGACACGTCGAGGATGCAGAGGTCGGGGTGGTGCTCGAAGCAGCCCGCAATGGACGACGGTCCGTCGTACGCGCTCACGACGCGGTACCCCAGCGTCGTGAGCTGATCGAAGAGCAGCTCGACGTTCGCGGGCACATCGTCCGCGACGAGGATCAGCGGGGACCGCGTTCCGTGCTCGGCCACGAGATCAGGGGCGAACCATGAATCCGAAGCTGAGAATCCAGGCGTGCTCCGACACTCCCGCGGCCGATCCGCGGTTCGCGCGCTCGACTCCCACGTCGATCCGCGACGCGCCTCTCGCGATCGGGAGGCCGGCGCCAAAGGAGAAGGTGTTCTCTCGCACGTTGGTGCTCTCCACCGTGAACGGGAGCGTGCGGCGGCGGTACCCGATGCGCAGCGGAAGCTGCGTGCCGAACACCGCCGGTCCCCGCACCTCCGCACCCACGCCCACATCCCATGCATCCGTCACGCCAAGCCCCTCGTTCCCGAGCGGGGCCAGGCTGGACCACCCCTGCCACTCGGCGCTCGCGGCAAGGGCGAAGCCGGGAATGCCGGTGAAGGCGATCCCCACCCCCGCCCGCTTCGGCACCCGCGCGCGGGAGAGGGTGGTGTCGTTACGGAACGACTTGATGGTTCCCCCGCTGCGCCCCGACACCCCGATGGTGAACGCCGACACCGGCTGCCAGACGATCCCGGCGCTCACCCCGGTCCCCGTGTAGCTGATCGTGGATTGCTCGCTGAAGCTGGAGAAGGTGGTGTCGGGGAAGGTGCGGGTGACGGCGAGCCGGTTGTCGCCCGTGAACACGTGGGCGCCGGCGCCGATCCACAGCGAGCGCGAGATCGCGTACGCGCCGGCCAGCCGGATGTCGTTGATCGCGCCGGAGCTCTGGAAGCTCTCGGTGAACTGCGTGCTGTCCGCGCCGGAGCCGAAGTGGTCGTAGCCGGTGCGCGAGGTCTCCCACGTGCGATCGAGGTACCCGGCGGCGGAGATGCCGACCACGCCGCGGCGCCCCACGGTGAGCGCCCCCTCGGCGAGCGGGAAGCGCGCGGTCATGGTCTTGTCCTGCCCGCTCTCCCCGGACACCCGCCGGTACTCCGGCGAATACTGCAGGTAGACGCCGGAGCGTCCCCAGTTCGCCAGCGCGGCGGGGTTGAAGGGGCTGAGCGCGTCGGTCTCCGAGAGCGCGCCGCCCATGGACGCCGAGCGCGTGGAGCTCTCCCCGGGAGGATAGCCGAAGCCCTGCGTGCTGAGCGTGCCCTGGGCGCGCGCGGTGCCGGCGGCGAGCGCGAGAAGCAGGAAGGCGAAGGCGAGCCGGTGCGTCACGGGAGTCCGAAGCCGCTGCGGGGGATGTAGCTGATGTGCAGCCGAGGACGCAGGCTGTCCTCGGACGCGGAGCTGGAGTAGATGAGGTACTGGCGCGGGTCGAGCCCCTCCGCCGATGACTGGAGGACGATGGCGCGCTGCGCCGCCGTCGGCCCTTCGGCCTTCCACGCGAGCATGAGCCCGACGAGGGGGAGCGTGTCCACGCGCGCCACCGCGGGCGACGCGGTGATCGGCGGGACCCGCACGCCGAGTGCCGATGGATCGGCGATCAGCAGACTCGCCTTGGTGATGTCCGAGAGGTCCGGCTTGGCTCGCACCACGCGCGTGAGGAGCGAGAGCGAGTCCGAGCTGGGGAAGAGCGGATTGGCGACCTGGTGGAGCTCGAGATTCGCGCGCACCACGGTGGTGGCGGAGTCCACGAGCACCTGCGGCAGGTCGAAGCGCAGGAAGATGCGGGACGATGGGATCCCGCCGGCCGCGAGCACCCCCGGCGCCGGCGGAGGCGAGCCATCGAGCACGAGCGTGTAATCCGCCAGGCTGGACACCGTCGGCCCGGAGGCGGAGCGGGTGTTGGCGACCACCGTGGCGGACAGCTTGGTGGTGTCCACGAAGCCGAAGTAGGCGAGCGTGGAGGCGTTCCCCCCTTCATTGCTGCCGATGCGCACCTGCACGTCCTGCGGACTCTCCACGGCGACGCCGAGCCGGATGCGCGTGCCGCTGCGCACGTGCTGCGCCATGAAGCCGCTGTCGAGCGGGATGCGGATGCTCCCGTGCACGGAGTCCTTGGGCACCTTGCGCGAGGCGATGGGGGTGCCGGAGAAACGCGCGCGCACGGCCGCGGTGTCGAAGTCGGAGCCCGGACCATCCACGTCGTAGACGAGGAAGCTCACGGTGTCCTTGACGAACGCGGTGTCGGTGACGGTGTCGGAGGTGATCAGACGCAGCACCAGTCCCGCCGAGTCCACCCGGTCGAAGTATTTGGGCGGCTTGGTGGTGTCGGTGTCGGCGAAGGCACGCTGCAACGAGTCGAAGCGCAGCACGCCCACGGTGCGGATGCGCTGATCGTGCGCTGCGCCGCGGCGGTAGTCGGCGAGGAGGACCTGACTCTCGGTGCCGAGCGGCGGCATGCCGAGAATGGTGGCGTCGGTGTCCACCACCTCGCGCGCGACGAGCACCGTGTCCCTGAGGGAGAGCGTGTCGGGGCAGAGCGAGGGACATGCCGCGCCACCAGCCAGATTCTCCTGGCAGCCCGCGATGACGAGCACGGCCCCCGCGAAGAGCGCCAATGGGCGCCATGAATTACGCAAGACGAACACTCCGGTCAGTCACGTCGAGACTCTCCACGGTCGCGGTCGAGCGAGCGGGGGGTGAAGGGGTGCGCGAGCAGGTCGGCCAGCGACCAGCGCGCGGCGGCGCCGCCGCGCGTGACGCTCACCACCTCGAGCGCCGGGGCGAACTCGGCGAGCATCTGGCGGCAGACGCCGCACGGCGGCGTCGGGACGTCGCCCTCGGTGGCCACCACGATACGATCGAACTGGCGCGCGCCGTGCGCGACGGCGGACACCACCGCGCCGCGCTCGGCGCAGATGGTCGCGCCGTACGAGGCATTCTCCACGTTGCAGCCCACGAACACGCGCCCGTCGGCGGTGGAGAGCGCGGCACCGACGCGGAATCCGGAGTACGGGGCGTACGCGTGCTCCATGACGGCGAGCGCCGCATCGCGGAGGGGCTCGACTTCGTGGCGATCGATCACGCGCCGAGCAGCTCCCCGAGGAACGATGTCCCCCGGCCGCGGAAGCGGCTGCCGAGCCATTCGGCGGCGGTGGCGCCGAGGTCGGAGAAGGTCGACCGCTCCCCGAGCGCCACCGCGCGCACGCGCCGCCCCAGCGCGAGGAGCGGAACGCACTCGCGAGCGTGGTCGGTGGATGGCGTGGTGGGATCGTTGCCGTGATCGGCGGTCAGGAAGAGCAAATCGTCCTCGCGCAGAGCTGCCTCGATGTGTGGGAGCGCCCGGTCGAAGGCGCGCAACCCCTCATAGAACCCCGCAACGTCGTTCCGGTGCCCCCACAACTGATCGAAATCTACAAGGTTGGCGAACACGAGCCCACCATCTGGGGCGCGCAGGAGGCGGAGGATCGCCTCCACTCCGGCCGCGTTGTTGGCGGTGTGCTCCGACGCGAGGTTCCGGCCGGCGAACAGGTCGTCCACCTTCCCCACCCCCGCGCGCGGGATCCCCAGCGCCGCGAGCGCGTCGAGGAGCGTCTCGGCCGGGGGAGCGATGGAGAAGTCCCGGCGGTTCGGCGTGCGCGTGTACGCGCCGGGGCGGCCCACGAACGGGCGCGCGATCACGCGCGACACATCGTGCGGCGCGACGAGCATCTCGCGCGCCGCCGCGCACGCCCGGTACAGCTCCTCGAGCGGCACCACCGCCTCGTGCGCCGCCACCTGGAAGACGGAATCGGCGGACGTGTAGAGGATCCACCGGCCGGTGCGCTCGTGCTCCTCGCCGAAGCGCGCGATGATGTCGGTGCCGCTCCCCACCAGGTTGCCGATCACGCCGCGCCCCGTGCGCCGCGCGAACTCCTCCACCACCTCCGGGGGGAAGCCGTGCGGGTACGTGGGGAACGGACGATCGAGATGGACGCCGGCGATCTCCCAGTGGCCGGTGGTGCTGTCCTTGCCGGCCGAGCGGGGACGCATGCTCCCCCACGCCCCGCGCGGCCGCTCCACTTCCACCACCCCCGCGAGCGGCTTGATGCGCCCGAGTCCCGCCGCCTCGAGGTTCGGGAGGCGGAGCCCCCCCACCGCGCGCGCGAGGTTGCCGAGCGTGTCGCTCCCCACATCGCCGTAGGCCGGAGCATCGGGCGCCGCGCCGATGCCCACCCCGTCGAGTACGAGAATGATCGCGCGACGGGTCACGCGCCCTCGTGGTAGAGGCGCGGCAGCCGGCCGCGGAGGCCGGTGAGCAGCTCGTACGGCGAGAGCGCGGCGAGCCCCGCCACGCGCTCCACGTCGAGCCGCTCCTCCCCCTCGTCGCCGATCAGCGTCGCCACGTCACCCGGCTGGCACGGCACGCCGGTCACGTCGATCATGGTCATGTCCATGGTCACGAGTCCCACCACCGGCGCGCGATGTCCGTGGACGATCGCGACGCCGCGATTCGACAGGGCACGCCGGTAGCCGTCGGCGTACCCGATGGCGAGCGTCGCGATGCGGCGCGGCGCCTCGGCGCGGTAGGTCGCATCGTAGCTCACGCTCTCCCCCGCGCGGACGTCGCGCACATCCACCAGCCGCGCGCGCACGCGCACCACCGGCTCGGGGTGCACGAGCGCCCCCGCCCCGCTTCCCACGCCGTACAGGAAGATCCCCGGCCGGCCGAGGTTCCACCGCGAGCGCGTCACGCGCGCGAGCGCCGCGGAGTTCTCGGCGTGCACGAGCGGAGGCATCGCCGGGAGCCGGCCGAGCGCCTCGCTGAATCGCTCGGCCTGCACCGCCGCCGAGCCATCGTCCAGCTCGGCGGAGTGGAAGTGCGTGAACGCTCCCTCGGGCGGGAGCGCGGCAATCGCGCCGCGCATCGCGTCCACGGCATCCCACCGCGCTCCCGCGCGGCTCATCCCGGTGTCGATGGCGAGGTGCCACGCGCCGCCCCCCGCCTCCGCCCAGCACGCGAGGTCCGCGGCGCTCCCGAGCGCGGGGGTGAGACGCGCCTCGCGCAGCGCGCCCAGCTCACCGCGCACCACCGGCGTGAACACGAGCACCGGACGCGCGATGCCGGCCGCGCGCAGCTCGATCCCCTCGTCCACCGTCGCCACGCCGTACCCCCACGGCGCGAGCGACTCGAGCGCGCACGCCACGGGAACGGCGCCGAGCCCATAGGCATCGGCCTTCACCATGGGGACGATCGCCGGCGCGCGCGCGGCCATCGCGGCGGCATTGCGGCGTAACGCGCCCAGATCGACCTCGACCCAGGCGCGTGTCATCGGTTCTCGCATTGACTGGTGCTCACTCGGCCGGGTAGTATACCGGCCCGGGAGGAGCTATGCAAGACAAACCGACACTTGAAGATGCGCTCGCGCTGATGCGCGACCTGCGCGAGCGATGCGAGTGGGACCGCGCGCAGACGCACGAGTCGCTGCGCCCCTATCTCATGGAGGAGGTGCACGAGCTCGACGACGCGCTGCGCGCCGGCGACCGCCGGCAGATGCGCGAGGAGCTGGGCGACGTGCTGCTCCAGGTGCTCTTCCACTCCGTGATCGCGGAGGAAGAGGACGCCTTCGATGCGGGAGATGTGGCGGAGGCGCTGATCACGAAGATGCGGCGGCGCCATCCGCACCTGTACGGCGGCGGGGAGCGCCAGCCGTGGGAGCGGATGAAGGCGAAGGCGCGCACGTCGATCGCCGACGGGCTGCCACTCGGTCTTCCCCCACTCCACCGTGCCCACCGGCTACAGGACCGCGCCGCGGGCGTGGGCTTCGACTGGCCGGACACCGAGGGCCCGGCGCAGAAGGTGGAGGAGGAGCTGGAAGAGGTACGCGAGCAGCTCGCGGCGCGCGGCCCGGCGCACGCGCCACCGGTGGATGATGCGGCGCACCGCGCACTCGAGTCGGAGCTCGGCGACCTGCTGTTCGCGGTGGTGAACCTGTGCCGCCGCGCCGGCGTGCACGCCTCCCTCGCGCTCGACAAGGCGAACCAGAAGTTCGTGCGGCGGTTCGAAGCCATGGAGCGGCTGGCGCGGGAGAGGGGGTTGGAGATGGGGGAGATGGGGCTGGAGGGGCTGGACGAGCTGTGGGAAGAAGTGAAATCGGGGGAGAATGGTGTGTAGTCGATGGACCACCGTGAAACGCGTGTGGCGTGTGGGGAACTGACGGGATGAGGAGGGAGGTACGGCGCGTGTAGGCTCGGCTGTAGGTGGACTCTCTCTACAACCGGCCCTACACCCGCTCTTCCTCCCTCCTCATCCCGTCAGTCTCCCACACGCCACACGCGTTCCCTGGTGGTCCAGCAACTACACACCACCTCCCTCTCAAGGAAGGAGTCTGTTCATCATCCTCGGAAACGCGATCGCCTCGCGGAGGTGGGGAAGGCCGCAGATCCAGGAGACCGTGCGCTCCAGCCCCAGGCCGAAGCCGGAGTGCACGAACGTGCCGTACTTCCGGAGGTCGAGATACCAGCCATAGGCCGCCTCGGGGAGCCCCTCCTCGCGGATGCGGTGCAGGAGCTTGTCGTAGTCGTCCTCGCGCTGGCTCCCGCCGATGATCTCGCCGTACCCCTCGGGGGCCAGGAGGTCGTCGCACAGCACGGTGCGCGGGTCCTCCGGGTTCTCCTTCATGTAGAACGCCTTCGCTTCCTTGGGGTAGTTGAAGACGAACACCGGACGGTCGTACTCCTCCACGATCAGGGCCTCGTCCTCGGCCCCCAGGTCGTCGCCCCACGTGATGGCGCTCCCCTTTCGCTTCAGGAGCGCCACCGCATCGGAGTAGTTCAGTCGCGGGAACGGGGGGACGACGTTCTCCAGCTTCGACGTGTCGCGCTCCAGCTCCTTCAGCTCCGTCGTGCACCGCTCGAGCGCGCGGCGCACGAGGTAGGAGACGAACTCCTCCTGCAGCCGCATGTTGTCGTTCGAGTCGTTCCACGCCACCTCCGGCTCGATCATCCAGAACTCGGTGAGATGGCGGCGCGTCTTCGATTTCTCGGCGCGGAAGGTGGGGCCGAAGGTGTAGATCTTTCCGAACGCGGCGGCCGCGGCCTCACCGTAGAGCTGTCCCGTCTGCGCGAGGTAGGCCTTCCCCTCGTCGAAGTAGTCGGTGTCGAACAGCCCCGACCGCTCACCGATCGCCGCGGTGAGGATCGGCGTGTCCACGCGCAGGTAGCCGCGCTCGTAGAAGAAGTCGTGGATCGCCTGCTCCACCTCGTTGCGCACGCGCGCGATCGCGCGCTGGCGGTTCGACCGGAGCCAGAAGTGCCGGTTGTCGAGCAGGAAGTCGATCCCATGCTCCTTCGGCTGGATCGGATAGTCGAGCGGGCTCGTGCCGATGATCCGGAGGTCGGTCACCGCCAGCTCGTAGCCGCCAGGCGCGCGCTCGTCGGCACGGA
The DNA here is from genome assembly GCA_035760785.1 of Gemmatimonadaceae bacterium. Classification (GTDB taxonomy): domain Bacteria; phylum Gemmatimonadota; class Gemmatimonadetes; order Gemmatimonadales; family Gemmatimonadaceae; genus JADGGM01. The sequence goes on along the minus strand of DASTSH010000011.1, from coordinate 2,829 downwards.
CCTCGCCGGTCACGGCGACCGAGGTCTCCTGGGTGAGCTCCCCGAACCGGTCCCACACGTTCTCGGGGAGGGCGCTCTTCACGAGCACCGCCTGCACGATGCCGGTGCCGTCGCGCAGCACCACGAAAGCCACCTTCCCCTTCGACCGGAGGTGGGTCACCCATCCGCGCACGGTGACGGTGGCTCCGGCGTGCGCATTCAGCTCGGCGATGCGTGGGGTGTTCAATGTCATTGATTTCACGAAGGTTACGGCTGGGGTTCGGCAAGCTATCCGGCATGCTCGACACTGTCAACGCCACCGGTGCGCGCCGGAGTGCGTCCCCCGCTGGCGTCGGCGCCTCGGCCCGTGTACAGTGAATTACACTGGCGGCGTGCCTCGGCCCGCTGCTACCATCCGGAATCGCCCGCAAGCCGCCTCGTCGGCGGCGCGGCGTACTCGTTGCAACAGCTCAGGCGTGGTGCGCTCGGACACCACGTCACGTCCTCGCACACGCAGGGCAGACCCGAACCCGATCGACCGTCACGCGGCCACGCCCGGCGATGGCCGACGTGACTCGTGCGACTACACGGTGCCTCGCTTCGACCCCCTTCCTCGCCCCCGCCTCTCCCGAGGCCACACCCACCCGCGGACCGCGCGGGCGTGCGCCCCATCACGCACCGGCCGGAGGTGTGGGTGGCCGCACCGGAGGGAGCCGTGATCACACGCGTCACGATCCGCTCCAAGCTCGCGCTGGGACTGTTCGGGATCGCCATCGTCCTCCTCGTCCCGCTCGGGCTGGCGCTCCAGTCGCTGCAGCGACTGCACGAGACCACCACGGCGCTCCAGCGCCACGAGTTCGCGGCTTCGCTCCTGCTCAACAAGATGCGCTCGTCCACCGACGAGCTGCGGCGTCTCGATCTCTCGATCCTCTTCGTGCACAACGACGAGGCGCGCGCGGCGGTGGACTCGCAGGTGACGGCGCTCGCGATCTGGTCGGACTCGCTGCGCCTGCTGGGGATGGGCGACGCCTCCACCACCATCGGCGCCGCCACGCGCGACCTCGCGGGGTACGTCCCGCAGGAGTTCGCCGCGGCGATCGCCGGGGACACCGCGCGCGCCGACTCGATCTCCGAGCACCACTATCTGTCCACGATCACGCGGACGGAGCGCGCGCTCACCATGGCGGAGCACGACCTGCGCGCCCGCACCAGCGAGCGCGTGATCGCCGCGAACGAGGAGATCAGCGCGGCGCGGAGCGCGGCGGGGATCGGCCTCGCGGTGGCCGCCACCCTCGCCCTGATCATCGCCGTCGTCCTCTGGCGCAGCATCTCGCGCCCGGTGCGCGACCTCGAACAAGGGATGGCCGCGGTGGCGGACGGCAACTTCGGCTACCGGCTCCGCATCGCGCCGCAGCGGCGCGACGAGTTCGGGCGCCTGGCACAGAGCTTCCAATCGATGGCGCAGCAGCTCGCGCAGCTCGACCGGCTCAAGGCCGAGTTCATCTCCATCGCCTCGCACGAGCTCAAGACGCCGATCAACGTGATCCTGGGCTACCTGCAGCTCATCGACGAAGGCGTGTACGGGACGATCTCCCCGAAGCTCCGAGAGACGCTCCGCACGATCGACACGCAGACGCGGGCGCTCTCGCGGCTCGTGCACCAACTCCTCGACATCAGCCGCCTCGAGGCGGGCGGCGGCAAGCTGGACCTCCGCGCGACGCGCCTCGAGAGCTTCCTCACGGAACTGGAGGAGACCTTCCGCGTGCTCTCGATGCAGCGCGACGTGTCGTTCCGCATCGAGCGGCTGGGCGCCCTCCCGGAGGAGGTGGTGTGGGATCCGGATCGGATGAGCGAGGTGCTCGGCAATCTCCTCTCCAACGCGTTCAAGTTCACCGAGCGCGGTGGCGCGGTGGAGCTGCTGGTGGAGTCAACGGACGACCACGTGCACCTGGCGATCCGCGACACGGGGGCAGGCATCCCGCCGCAGCAGATCGCTCGCATCTTCGAGAAGTTCTATCAGGCGGACAACCAGGGGTCGGCGGCGCACGGCGGCACGGGGCTCGGCCTCGCGATCGCCAAGCAGATCGTGGTGGCCCACGGAGGAGAGATCGCGGTGGAAAGCACGCTGGGCGTCGGGACGACGTTCCACATCACCCTCCCCGCCCGCGCCGGCGCGCGGGTGCGCGGGCGTCCTCGCACTCCGAGCGTGGGGGTTCCGGCGTGAAGCTTCGGTTCGTTCCCGCGCTCGCGCTGGCGTTCGTCCTCGCTGCCTGCGCGAGCGCCACCGGCGTGCGCCGCTCGATGCCGCTCGTCGCGCGCGACTGGCTGAGCGCCCTCGCCGCCGCGAAAGCCGCGGCGCACTCCGGCCACTACGACGACGCCGACCGCGCGCTCTACGACTACCAGCAGCGCTATCAGGGGACGGAGGAAGCGCGCGAGGCGGTGTACTGGCGCGCGGTGTTCAAGCTGGATCCCGAGAACCGGGGCGGGAGCGCACGCGCCGCGGCCGAGCAGCTCGACTCGTATCTCGCGGACACGACCAGCACGCCGCACCGCGCCGAGGCGCTCGTGCTCCGCCGCCTCGCCTCGGCGATGGACTCCCTCGGCCAGGCGCGCCAGGTCACCGCCGGCGACTCGGACGAGGCACGCGCCGCGGCCGAGCAGAAGGCGGCGGCTCGCGAAGAGGAGCTGCAGAAGCAGATCAAGACGCTGAAGGAGCAGCTCGACAAGACGACGGCGGAGCTGGAGCGGATCAAGAAGCGGTTGACGGACAGGAATCCTTAGGGGGCGGGGGTCAGGGGCTGGGGGCCGGGGGGGGAACGGCGGGATGCGGGGCGCGGGATGCGGGAA
>DASTSH010000010.1:0-2877 GCA_035760785.1 Gemmatimonadaceae bacterium | reverse complement strand
GGCTCGTCAGGCGGTAATAAGTTCTGGCGCCCGGGGAGGCTCGCAGCGTGTAAGCGCGTACGCCGCCGAAGCGAATGGCCCCCGGCGCCACGGCCGAGGAGCTCGAGCGGAACCCTGCCCGGTCGAGGAGCCCGGCCGAGGAGCCCGAGCGGATCTCGCCACGGCCGAGGAGCCCGAGCGGCTACGCCTGACGATCGGCGAGGATCGCCGCCGCGACGACGGGGCGCGCCCAGGGCGGGATGTGCTCCCGGGGCGCGATGAACGCGATGCGGCCATGCGCCAGCTCGAGCAGACGAGTCGGCGCGGGCTCTTCGTCGCGATGCGGATCGCGCTCCACGCTGTTGTCGTACAGCAGCAGCGCCGTCAGCCGCGGCAGCAGCGCAATCAGGTGCTCGCGGCTGCTGATGTAGCGCTCGCGGATCTTCGCCTCGGCGATGTCGTGTCCCCCCAGCTCGACGCGCGCTCGCACGCGCGCGATGTGGCGTTCCGGGGAGTCCAGGCCGAGGTACAGCACCACCACTTCGAGACCCGCATCGAGTGCCCGGGCGAGCAAGCCGGCGATCGTTCGGCCGCCGAGCGTGGTCTCGAACGTGAAGTCCTCCTCCCGCGCGATGGCCCGCTCGAGGCCGCGGCGTCCCATCGCCCACGCGAGCGCGTTCGCCTCGCGCTGCGAGAGCTCCGGCTCGGCGAGCCGGACTGCCCGCGCCTCCTCATCTGGATCGAAGCAGCGCCCTCCCGCTTCGCGGATGGTCGCACCGAAGACGCTGCTCTTCCCGGCACCGTTCACGCCGGCGATCACGGTGATCCGCCCACGTCGCGGCGGCTCCCGCCGCGGCTTCTTCGCGCGAGCGGAGATCACTCCCGCGCTCGGCGGTCGCGCGCGCGCCGGACGACGGCGACCGCGGCGCGTCCCATCTCCTCCGGCGTGGCACGAACCGCCCGGGCCGTCGCCTCCCTGACGGCGGCCGTCTGCATGCTCGCGTACAGGTCGTCGAATCGAGTCGCGAGGGCGTCGAGGTCGGTCGCCTCACGCCCCGCCAGCTCGCGGTATCGGGCAGCGGAGACGAGCACGGCGCGCACGACGTTGTGTCGCGCGATGGCAATGTCCTGACCGGCTGCCGCCTGATCGAGCAACCGGCCGAACTCGTTCTGCGCCTCGGTCGATGGAATCGTCACGGCCGGCATCCCACCCGCGTGGGAGCGAGCGGGAGCATCGCTCTGGACGTGGCTCATCCGTGCGAGCGTGCGCTTCCGGCGGTTGCTCATGGGACACCTCGGGAAAGGGCCAGATTATTAGCTAATATAGCTATGAGCATCGCCGCAGACCACGCTTTTTCCGGAATTTCCCCTACACCGCGAATCGCCTGAGCTTCCTACGCTCCATCCGTCGTCAGCAGCCGCAGGAGGTTCGCCATGCGTACCACCGCCAGAGCTCGCGTCGTCTCCCGCCCTCTCCCACTCACCCTCGTCTCTCTCACTCTCCTCGGCGCCTGCGCCGACTCCTCCACCGCCCCACCGTCCCCCTCGGCGCGCGAGACCGCGGACGCCGCTCGCGCCGCACCCACCTTCACCATCACCGAGCTCTCCCCCATCGGCATCGCCCGCGCGGTGAATCGCGCGGGAGCGATCGTCGGTGAGGCGGCGGTCACATCGGGCGCCACGCACGCCGTGCTCTGGCGCGGCGGCGCGGCCACCGACCTCGGCACGCTCGACGGCGGACAGTTCAGCTCCGCATGGGCGATCAGCCCGAAGGGACTCATCGCCGGCGCGAGCGAGACGTCGAGCGGCGACGTCCACGCCGCGCTCTGGCGCGATGGCGACGTCGTCGACCTCGGCACGCTCGGCGGCTCCAGTAGTCAGGCGACGGGCGTGAACGATCGCGGGCAGGTGGTGGGGTGGAGCGTCACGAGCAGCGGCGCCACGCACGCCTTCGTCTGGGAAGACGGCATCATGCACGATCTCGGCACCCTCGGCGGCCCGAACAGCCGCGCGCTCGCCATCGACGCGAAGGGGGAGATCGTGGGGTGGAGCGAGACCGCCCCCGCGCCGTTCATCACGTTCACCCACGCCGTGCGGTGGCTGGGCGGCGAGATCGCCGACCTCGGTGGCGTGGTGGAGCTCAACAGCTCGGCCGGCGCCATCAACCGCACCGGCCAGATCGCCGGGTGGGCCGAGGTGCAGAACGGGCAGTACGACCTCGCGCTCTGGCGCGGCCAGCGCGCCTCCGTCACCACCACCGGCTCGTCGCACTTCCTGGTGAACGCGATCGACGACCGCGGCGACGTGGTCGGCCTCGCCCTGGTCGGCACGGGCGATCACGCCTTCTACTGGCGCGGCGGCACGCTCACGGACCTCGGCACGCTCGAGCCATCGGACATCAGCAACACGAGCATCGCGTACGGCGTGAACGACGCCGGAACGGTCGTGGGCGCGAGCACCACGCACGATGGACTCCAGCACGCGGTGATGTGGACGCCAGTCGTCAGGCGTGCGACCAGCGGTGATCGGTAGGGCGCGGGACGCGGGACGCGGGGCGCGGGGCGCGGGCCTGGCAGGGCTCCGTGGACTGGCGCGGGCCGTGGTGGGCTCCGTGGACTGGCGTGACGCGGGGGTGTGGCTCTGGCGGCGTCGCGCTTACACGCTGCGAGCCTCCCCGGGCGCCAGACCCTACTACCGCCCGGTGAGCATCGATCGTCGGCGCCCAGGGAGTCTCTTGCTACGCGCGGACGCCGCCGTCGCCCCACCCCCGCGCCCCGCCCCGACGCTCCGTGACCGCCGCTCGGGCTGGCCACGGAGCGCCGCGCCCCGCGCCCCGCGTCCCGCACCCCCCGTTTCGCTTACGAACGTTCCCTAACCCAACTGCTTCACTTCCCCCGA
>DASTSH010000009.1:0-6465 GCA_035760785.1 Gemmatimonadaceae bacterium | reverse complement strand
GCGGGGGACCGGGCCCTCGCTGCGCTACGTGCGCGGCGACATGCGCCGGCTGCCGCCGCGCTGGACCGGCCGCTTCGACGCCCTGGTGAACCTCTTCACCTCCTTCGGCTTCTTTCTCGACCCGGCCGACGATGCGCGCGTGATCGCCGAATTCTCGCGCGTGCTCCGTCCCGGTGGGACGCTCGTGTGGCACGGCGGCAGCCGCGACGGGGTGATGGCGCGCTTCCTCTCGCGCGACTGGTGGCAGGCGAGCGATGGGACGCTCGTGGGGCACGAGCGCGCCTTCGATCCGCTGTCAGGCGTGCTCACCATCCGGTCCACCTGGAACGGGAAGCGGGCCCGTGGAGCGCGCGAGCACCGCATCCGGCTGTACACCGCCTCGCGTCTCGCGGAGCTGTGTGCGGCCGCCGGCCTGGTGGTGGAGGAGGCGTACGATGGCTGGACCGCGCGGCCGCTCGCGCGCACCTCGTCGGAGATGTTGCTGGTGGCACGCAAGCGCTGATGGCGCGGCACGTTGCGTGCCCTCGCGCGGTCGCGCTAGCTTTCCCGGGCCGGGATCGCCCCGGCCCCACACACGACTCGACAGACATCAGGCATTCATGCGACCCATTCGCGTGCTCATCGCCAAACCCGGCCTGGACGGCCACGACCGCGGCGCCAAGGTCGTCGCCGCCGCGCTTCGCGACGCGGGGATGGAGGTGATCTACACGGGCCTCCACCAGACCCCCGAGATGATCGCCAGCGCCGCGATCCAGGAAGACGCGGACGTCGTCGGCCTCTCGATCCTCAGCGGCGCGCACATGACGCTCTTCCCCCGCGTCCACGACCTCCTGCGCGAGGCCGGGCGCGACGACATCCTCCTCACGGGCGGCGGCATCATCCCCAAGGAAGACATCGAGGAGCTGCACCGCCGCGGGATCGGCCGCCTCTTCGGACCGGGCACCCCGACCTCGGACCTGGTGGACTACATCCGGGCCTGGTTCGCCGAGCGCGAGAAGCAGGAAGCGTGACGTCGCGGCTGAGGGAGCGCTCCGCCGAGCTGCGCGCGCTCGAGGAGCGGCTCCGGCAGGGTGGGGGCGCGGACCGGATCGAGCGCCAGCACCGGCAGGGGAAGCTCACCGCGCGCGAGCGCGTCGGCGCGCTCTGCGATGCCGGCACGCGATTCCTCGAGATCGGGCTCCTCGTCGCGCACGACCAGTACGACGGGCAGGCGCCCGCCGCCGGCGTGGTCACCGGCATCGGCATCGTCCACGGCCGCGAGGTCGTCATCGTCGCCAACGATGCGACGGTGAAGGCCGGCTCCTGGTGGCCGGAGACGATCAGGAAGATGCTCCGCGCGCAGGAGATCGCGATGCGCTGCCGCATCCCGATTATCTACCTCGTGGACTCCGCCGGCGTGAACCTGCCGTACCAGGGCGGGGTCTTCCCCGGCCAGTACGGCGCCGCGCGGATCTTCTACTACAACTCGATCATGCGGCGCTACCTGCGGATTCCGCAGTTCGCCGCCGTGATGGGACCGTGCATCGCCGGAGGCGCTTATCTTCCCGCGCTCTCCGACGTGATCCTCATGGTGGAAGGGAGCTCCTTCATGGGGCTCGGCGGGCCGAACCTGGTGAAGGGCGCCACCGGCCAGGTGGTGGACGCGGAGACGCTCGGCGGCGCGCGCGCTCACACCGAGATCTCCGCCGTCGCCCACTATCGCGTGAGCGATGACGCCGCCTGCTGCGCGAAGCTGCGCGACCTCGTCTCCCGCCTGCCTCGCGCCGCGTGCGGTACAGGGACGCGCCCCGCCGCGCCCCCGGCGGCCGATCCCGCCACCCTCTACGACGTGCTCCCCGCGGACCACCGCATGTCGTACGACATGCACCAGGTGCTCCGCGCGATCGTGGACGACGGCGCCATCGACGAGTTCCAGGGGAATCTCGCGCGCGAGATGATCTGCGGCGATGCGGCGATCGAGGGGATGCCCATCGGCGTCATCGCCAACCAGCGCGGGCTCATCAAGACGCGTCCCGGCGAGAAGCCCCGCTTCGGCGGGATCGTCTACGCCGAGAGCGCGGAGAAGGTGGCGTACTACATCGATCGGTGCGACCGCGAGGGGATCCCGCTCCTGTTCGTGCAGGACGTCTCGGGCTTCATGGTGGGCCCCGAGGCGGAGCACGAGGGGATCATCCGCGCGGGGGCTCGATTCGTCGAGGCGATGGCCACCGCCGCCGTCCCGAAGCTGGTGCTCACGGTGAACCACGCGTCAGGCGCCGGCTATTACGCGATGGCCGGGCAGGGGTTCGATCCCGACTTCATCTTCAGTTGGCCCACGGGGCGCATGGGAGTGATGGAGGGGGAATCCGCCATCCAGGCCGTGCACGGCCCGGCGCTCGACGCGGCGCGCCAGAAGGGCGCGGAGCCCCCGGCCGAGGTGCTCGCCGCGGTCGACGAGATGCGCGCCGACTACGAGCACCAGCTCGATGCGCGCTTCGCCGGCGCGCGCGGCTTCGTGGATGCCATCGTCCATCCCGAGGAGACGCGCGACGTGCTCGCCATGGCGCTGCGCGCCTCGCTGCACAACCCCGGGCCGCACCTCGGCCCCTTCGTTCTTCCCCCGCATCTCGGAGAGTGGCGGTGAGTCGCGTGGTGCGTGTCGCGAGCGGGCAGGGATTCTGGGGCGACTGGCTGGAAGCGCCCCGCCGCCAGGTGGAGGGCGGTCCCATCGACTACCTCATGCTGGACTACCTGGCCGAGGTGACGATGTCCATCCTCCAGAAGCAGAAGGAGCGCGACCCGCGCCTCGGCTGGGCGCGCGACTTCGTCGGCGCGATGGAGAGCATCTTTCCCGCCGTGGCCGAGCGCGGCGTGCGCGTGGTGGCCAACGCGGGCGGCGTGAACCCCAAGGGATGCGCGGACGCCGTGCGGGATGCCGCCGGGCGCGCCGGGTGGGCCGGCAGGTTCCGCATCGGCGTGATCACCGGCGACGATCTCCTGCCGCGCCTCGATGAGCTGCTCGACACCGGCCACCCGCTCGCGAACATGGACACGGGGGAGCCACTGTCGGCCATCCGCGACCGGGTGCTCTCCGCGAACGCGTACATCGGCGCATCGCCGATCGTGGAAGCGCTCGCGCGCGGCGCGAGCGTGGTGATCACCGGCCGCTCCACCGACACGGCGCTCACCATGGCGCCCCTCCTTCACGAGTTCGGCTGGGCGCGCGACGACTGGGACAAGCTCGCCGCGGGGATCGTGGCCGGGCACATCATCGAGTGCGGCGCGCAGTGCTCCGGGGGCAACTGCCTGTACGACTGGCGCTCCATCCCCGACCTCGCGAACGTCGGCTACCCGATCGTCGAGGGGCACGAGGACGGATCGTTCGTGATCTACAAGCACCCCGGCACCGGCGGGCGCATCGATGTGCACGGCGTCACCGAGCAGCTCGTCTACGAGATGGGCGATCCGCACGCCTACATCACGCCGGACGTCATCGCCGACTTCACCACCATCCGGTTGGAGCAGGCGGGGGAGAATCGCGTTCGCGTGTTCGGGATTCGCGGCCGCGCGCCCACGGACAAGCTCAAGGTGTCCGTGGCGTACCGGGCCGGGTACAAGGCCGTGGGCACGCTCGTCTACGCCTGGCCGGATGCGCTGGAGAAGGCGCGGGTGGCGGATCGCGTGCTCCGCGAGCGCCTGACGACGCTCGGATTGCGCTTCGACGAGATCCACACGGAGTTCCTCGGCGCCTCCGCCACGCACGGCCCCCTCGCCGGCGCGGCGGGAGACGTCCCCGAGGTACAGCTCCGCATCGGCGTCCGCGGTGGCGATCGCGGCGCGGTGGAGCGCTTCACGCGCGAGCTCGCCCCCCTCGTGCTCAACGGTCCGCCGAGCGTCACCGGCTTCGCCGGCGGGCGCCCGAAGGTGGAGGACGTGGTGGCATACTGGCCGGCGCTCATCGACAAGAGCGTGGTCACCACCGCGGTGGCCGTGGAGGACGCATGAGGATCCGGCTGATCGACATCGCGCACGCGCGCTCGGGCGACAAGGGCGACACCGCCAACGTCGGGGTGATCGCCCTCGATCCGCGCTGGTACCCGGTGCTGGAGCGCCACCTCACGCGCGACCGCGTGGCACGGCACTTCGCCGGCGTGATCACTGGCGGAGTGGAGCGGTTCGAGCTGCCGAATCTCGGCGCGCTCAACTTCCTGCTGCACGGCGCGCTGGGCGGCGGCGGCACCCTCTCGCTGAAGACGGACGCGCAGGGGAAGGTGTTCTCCACCGCGATGCTCCGCATGGAGCTCGACGTGCCGGACGAGGACGCGCGCCGCTACGGGTTGCCGGGGGTGGCATGAGCCGCGTGCGCGTGTCCGCGTCGGACGGGGTGGGGCGGATCACGCTGGCACGCCCCGAGAAGAAGAACGCGCTCGACCAGGAGGCCGCCCGCGAGCTGCTCGCGGCGCTCGACGAACTGGGCGCGGATGCGGAGGTGCGTGCGATCGTGCTCGACGCCGATGGCCCCGACTTCTGCGCCGGCGCCGACCTCGAGGCGCTGGAGCGGATGATCGGAGCGGCGCCCGAGATGCACCACGAGGACGCGATGGCGCTCGGCCGCGTCTTCCTCGCCATCCGCCGACTCCCCAAGCCCGTGGTGGCCGCCGTGCGCGGGCGCGCGCTCGCCGGCGGCGCCGGGCTCGTGACCGCGTGCGACCTCGTGCTCGCCTCGGACGACGCCCGCTTCGGCTATCCCGAGGTGCGCGTCGGCTTCGTGCCGGCAATGGTGATGACCATGCTGCGTCGCGTGGCCGGGGAGAAGCGCGCCTTCGAGCTGGTGGCCACCGGCCGCATCGTGGGCGCGCGGGAGGCGCTCGAGATCGGGCTCGTGAGCCGCGTGCTGGCCGCCGAGCGCTTCGAGGCCGAGGTCGACGAGATCGTCTCCGCGCTCGCCGCCTCGCCCCCGGGTGCGCTCCGCCTGACGAAGCGCCTCTTCCACGAGCTCGACGGCGTCGGATTCGAGGAGGGGATCGCGCTCGGCGCGCGGACCAACGTGGAAGCTCGGGGCACGGATGAGTTCATCGCCGGCGTGCGACGGTTCGTGCGCCGCGGCAAGGAGGGGGCATGAAGACGCTGGACCTGCTCAAGATCGTCCTCCTGCTCGTGGCGCTGGCCATCTGGGCGTGGGGGGCCCGGACGAACCAGAACGTGTTCATGCTCGTCGGCATCGCGTTCGTGGTGGTGGCGTTTCTGCTCCGGTTCGTGCCGAAGGTGCGCGGGAAACGGGAGGAGGGAACCGGGAAGCGCTGACGGCGGTACGAGGTGGGCGAGAGGGGGTGTCGGAGCCCGCGGGGGCGGCGCGGCGCTTGCAGGATGCACCCCTCTGATCCGCCCCTGGGGGGCGCCGGGCAGCCGCCCCGCGCCCCCGTCTCACACACCGCGCATCCCCGGCCCCACGGTTCGCTTGTTGCTCCGAATCTCGTGGACCACCGGATGGAGGACCTCGAGATGGCACCACCCAAGCGCCGCCGACGTCGCCCCGCACCCGCCGAGATCGGACCGGCCGAGGCGGACCGTGACATTCTCGACCAGTACTTCGCCGAGGTGAGCCGCTATCCGCTCCTCACCGCCGATGAGGAGAAGTCGCTGGCGCGGCGCATCCGGAAGGGCGATCAGGAAGCGATGGAGGAGCTCGTCCGACGCAACCTCCGCTTCGTCGTCTCCGTCGCCAAGAAGTATCAGAACCGCGGGCTCCCCCTCATCGATCTGATCGGCGAGGGGAACGTCGGGCTGATGACCGCCGCACGCAAGTTCGACCCGGACCAGGGGGTGAAGTTCATCTCCTACGCCGTGTGGTGGATCCGCCAGGCCATTCTCGCATCGCTCGCGCGACAGGGGCGCACGGTACGTGTCCCCCTCAATCGCACCGCCGACCTCTCGCGCGTCATCCGCGCCTCGGCGCTGCTGCGGGACAAGCTGGGGCGTGAGCCCACCCCCGACGAGCTGTCGCAGCTCACGGGGATCTCCCCGGAGATCGTGAGCGCCCTGACCTCGCTGAACACGGCGGACGTGCGGTTGGATGCCGCGGTGGGGAAGGACTCCGACCGCGCGCTCATCGAGCGCTTCGCGCTCGAGGAGATGCCCGACGCGGAGGAGCAGGTGCTCGACCGGTTCCGGCACGCGGAGCTGGAGCGCGCGCTCTCGACGCTCCCCGCACGGGATGCCAAGATCCTCAAGCTGTACTTCGGCCTCGAGGGGGACCGCGAGCACACCCTCGACGAGATCGGGAAGATGCTCGGCGTCACGCGCGAGCGCGTGCGCCAGCTCCGCGACCGCGCGCTGAAGCGGCTGCGCGAGGGATCGGTGGGGGAGGCGTTGCGGGATCTGTCGGCCGCTTGAGGGGAGCGGGGCGCGGGGTGCGGTGCGCGCTGGGAATCGGGATTCGGGAATCGGGAATCGGGAAACTCAGCGAGGGGGGCGGCGCATGAGCGC
>DASTSH010000008.1:0-11232 GCA_035760785.1 Gemmatimonadaceae bacterium | reverse complement strand
GAGTAGGTTCGTGTGTAGGTGGACTCTCTCTACAGCCGAGCCTACACGCGCTCTACCTCCCTCCTCTGCCCGTCAGTCTCCCACACGCCACACGCGTTTCATGGTGGTCTAGCGACTATGTCCTACACCCCACCGGCCCCTAGATCTTCCTCACCTCCGCCGCCGCCTCCAGCACGTGCCCGATGTCGCGCGACAGCGCGCGCGCCTCGATCGTGGCGCTCGTCACCTCGCTGAGCGCGGCCTGCACGCCGGAGGAGCGCAGCTTCAGCAGATCGAGCTTGAGGTTCTGCAGCGCGATCCCCGCGCTCTCGAGCTGCCCCGACAGCCGCCGGTGCCGCTCGGTCAGCTCGCGCAGCGACGCGTACTGCCGCTCGAGCAGCGAGAGCCGGCGCTCGCGGTCGGCCGAGTCCTCGGGCTCCCCCTTCACTTCCACGATGCGCGACTCGAGACGCGAGAGCGCCTCGGGGGACGTGTCGGCATCGAGATGGTGCAGCATCACGGCCAGCGATGCCACGCGCTGGGCGAGCGCGTTCACCGTCGGAACGATGTCGGGGAGCAGCGCGCGGTCGGGCTTGGCGAGCGATTCCACGATCGCGAGGATCGCGAGCCGGTCGGCCGCCGCGTCGCGCACCGCGCGCCCGTGCGGTCCGTCGAGTACCTCGCGGGGCACCATCTTCGCAGCCGCCTCGGCCGCGACGGAGATGGCCGGCGCCGCCGGCTCCCCGGGGGCGAGCGTCTCGGAGGACGGCTTCCGCGTGAAGAGCCGCTTCCAGGTGACGCCGGACTCCCACAGGCTCAGCCACTGCCGGAACACTCCGCCTCCCATCCCGAGCGCCGGGAAGAGGAACCATGGGAAATGGGGCGACGTGGCGAAGTTCACCACGGCGAGCGTCCCGACGACCACCGTGGTGCTGGCCAGCTGGCGCCGGAAGAAGCGGATCCGGTCGTCGATCGGCCGCGACTCGAAGCGCGCGAGCTCCGCATCCTCCCGCTGGCGGCGCATCTCGCGCGCCGCGGCGCGACGCGACATCGGCCAGGGCACCGGCGGCAGCGGCGGCGCGAGCACGCCGCCTGCCGCTGGCGCACCGGCGCCGGGGGCGGGAGACTCGCGCCGCGGTGGTCGCCCGGGCACCTCGGCCGCCCGGTGCTGCCACGGTATCTCCGCCGGCGCAGGCGTCGGCAGAGGGGATGCCGGAGGCAGCGGGACCGGCGCCTCGCTCGCCAGCGCATCGCGCATGGCGGCCGCGTCGTGGAAGCGATCCTCCGGACGCTTCGCGAGCGCGCGCTCGATCACCGACGCGAGCGCGGGGGACACATCGGGGCGCAGCTCCCGCAGCCTCCGCGGCGGCTCGCTGATGTGCTTCATCATGATCGCCGCGCCGTTGGCCGCGCGGAACGGAAGCTGTCCCGACACGAGCTGGTATCCCACCACGCCGAGCGAGTAGAGATCGCTCCGCCCGTCCAGCTCGCGCTCCCCGAGCGCCTGCTCCGGCGACATGTAGGCCGGCGTCCCCACGGCCACTCCCGTCACGGTGAGGCGCGAGTCCGCCTCGGCGGCGCGCGCGATCCCGAAGTCGGTGACCATGGCGCGTCCGCTGGTGCGCTCGAGCAGGATGTTGTCCGGCTTGATGTCGCGGTGGATCACGCCGCGCGCGTGCGCGTAGGAGAGCGCATCGGCCACCTCGCGGAGCACGCGCCGCACGTCGCCGAGCGGGAGCGGAGCGCGCGCGGCGCGCGCGGCAAGGCTCTCGCCATCCACGAGCCCCATCACGAAGTACACGAGCCCGCCACGCTCGTCCACCGAATAGATGGGAACGATGTTCGGGTGGTTGAGCTGGGCCGCCGTCTGCGCCTCGCGCAGGAATCGCTCGCGCACGTCGGCGCGGAAGGCGAGATCGGGCGGAAGAACCTTGATGGCGACGGCGCGCCGGAGCCGCAGGTCCGTGGCCCGGTAGACCACGGCCATCCCTCCCCGGCCGACCTCCGCGTCCACATCGTAGAGGTCGCCGACCGCGACGATGACGCGGTCGCGCAGCGGGTCGGTCACACGCGGCCGCGCTCGGGCCGGCGTGCGGCCATCGCGCCCTGCACGGCGGCATCCACGTCCTCGGCGAGCGAGCGCGCGCGCTCCGTGAGCACGGTGAGATGGCCGGTGGCGTCGGCGACCGCTCCGGCGCGAAGCCGCAGCACATCGATGCGCATGTTCTGGAGCGCGATCGCGCAGCTCTCGAGCTTGGCCGCGCTCTCCTCGCGCCGCCGCTTCGCGTCCGCCACCGCCCTGCGCTGCCGCTTGAGGAGCGCGAGCCGGCGCACGCGCTCCTCGCTCGCGGCGACCTCCAGCGGATTCGCCTGCGCCTCGAGCGCCTCGATCTGTGCCTCGATCCGCTCGGCCGTTCCCGGCTCGTTCTCGCGATCCAGCTCCACCAGCGACGTGGCGAGCGAGCGCACACGCTGGAAGAGGCCGTCGGCGGCAGGGATCACGCCGTTCACCAGCGCCTGGTCCGACTTGGGGAGGGAGCCGACGATGCGGAGGATCTCGCCGCGGTCGTGCTCGGCCCGCGCCACGGTGCCGCCGTACTGGCCGAACCCGGTGGCGGCCGGCAGCGACGGGGGCGCGCTCGGCCGCGGGAGCGGGCGCGAGGAGCGCGACGGGCGCTGCGGCAGGTTCGCGCCGCGCTGGGAGCGGTCGAACGCCCCGCGCGTCTCCTCGATCGTCTCGCGCACCACGTCGACGAGGCGCCGGTCGCGCGGCTGGCGGAACACATCGCGCCAGTCGTAGTTCGCCGCCCACAGCTTGGAGTACTTGAACGCCATGAACATGCTCCAGATCACCGTGATGGTGAGGAAATCCGTGTCCATGAACAGGGCGGCGAGCACGATCACCGCGTTCACGAACGCGTACTTCGCGAAGCTGGAGCGAAAGGCCACCACTTCGGGGGCCGACCACCGCGCGATGTCCTCGGGGGTGGGGCCGGAGTGGTCGGCGACGAGCGCGTCGTGACCGGCGCCGGCAGGGAGCGGGGAGACCGGCGGCGTGGGCATCCACGACGGGGCCGGGGACGTACCATGCGCTCCCACCGCCGGGGCGGGCGCGGCGACGGGCTCGGCCGCGTGCTGCGGCATCGCCCCGGCATCCCCCGCGAGCGCGAGCGAGAGCGCCGACGCGCTCGCGAAGCGCCGCTCCGGATCCTTCTCGAGCAGCGTCATCGTGATCGTCGCCAGGTCCCGCGGCACGTCGGGGCGGTACTGGGTCACCGGCGCCGGGGTCTCGGTGATGTGCTTCATGAGCATCGATGGCGTGCTCGCCGCCTGGAAGGGGAGCTGCCCCGTCAGCATCTGGTAGGCGACCACGCCCAGCGAGTAGAGATCGCTCCGCCCATCGATCTCGCGATCCCCCGCCGCCTGCTCCGGCGACATGTACGCAGGCGTCCCGATCGCCACCCCGGTGGCGGTCAGCCGCGAGTCGGAGCCCTCCTGCACCGCGCGCGCGATCCCGAAGTCGGTGACCATCGCGCGCCCGCTGTCCACCTCGAGCAGGATGTTGTCCGGCTTGATGTCACGGTGCACCACCCCGCGCGCGTGGGCGTAGGCGAGCGCATCGGCCACCTCGCGCAGGATGCGCCGCGCCTCCTCTATGGACAGCCGCCCCTCGTCGTGCAGCCGCTTGGCGAGCGTGACGCCGTCCACGCACGCCATGACGAAGAACACCACCCCTTCGCGCTCGTCCACCGAGTAGATGGGGACGATATTGGGGTGGCTGAGCTGCGCCGCAGTTTCCGCCTCCCGCAGGAAGCGCGACTTGATCTCGCCGCGGAACGCCAGCTCCGGCGGGAGGAGCTTGATGGCGACAGTGCGCTTGAGGCGCCGGTCGCGGGCGCGATACACGATGCCCATCCCGCCGCGCCCGAGCTCGCGATCGAGCTCGTAGTGAGCGGACAGCGCGCGCTCCGCGAGTGCGCGCATCTCGGCGTCTGACGAGAGGGCTGTGGGATCGGGCACGAATGAGTCCTTGGCGGGAATGCAACCTGCTTAGTGTACCACGGCTTACGCCGTCTGGAAAGACGATCTGGCCGCCGTGGCAGTTGCACTACGTCAAAGCTGCGGCCGGAAGTTGCAAAGCCTGCCGCCGTGGCGTAAGTCACCATTGTCCCCCGCGCGGAAACGGGGCGCAGCGGCTGGTGCTTGAGCGTACGTGATGGTGGAGATCCGGTTTCGTGGCCATGGCGCATGGGTGCGTCCCGGCGCGCGACTGGAATGGAGCGTGCGGATCGCTTCCGATTCGGCGCAATCCGCCGAGGCTGTGCTTCCACAATTCGAGATACGACCATGGCGCAACGTCAAACATTGCCTGTGCTGCCGCTTCGCGGGACGGTGATCTTCCCGGGGCTGACGGCACCGATCGCCGCCGGACGTCCGGGGACGCTCCGGGCGATCGAGGCCGCGCTCAAGGCGGATCGGCTGGTCTTCGCCGTCGCGCAGCGCGACAACACGGACGAGCCGAACCCCGACATCCTCTACTCGATGGGGGTCATCGCCCGCATCGGGCAGGTGCAGCGCGGCCTCGGCGGCGTGCAGCTCCTGCTGCAGGGGGAGCAGCGCGCGACCGCGCTGCAGTACGTGACCACGGACAACTACCTGAGCGCGGTCGTGATCCCGGTGGAGGAGATGAACCCCGTGGACGAGCACGATCCCGCGTTCGAGGCGCTGCACAAGGAGGCGCGGGAGCGCGCGGCGGAGCTCGGCGAGAAGCGCGGGCTGCCGGAGGAGGTCGTGCACCAGGTGCTCGACTCCGTCTCCGAGCCCGGGCGCTTCGCCGACCTCGTGGCGGGCTACATCGAGCTCAGCGTCCCGGAGAAGCAGGGGCTGCTCGAGACGCTCAGCGTGGAGGAGCGGCTGCGCCGCGTGCTCGTGCACGTGCAGCGGCAGATCGGGCTGCTCGAGGCGCAGGAGGAGATCAAGTCGCAGGTGCAGGAGGAGCTGGGGCAGCGGCAGCGCGAGATGTACCTGCGCGAGCAGCTCAAGGCGATCCAGAAGGAGCTGGGGGACGATGACCAGAACCGCGAGATCGAGGAGCTGCGGGAGAAGCTGACGAAGCTCGAGCTGCCCAAGGCCGCGCGCCAGGAGGTGGAGCGCGAGCTCGGCCGCCTCGAGCGCGCGGGGCGCGAGTCCATGGAGGCGCAGGTCATCCGCACGTACCTCGAGTGGATCGCCGAGCTGCCGTGGAACAAGCGCTCCGATGACGACCTCGATCTGAACCACGCGAAGGAAGTGCTGGACGAGGACCACTACGGGCTGCCGGACGTGAAGGACCGTGTGCTCGAGTTCCTCGCCGTGCGCCAGCTCCGCGCGCAGGAGATCGCCGCCGAGGTGGAGAAGACCGGGGAGTTTCCCGCGGCCGCCATGCGCCCGCGGAGCGATGAGGCCAACCCCACCCTCCAGCCGAGCGACGAGGACAACCGGCCGATCACCGACAAGCGAGAGGCCAAGGCGCGCGCGATGGCGCGGGGCCCGATCCTCCTCTTCGTCGGTCCGCCGGGCGTCGGCAAGACGAGCATCGCGAAGAGCATCGCGCGGGCGCTCGGCCGCGAGTACGTGCGGGCGGCGCTCGGCGGCGCGCGCGACGAGGCCGACATCCGCGGCCACCGGCGCACGTACGTGGGTGCCATGCCCGGACGCATCATCCAGGGGATGAAGCAGGCGGGAACGAAGAATCCCGTGTTCCTGCTCGACGAGGTGGACAAGCTGGGCGTCTCGTTCCAGGGCGACCCGGCGAGCGCGCTCCTCGAGGTGCTCGATCCGGCGCAGAACGACTCGTTCACCGATCACTACCTGAACATCCCGTTCGACCTGAGCGAGGTGCTGTTCATCGCGACGGCGAACTTCATCCAGAACATCCCCGGTCCGCTCCTCGACCGCATGGAGGTGGTGGACTTCTCCGGCTACACCGAGCGCGAGAAGGCGGAGATCGCCAAGAAGTACCTCATCCCGCGGCAGCTGGAGGAGGCGGGGCTCGCGGGGAAGAACATCACGTTCACCGATGACGCGGTGATGACGATCGTCACGCGCTACACGCGCGAGAGCGGCGTGCGTCAGCTCGAGCGGCAGATCGGCGCGGTGGCGCGGAAGGTGGCGCGCCGGCTGGCGGCGGGGGAGATGAAGGAGGCGGGGATCGTGATCTCGCCGGACGACGTTCGCGAGCTGCTCGGGCGTCCGAAGGTGCACCCGGAGCACGCCGCCGAGGAGAACGAGGTGGGCGTGGCGACGGGGATGTACTACACGCCGGCGGGCGGCGACATCATGTTCGTGGAGGCGGCGATCCGCCGGCTGTACGGCCCGCCGGCGCAGTCGGACGCATCGATGCAGGTGACGGGGCTCGGCGCCGTGTCGCTGATCCTCACCGGCCAGCTCGGCGATGTGATGAAGGAGTCCGCGCGCGCCGCGCTCACCTACGCGGCCACGCACGCCTCGCGCTTCTGCATCCCGGACGAGCGGCTCGGGAACATCGAGGTGCACATCCACGTGCCGGCCGGCGCGATCCCGAAGGACGGCCCGTCGGCCGGCGTGGCGATGTCCACCGCGCTGGTGTCCGCGATGTCGGGGCGCGCGGTGCGCGGCGATGTCGCGATGACCGGAGAGATCACGCTCCGCGGACGGGTGCTCCCCATCGGCGGAGTGAAGGAGAAGGTGCTCGGCGCCCACCGCGCGGGGATCCACACCATCGTGCTGCCGAAGGACAACGAGGCGGACCTGGAGGACATCCCTGAGGACGTGCGGCAGAGCCTCTCCTTCCACTGCGTGTCGACGCTCGACGAGGTGTTCGACATCGCGCTGGTGCCGCAGGAGAGCTGCGAGACGCCGACGCACCGGACGATGATGGAGGAGGCGGAGGAGGCAGTGCTAGGGGCTGGGGGCCGGGGGCGTGGGGCCGGGGGGATCTAGAGAACCCCGGACCCCGGGGTTGGGAAGGGCGGACCAAGGAACGCGACGGGGGCGCCGGCAGCATGCCGGCGCCCCCGTCGCGCTTCCGCATCTCTAGCTCCTGCAGTGCCTGACCTCTCACCCCGCCGTCGCGAGATCCCCCTGTCCCCCGACCCCCGGTCCCTCGCCCCCAGCAGCTAGCGCGCCCCGATCGGCCCCCAGTTCCAGAGCGACCACGGGTCCGTGGCGCCGGGCTGGGTGCCATCCAGATAGTACTCGGTGTAGCGCTTGTCCGGCGGGGTCGAGTCGGTGGCCGGCTGTCCGGTCACGCGGTCCATCTCCGCCGTCACCAGCCCGGCCGGGGGATCGTCCCACGTCCCCGCCGGCCGCCCACCCTCGTAGTACCGCGCGATCATGTCCGCCCAGATCGGCGCGGCGAGCGACCCGCCGTACGCGCCCGGCGCGATCGGCTTCGGGCGGTCGAAGCCCAGCCACACGCCGGCCACGACCTCCGGCGTCATCCCCACGAACCAGACGTCGGTGTTGTCGTTGGTCGTCCCCGTCTTTCCGGCCACCGGGATCCGCTCCGGGACCTCGCGGCGCACCGCCGTGGCGGTGCCGCGCGCCACCACGTCGCGCATCATGTCGCGCACCATGAACGCGACGCGCGGATCCATCGCGAAGCGCGGCGCCTGCGCCGGCGGCGCCCACACCGTGTGCCCGGCGCGGTCCTCGATCCGCTTGATGAAGCGCGGCTCCACCACCGCGCCCAGGTTGTCGAACACCGTGTACGCCGCCACGAGGTCGATGGGGCGGAGTGCCGTGGCGCCGATCGCGCTCGACGGATAGGGCGCGATCGGCGTGTCGATCCCGAGCCGCTTCGCGAGCGCGGCCACGGAGTCGATCCCCACGCGCATCCCGAGCTGCACGGCCACCGTGTTGCGCGACTTCACCAGCGCCTGCCGCAGCGTGAGCGGGCCGAGAAAGAGACCGTCGTCATCCCCCGGCCGGTAGATGGCGCCGTTGTCCATCAGGATCGCCAGCGCCGTGTCGGGGACGATCGCGGTGGGCGGGATGCTGTCGCGCAACGCCTGCGCGTACACGAACGGCTTGAACGCCGACCCCGGCTGCCGCACGGCGTTCACCGCGCGGTCGAAGGGAGAGAGCGCGTAGTCGCGCCCGCCCACGAGCGCGAGCACGTCCCCCGTCATGGGGTCGAGCGCCACCACCATCCCTTGCAGGTAGTCGGAGCTCCCCTTCGCGTGCTTCGCCAGCGTCTCGTGCTTCCACCCCGGACGCGACTCCACCGCCGCGGTGCCCTTCGCGAGCGCGTCCACCGCCGCGCGCTGGAGCTCGGGATCGATGGTCGTGATGATCCGGTAGCCGCCGTTCTCCACCGGGATCCCCGCGCGCTCGGCCTCCTGGCGCACCACGTCCACCATGTACGGCGCGGCGGCGGGCATCCCCCGGCCCGGCGCGGTCACCACCGGCTGGCGCGAGGTCTCCTCGGCCACGGCCTTGGAGATGTAGCCCTGCTGCGCCATGAGGGAGAGCACGAGGTTGCGCCGCTCCTTCGCGCGCTCGGGGTGCGCGATCGGATCCCAGAGCGCCGGCCCCTTGGGGAGGGCGGCGAGCGTGGCCGCCTCGGCGAGGGAGAGCTGCGCCGCCGGCTTGCCGAAGTAGTGCCGCGACGCGGCCTCGACGCCGAACCACCCGTGGCCGAAGTCGATCTGGTTGAGGTACGCCTCGAGGATCTGGGCCTTGGTGTAGTGCTTCTCCATCTCGCGCGCCGCCGCCTGCTCGTGGAGCTTGCGGCCGATGCTCCGGTCGCTGCGGTCCACGAGGTCGGGGTGCATGTTGCCGACGAGCTGCTGGGTGATCGTGCTCGCCCCGCGCGCGTGTCCGCCGAGGGCGTCCTTGAGCGCGGCGGCGAGGCCGATCACGTCCACGCCGTCGTGCTCGTAGAAGCGCTGGTCCTCCACGGCGATGAACGCTTCCCCCACGTAGCGGGGGAGCGTCTTCAGCGGCACGCTCGTGCGCATCTGCTTTCCGATCTCGCCCATCAGCGACCCGTCGCGCGCGAGCACGAGCGACGACTGCGGTGGCTGTACCAGTTGCCACGCCTCGCCCGTTCCCTGCGCCCGTACGGGCGCCGCGGCGAGCGCGGTGGCGCACGCGATGATGACCGCGCGGCGGCGCACCCCGCCCCGCCGCGCCGAACGATGACTCACGTCCACGCTATTCGAGCTCCCGGCGCCTCGGGCGCCATCCGATCCTCGACATACCCCGCCGGCTCCGAAAAGACACACGACCGGGCGCACGGAAGATAACCGCCGTGCTCGTCCGGCGGCGTTGCTCCCCCCGTCGCGGCGTGGCAACTTTCCTCCATGCCCCCCGTGATCCACCTGGCCACCGTCCAGTTCGCGCCGCGAAAGGGTGAGTACGCGGCCAACCTCCGGCACCTCGCCGACCTGTTCGCCGAGCTGGACGCGATGACCCCGCGTCCGCACGTGCTCCACCTGCCGGAGACGGCGCTCACCGGCTACTTCCTCGAGGGCGGGGTGCGCGAGATGGCGCTCGGTGCCGGCGCGCTCGCCGCCGACCTCCAGCGCGCCTACCTCTCGGTGGCTCCCGCCGAGCGCACGCTCGAGGTGGTGCTCGGCTTCTACGAGGTGTTCGAGAACACGCTGTACAACAGCGCCATGTGCGTGCGCCTTGGCGGCGAGGCGCCGCTCATCCGGCATGTGCACCGCAAGAACTTCCTCCCCACCTACGGGCTGTTCGACGAGGAGCGCTTCGTCGAGCGCGGCCACGATTTCCGCGCCTTCGACACGCCGTGGGGGCGGTGCGCGGTCATGGTGTGCGAGGACGCCTGGCACGCGCTCTCCGGCACGCTGCTCGCGCTCGACGGCGCGCAGATCATCTTCGTCTCCTCCGCCGCGCCGGCGCGCGGGATGTGGCCGCGGACGGACGGCATCCCCGGCCCGGCGAGCGTGGCGCGGTGGGAGCGGCTGGTGCGCGACATCGCCGAGGAGCAGGGGGTGTTCGTCTCGTTCGCGAACCTCGCGATCAGTGAGGGGGGGAAGTCGTTCCCCGGCGGCTCGGTCATCGCCGGGCCGGCGGGGGACGTGCGCCTTCGCGGGCCGCTCTGGCGCGAGGCGGTGCTGTCGCTGGAGGTGGACCTGGGCGACCTCACGCGCGCCCGCGCGGACATGCCGCTGCTCGCGGATCTGCGGACGGCGATGCCGCACCTGCTCGACACGCTCGACCGCATCCGCGAGGGGGTGCCGGCGGAGCTGTCGTACGATCCCGCCTCGTCGCCGGGAGAGCACGCGCTCGTGCACCCCACGCCGGGGGGCGACGGGGCGCCGTCGGGGCCGTTCGTCGTCGTGCGCGCGTCGGGAATCGACGCCGGCGGCCCGCCGCCGCTCGACATCGATGCGGCGCTCACCGAGCACTGGCTGCGCGAGTTCCTGCGCGACGAGGTGTCGCTGCGCGGCTTCCGCAACGGGATCGTGGCCATCTCCGGCGGCGTGGACTCCGCGGTGACCGCGTTCCTCGCCGCGCGCGCGCTCGGCTCCGAGCACGTGGTGGGGGTGCGCCTCCCGTACCGCACGTCGAGCCCGGAGAGCCTCGAGCACGCGCAGCTCGTGATCGACGCGCTGGGGATCGAGAGCCGTACCATCGACATCTCCCCCGCCGTGGACGGCTACCTCGCGAACGAGCCGGACGCGGACGCCACGCGCCGGGGGAACGTGATGGCGCGGATGCGGATGATCGCGCTGTTCGACCTCTCCGCGCGGCACCACGCGATCCCGCTCGGCACGGGGAACAAGACCGAGCGGCTGCTCGGGTACTTCACCTGGCACGCCGACGATTCGCCGCCGATCAATCCGCTGGGCGACCTGTTCAAGACGCAGGTGTGGGCGCTGGCGCGCCATCTCGGCGTGCCGCGCGAGATCGTGGAGAAGCCGCCCACCGCCGATCTCGTCACGGGGCAGACCGACGAGGGCGATCTCGGGATCAGCTACGCGAAGGCCGACCTGATCCTCCACTGGCTGCTGCACGGCTTCTCGGTGGACGACCTCGTGGCGCGCGGCTTCGTGCGCGCGGAAGTGGAGCTCGTGCGGCAGCGCCTCGAGCGCACCCACTGGAAGCGACGACTCCCCACGGTGGCGATGCTCACGGCGACGGCGATCGGGGAGAGCTACTTACGCCCGGTGGATTACTGAGCGTCGGAGCCGGGGTGCGGTGTGCGGGGCGCGGGGCGCGGGTAGAGTGCGGAAGTGCGATGCGGGGCCGGCATTCGCCGGC
>DASTSH010000007.1:0-27595 GCA_035760785.1 Gemmatimonadaceae bacterium | reverse complement strand
TCCGAGCGGGCGCCGCGCTCGGCACGCGGTGCACGGCGCGGGGCCCTCGCCGTACGACGCACGGCGCGCGATGCCCGGTGCGCGGCACGTGGAGCATGGCGCGCGGCGCGCAGCCCTCGGCGCGGGGCGCAGGACGCGCGGCACTCGGCGCGGCGCTCGCCGCCGCAGCTCCCGGCCCCTGGCGCAGGGCGGGGGACAGGCGGCGGGGGCCGTTCGCGCAGGCGGCGCGTCGCGCGTAGCAAGAGACCCCGCGCGCGCCGACGGTAGATGCTGACACGGGCGCCCCGAACGCTCTGGCGCGCGCGGGGGCTCGGAGCGTGTAAGCGCGTCGCGCCGCCGGAGCGAATGGCCCCCGGCGCCAGGCCGAGGAGCTCGCGCGGAACCAGCCCGGCCGAGGAGCTCGCGCGGAACCAGCCCGGCCGAGGAGCTCACCCGGAGTCCGACAGGCCGAGGCGCTCGACGTGCTCGACGCGCGATGGCCGTGCAGCGACTAAGCGCTCGGGTCCGGTCCGCCCGTCTGCTCGGCGGCGACGCGCTCGAGGAGCTGCGGCAGTTGCGCCGAGAGTGCCGAGCGGGCGAGCACCACCGACGCGCCGGCGTCGCGCCCCGCGCGGATCGCCTCCATGTTCGTGTGTCCCGAGAAGCCGATGATCCGGGTCGCGGCGCGCGCCTCGCTGCCGCCCCGGGCCGCGCTCCGCTCGAGGATGCGATGGATCGCGGCGGCGGGGTCCAGCGCGTCGGTCTCCAGGTCCACGAACGCGACGCACGGATCCACCGTCGCGAGATGACGGTCCAGCTGCTCCAGCGAGCGCGCGGCGCGGAGCTCGAGGCCCAGACGGCGCGCCACCTCGTCGATCTTCGAGCGGAAGAGCAGGTCACTCATCACCACGAGCACCGGACGGCCGGGCGGCGGGGGCGCGCTCATGACTTCCTCGGCGGCCGCGCCGGCCGCACCTCGATCCGCGACACGAGCGCGTTCCCGCGCTGGTGCAGCAGGTACCACACCGCGTCCGCGATCTCCTCCGAGGAGATCATCCACGACGTGTCGCCCTTCCGCGGGGAGAAGTCGGTGGCCACCGAGCCGGGCATCACCATCGACACCTGCACGCCGGCGTCGCGCACCTCGAGCATCAGCGACTCGCTGAAGCCCACCACCGCGTGCTTCGTCGCCGTGTACCCCGTGCCGCCCACCATCGGGTTGCGCCCGGCGAGCGATCCGATGTTCACGATGTGCCCCGCGCCGCGCCGCAGCATCCCCGGGAGCAGGGTGCGCGTGACGTAGAAGAGCGCGTCCAGGTTCACGCCCATCATCCGCCGCCACTCCTCGATGGACATCTCCACGAGCGGCTTCATGACGCCGATCCCGGCGTTGTTCACGAGCACCGCCGCTTCCACACCGGCGAGCGCGCGCTCCACCGCCGCCGCATCGGAGACGTCGCAGCACACCGGGCGGCAGCGCCCGCCCCCGCCCTCGATCTCCGCCCTGAGCGACTCCAGCTCCGGCGCCGAGCGCGCGACCGCCACCACCTCCCACCGCTCCGCGAGGCGCTTCGCCACCGCGCGCCCGATCCCGCGCGAGGCCCCCGTGACCACCGCCACCCCGGGCGCGCTCACCGCGCCACCCGCGCGATCGCGCCGAAGATCAGCCGCGTGCCGAAGTGCAGCGCCGCGAGTGGTATCCGTTCGTCGTTGCCGTGCATGCGATCCTCGTCCTCCTGGGTCATCGGGAACGGGAGGATGCCGTATGCCTGCACCCCCCGGGCGCGCAGCCGCGCGCTGTCCGTCGCTCCCGTGCTGAGATACGGCACCACCGCGAGCGCCGGGTCGAGCGTCCGCGCCGCGGCGGCGATGCTGGCGAACATCGGCGAGTCCACCGGCGACGCCGGCACATCGCCCTCGCCGCTCGGCACCGGCTCCACGTGCACCATCGGGTCGGCGATCTCCCGCGCGAGCCGCGCCGCCACCCGCTCGATGCGCTCGCCGGGGAGCAGCCGCACGTCGAGCGTCGCCGCGGCCTCGGTGGGGATCACGTTGCCGCGGATCCCCCCCTGCACCATGGTCGGGGAGATGCCGTTGCGCAGCAGCGCGTCGAGCGCCGGTACGCGCGACAGCGTGCGCGCCCCGCGCGCCACGCGCCGGGGGTCGCTCGAGACGATGTCGCGCATGGCGCGCGCCTCGGTGGCATCGGGCCACACGCGCGACAGCCCGCCGAAGAAGCCGCGCGTCACCGCCCCGAGGCGCAACGGCTCGCGGTGCTGCGCCGCGATCGCCAGCGCGCGGCCGAGCCGTCCCACCGCGTTCCCCGGCAGCGGGATCGACGCGTGCCCCCCCGGACCGCGCGCCACCAGCCGCACCCGGTGCGGCACCTTCTCCGCGCACTGCACCGCGAGGTAGAGCGGCCGCCCGCCCACGATGCGCGTGCGCCCCCCTTCGTTCAGGGCGAGCTCGGCGCGGATCAGTTCCGGGTGCTTCGCGGCGAGCCAGTCGATCCCCCACTCCCCGCCGGCCTCCTCGTCCGACGTCGCCACGAACACCACGTCGCGCGCGAGCGGCACGCCGGCCCCCACCACGTGGCGCTGGAGCAGGAGCATCGTCTCCAGGTTCGCGGCGAGCATCCCCTTGTCGTCGATCGCGCCGCGGCCGTACAGGTACCCGCCCCGGATCTCTCCCCCGAACGGGTCCACCGACCAGAAGGCGCGCTCCACGCCAACCACGTCCATGTGCGCCAGCAGCAGCACCGGCCCGCGCGCGCCGCTCCCGCGCAGCCGCGCCACCACCGCGGCGCGACCGGGCGCGGGCTCGAGCAGCACCGTCTCGATCCCCTCGCGAGACAGCACCTCTTCCAGGTAGCGCGCGACGACGATCTCGTTCCCCGGCGGATTCACCGTGTCCGTGCGGATGAGCCGCTGGAGGTGCGCCACCGTCTCCTCCCGCGCCCGCTCCCAGGCGAAGGAGATGGGGATCGTGTCCGGCGAGGGAATCGGCACCGTCATCGGCTGGATCGGGCGAACGAGAATCGTGCCGCGCGGAGGGCGCGGCGTGGGAAACGGCCGGTGGCGCGGCTCGCGCTCACCCCGCGACGAGCAGCGCCTCCGTCGCGCGCACCAGCGGCTCGAAGCTCAGCCCCTTCCCCGCCACGCGCGCCGCCAGCTCGTCCGCGAGCTCGCGCTGCCCCTCCGCGAACAGGTGCTCCACGATCCACGGCCCCGCGCGCGGGTTGCGCCACCAGTCCGCGTCGAACCGCTCCACCAGCGTCTCGCCGAGCAGCGCCTGCAACTGCCACGCGCGCAGGTAGCGCGCGGCGTAGAAGCGCGGGTCCACGTCCACGAACGCATCGGCCGGGTCGTAGCGGAAGCTCGTCGCGTCGCCGAGCGTCTGCACGTACAGGTCGGGGAGCGCGCCCCACGACACGTCGCCGCCGTAGAGCGCCGCCTCGTAGATCAGCTTCGCGCAGTACCGCCGCAGGAACTGCAGCTCCTCCAGCCCCACCGCGCGCAGGAACGCCGGCACCCGCGCGCGCCCCAGCTCGGTGTAGCGCGCCAGCCACCCCGCGTCGTGCATGAGGTGGTCGAACAGCATCGCGTACCCCTCGGTGACCGAGTTGTCGCCCAGCCACCGGTACTCGAACGGATAATCCGGCCGCGTGTAGCCGAAGTGCAGCGCGTGCCCCAGCTCGTGCAGGAAGGTGCGCCAGTCGGACTGCCCGCCGTGCGGGCGCAGCACGAGGTACACCTCCGCCGGCACGCGCACGGGAGCGCAGAAGGCGCGCGCGCGCTTCCCCTCGCGATCGCCGGTGTCGTAGAGAACGTGTCCCCCCGCCGTGGGCTCCAGCCCCATCTCCGCCATCTGCCGCCGCACCGCCGGCTCCATGGCCGCCCCGGGGAAGTACGGATCGAACTCCGGCGCGCGCAGCAGCGCGAGCGCGTCGGCGCGCGTCGCCTCGCGCGGATCGATCCCCAGCTTCTCGCGCACCGCCCCGCGCACGGTGTCGTCCCACATCGCGCGCGTGTCGCGCAGGAACGCCTCGCATTGCGCCACCAGCGCCGGCAGCTCCACGCCGCTCAGCGTCGCGAACGTGGACACGTACGTGGGGGCGATCTCCAGCGCGTCGGTGAGGTCGCGCTCGCGCTGGAAGCGCTCGCGCCGGAGCGGCGCCAGCTCGGCCTGCACCACCGTCGCCCGCGCGCGCTCCAGCACCAGCCGCTCCGCGCGGTCGCGCGAGTTCGCGATCTCGATCGCCACCCGCTGGAACGGGATGCGGCGCCCGTCGGGGAGCGACACCGTCGCGCTCGCCTCCCACGCGATCTCGCGCTCGTCGAGCGGCGCGAGCGCGCGCGACACGAGCGAGTCCGCCTGCCACTCGAGCAGCAGCCGCGCCGAGCGCGATCCGTCCGTGCCCGGCGGCGCATCGCGGAACGTCTCGCGCACCATCGCCAGCGCGTCGTCGCTCACCACGGCGGCGTGCCTGGCGTAGATCGGCTGCAGGTCCGCCTCCGCCTTGAGCCCCGCGTGCGCCTGGTAGTACTCGCGCGAGAGCTCCTCCATCAGCGCCTCGCCCTCGCGGCGGATGGCGTCGAGCGACGGCGCGCTCATCCCGCGATGCGCTCGAGGATGAAGTCGCGCACCTTCCCCGCGTCCACGCGCTCCTGTCGCAGCGTGTCGCGGTCGCGGATGGTCACGGTGCCATCGCTCGTGGACTGCCCGTCCACGGTGATGCAGTAGGGGGTGCCGATCTCGTCCTGCCGGCGGTAGCGCCGCCCGATCGCCCCAGACTCGTCGTAGAACACGGGGAAGAACGGCCGCAGGTCGGCGGCCAGGCGCGTCGCCATCTCCGGCATCCCGTCCTTCTTCACCAGCGGGAAGATCCCCGCCTTCACCGGCGCGAGCGCCGGGTGGAAGCCGAGCACCGTGCGCCCTTCCGACTCCCCCGGCACCGCCTCCTCGCGGTACCCGTTCACCAGCACCGCCAGCGTGGTGCGGTCCGCCCCCACCGACGTCTCGATCACGTACGGCACGTAGCGCCGGTTGTTCGGCTGGTCGAAGTACTCGAGCTTCTTCCCCGAGAACTCCTGGTGCCGCGTGAGATCGAAGTCGCCGCGGTTGTGCACCCCCTCGATCTCCTGGAAGCCGAGCGTGCCGCCGAAGTCGAACTGGATGTCGAACGCCGCGCGCGCGTAGTGCGCCAGCTCCTCGCTCGTGTGCTGGTGGTACTGGAGCCGCGCGGGGTCGAGCCCGAGGCTCCGGTGCCACTCCATCCGCTGCGCCTTCCAGTACTCGAACCACTGCATGTCCGTGCCCGGCTCGACGAAGAACTGCATCTCCATCTGCTCGAACTCGCGCGTGCGGAAGATGAAGTTCCCCGGCGTGATCTCGTTGCGGAACGCCTTGCCGATCTGCGCGATCCCGAACGGCACCTTCTGGCGCGTGGACTGCTGCACGTTCAGGAAGTTCACGTAGATCCCCTGCGCCGTCTCCGGGCGCAGGTACACGATGGACGCCGTGTCCTCCACCGGGCCCATGAACGTCTTGAACATGAGGTTGAAGAGCCGCGGCTCGCTCAGCGTCCCCTTCATCCCGCAGGAGGGGCACTGCGCCTCCGGCGTGCCGGGCGTCCCCTTGATGCGCGGGTCATCGGCGCGGAAGCGGCGCTTGCAGTTGCGGCAGTCCACGAGCGGATCCACGAACCCGCTCACGTGCCCGCTCGCCTCCCACACCTTGGGGTGCATGAGGATCGCCGCATCGAGCCCCTCGATGTCGTCGCGCGCGCGGACCATCGTGGACCACCAGCGGTCCTTGATGTTCTTCTTCAGCTCCACGCCGAGCGGACCGTAGTCCCACACCGATCCCGTGCCGCCGTAGATCTCGGACGATTGAAAGATGAACCCGCGCCGCTTGGACAGCGACACCAGGCGTTCCATGACATCGGGATGGTCGGACATGGTCGAGGACGAAGGTTCGTGAATGCGTGAGCGGATGCCGTGCGGCGTCGCGCCGCCGGCCGGCGGTCAGACCGGGCGCCCCGCGAGCCGCGCGGCGATGAGGTCGCCGTGGTGCCGGCCGTTCTCGATGAACGTCTTGTTCGCGTCGTACCCCGACGCGATCACCCCGGCGATGAACACGCCGGGCACCGACGTCTCCATGGTCGCCGGATCGTGCGCCGGAATCCCCGTCGCCGGATCGATCGGCACGCCGAGCTGCTGCAGGAGCCGCGTGTTCGGCTGGTAGCCGAGCATCAGGTACACGTGCTGCGCCGGCAGCCGGTCCACGCCGCGCGGCGTGTCGATCAGCACCACGTCGGGCTCGATCGCCCGCACGCGCGCCTCGAAGCGCGCCGCGATGCTCCCCTCCTTGATGCGGTTCGTGAGGTCGGGGAGCACCCACGGCTTGATGTTCGGGTCGAGCGTGGGGAGAAAGTGAACGATCGTCACGCGCGCGCCCGCGCGGTAGAGGTCCAACGCCGCTTCCGCGGCCGAGTTCCCTCCACCGACCACCACCACGTCGCGCCGCCACGACCAGTGTCCCTCGTGGAACAGGTGCGTCACGTGAGGGAGGTCCTCCCCGGGCACCCCGAGCCGGTTCGGGTGCCCGAAGTACCCGGTGGCCACCACCAGCGCGTCCGCCACCACCACCCGCTCCCGGGCGTGCGCATCGCGCACGTGCAGCACGAGGCCATCCTCCGTCCGCTCCACGCGCGCCACGTCCTGGTACTGCCGCACGTCCAGGTCGTAGTGCTCGGCCACCGCACGGTAGTACGCCAGCGCATCGCGCCGCGTCGGCTTGTCGCTGGCCACCACGAACGGCACATCGCCGATCGACAGCTTCTCGGCGGTGGAGAAGAAGGTCAGGTACGTGGGATAGCCCGCGATCCCGCTCACGATGCACGAGCGGTCGAACACCGCCGCGGCGAGCCCCGCGCGCTTCATGGCGATGCCCGCCGCCAGGCCACACGGGCCCGCTCCAACGATCGCGACGTCCAGCCGCTCCCTCATCGCTCCTCGTCCGTCATTCCATGCCGATGATCTGATCACGACGCGTGCCCACGCTCACGTAGGCGATGGGCGTTCCCGCCAGCTCCTCCAGGCGGTCCAGGTAGCGCCGCGCCGGAGCGGGCAGCTCCTCCAGCCGGCGCGCGCGCGCCGTGGAGCACTTCCACCCATCCAGCCACTCGTAGCGCGGCACCACGCGCTCGAGCGCCACCAGATCGCCGGGGAAGTCGTCGCACGGCTCCCCCTCCAGCTCGTACCCCGTGCACACCGCGATCCGGTCGAGCGTGTCGAGCACGTCGAGCTTGGTCACGGCGAGCGCGGAGAGCCCGTTCACGCGCGCGGCGTAGCGCACCACCATGGCGTCGAACCACCCGCAGCGGCGCGGCCGGCCGGTCACCGCGCCGAACTCGTTCCCGAGCCGGCGCACCTCGCTCGCGAGCGGCTCCTCCAGCTCCGTGGGGAGCGGTCCGTTCCCCACCCGCGTGGTGTACGCCTTCACCACGCCGAGCACGGCGTCGATGCTCGTCGGCGCGATCCCCGCGCCGATCGCCGCCCCGCCGGACGTGGTGTTGCTCGACGTGACGAACGGGTACGTCCCGTGGTCGACGTCGAGCAGCGAGCCCTGCGCCCCCTCGAGCAGCACCGCCGCGCCCGACTGTCTGGCCCGGTGCACCAGCAGCCCCACGTCGTCCGCCAGCGGCAGCAGTCGCGGCGTGAGTGCCTCGAGCAGCGCCATGGTGGTCTCCACCTCCGCGCGCGC
This sequence comes from Gemmatimonadaceae bacterium, assembly GCA_035760785.1. GTDB lineage: Bacteria > Gemmatimonadota > Gemmatimonadetes > Gemmatimonadales > Gemmatimonadaceae > JADGGM01. The sequence goes on along the minus strand of DASTSH010000007.1, from coordinate 19,849 downwards.
GTCGGCGCCCGCCGCGGCGAGCTGCACGTTCGCGTGTGCCACGCCGCGCTCCACCAGGGCGCGCAGCCGGTCCGGATGGCGCAGGTCGAGCACCCGGATCCCGCGGCGCGCCACCTTGTCCTCGTACGCCGGACCGATGCCGCGCCCCGTGGTCCCGATCGCGCGGCTCGCCTCCCCGGCGTCCATCAGCTTGTGGTAGGGGAGCACGAGGTGCGCGCGGTCGCTCACGTACAACCGCCCCTCCACGTCCACCCCGTCGCGCACGAGCTCGTCCACCTCGGCGAACAGCGTCTCCGGATCGAGCACCACCCCGTTGCCGATCGCGCAACGGAGCCCCGGGTGCAGGATCCCGCTCGGGATCTGCCGGAGCACGTACGAGCGGTCGCCGATCTTCACCGTGTGTCCCGCGTTCGCGCCCCCCTGGTACCGTACCACCCAGTCGGCGCGCTCGGCGATGACATCCACGAGCTTCCCCTTCCCCTCGTCCCCCCACTGGGCACCGACCACGACGAGGCTGCGGATCTGACTATCGAACATGATTGACGTCTGCGTGCGAATAGAAAGGCCCCGCGGGTCCGGCCGCGGGGCTCCGAATGCCGAAATCTCGGGCCGATCGGGGGGCGATGTCAACTCGGCGGGTTCATCGCGCCGATCGCCGCCCGCGTCACCTGCTCGTCCACGCTCACGCTGTCGCTGCGGACCGGCAGCAGCACGATGAACGTGGTGCCGCGCCCGTACTCGCTCTGCACCCCGATCTCCCCGCCCAGCAGGGAGATCAGCTTCCGCGTGATGCTCAGCCCCAGCCCCGTGCCGCCGTACTCGCGCGTGCGCGACTGGTCCACCTGCCGGAACTCCTCGAAGATCACGTCCAGGTGCTGCGGCTTGATCCCGATCCCCGTGTCCGCCACGCGGATCTCCAGGTGCTGCCCCACCGCCCGCGCGGTCAGCGACACCGAGCCGCGGTGCGTGAACTTCACCGCGTTCGAGAGCAGGTTGAGCACGATCTGCTTCACCTTCGTCGGATCCGTGTACAGCACCGGGATGCTCTCGTCCACCTCGAGGCGGAACTCGAGCGCGCGCCGGCGCACCAGCGGCTCGATCTGCGCCGCCACCTCCAGCAGGATCGGACGCAGCGCCGTCGGCTCGAGGTGCACGGGCATCTTCCCCGCCTCGATCTTCGCCAGGTCGAGGATGTCGTTGATCAGCGCCAGCAGGTGCTGCGACGACGCCTGGATGCGGGTGAGCCCCTCCACCTGCTTCGGCGTCAGCTCCCCGTAGATCCGGTCGAGCATCAGCGCCGTGTAGCCGATGAGCGCGTTGATCGGCGTCCGCAGCTCGTGCGACATGTTCGCCAGGAACTCCGACTTGAGGCGGTACGCCTTCTCCAGCTCGCTCGACTGCCACTGGAGCCGGAGGTTCTGCGCCTCGAGATCCGCGGTGGCCATGCGGATGCGGTCCTCGAGCTCGGAGTTGAGCGTCTTCAGCTCCTGGTAGAGCCGCTCGTTCTCGGCCTGCTTCGTGAGGTCGTGGAGCGCGGACACGATCGCCAGCGGCTCCCCGCGCTCGTTGAGCACCTTCCCCGCCACGACTTCCATCGGCTGCTCGCGGCCGTCCTGCGGCTGGAGCAGCGTGATCCGCTCGCGGCGCTCGGTGGCCGAGCTCACGGCGAAGTCGGAGATGAGCGTGCTGAACTTCGTGTCGTTCCCGCGCACGCGTTGGAGCAGCACGCGGTCGGTGGTGCCCGCCGGCGGCTCGAAGAGCTGCTCCGCCTGCGGATTCATGAGGATGATCTTCGCCTGGTCGTCGGTGACGAGGATCGGATCGCCCACGTTGTTGAGGATCAGGTTCAGGCGGTCGCGCTCGCGCGTCGCCTCCATCTCCGTCACCCGCGCCCGGTTGAACTGCCGCTCCAGCTCGATGGAAGCGCGCTTGAGGTCGGTCACGTCGCGCAGCACGGACACGTACGCGCCCTGGCGCGAGATGGCCGCCGGCAGCGGATGTGCCAGCACCTCGAACAGGAGGTCGCTCCCCTCGTGCGGGTCCACGAGATTGAGCTCGCGCGCCGTGGTGCGGAAGCCGCCCGCGAGCACGGCCTTGCTCAGGAAGGAGCTGAACAGGAGGTTGTTGATCTCCACCGCGCGGCGCCGTCCCTCGGAGTCCCCCTCGCGCGGCGAGAGGAGCAGCTCCGCCCGCTGGTTCTGCACCACCACGCGATTGGTCGCGTCGGTGATGACGATGGGATCGGGGAGCGCGTTGATGATCGTCGTGAGCAGGTTGCGCTGCTCATCCAGCCGCTCGGCGGCGCGGCGCAGGCCATCGAGCACGGACGCGCGCGCCAGCACGGGACCGCACAGCAGCGCGGCGTTGGCGAGCGCGTCCACGAGCGCGTCCTCCGGACGCCCCTCGACCGCCAGGACGCCGAACACCGTGTGCCCGGAGCGCTGCCGGCGCTCCCCCGGCGCCCAGGCGTACACCGCGCAGCCGGAGAAGCGCTCGTCGAGGGCGGGGCTGCGCTCGGGACGGCTCACCGGGCCGCCGCGGTAGCGGGCCTGCGGCAGGGGGAGGAGCAGCACCCGCTCGAAGGGGAGCCCTGCCCCGCGCGCTCCCTCCGCGTCGCAGAGCACCACCTCGTGCCCCACCGCGCTCACGGCCATCGGATGGCCGCTGTCCTCCAGCGCCACCACCTTCCGATCCTCCGGGGGCACGGTGAAGCCGAAGGTCCCGCGCGGCTCCAGCGCACGGAAGGCGCGGTCCACCACGAACAACGCCGTCCGTCGCCCGCCGGTGGCCTCGCTGAACTGCTCCAGCAGGAGCACCGCCGCGGCGTCGAGGTCCGGCGCCTCCGCCAGATCGGAGAGGAGACCGGGAAGCTCGGTCCCGAGCAGAGATGAGATCGTGGTCGTCACGCTGCGTCCGCCGGCGGACATCGGGCCGCCGACTCAGGTCTCCCGGGCGCCCAGCTCCTCGAGCCGGCGCTTCAGCTCGGCGTTCTCGCGGATGTAGCGGTCGATGTCCGCCTCCGGCGACGGCGCGCCGATCTCGCGCGGGCGCGAGATCGGGCTGGTGATCCCCACCGCTTCCGAATACTTGAGGTAGGTGTCGATCGATGCCACGACCACGCGTGCTTCCACCGTCACCAGGTCGATCCCCACGAGCGACACGCGTACCCAGGCATCGATGACGATGCCCTTGTCGAGCACGCGGTCGAGCACATCGATCAGGGAACTGCCGCCAGGAGAGCGTTCGACAGCCATGCGTGCCTACTCCGTTGGTGAAGGTTCAGTAGCCCCGCGCGGCCGCCGCACGGGGGGCTGCAACGCCTCGAGGCGCCGCTCGATCCGCTCGAGCCGATCCTCGATCGTGCCAGTGCCTGTCGCGTACGGCGACACGGCCGCCGTGAGCCGGGGGTCGTGACGCCACCAGTTGAGCCCGATCTGCTCCGCCTTGTCGATCGAGCAGACCAGGAGCCGTACCTGGATGGTGAGCAACTCCACGTTGGCGAGGTTGATCTTGATGTCGCCCGCGATCACGAGTCCCTTGTCGAGAACGCGGTCGAGGATCTCGACCAGCCCGTGACTTCGCGTGGGATTCAGGTGCTCTGGCAATCGTCGCGCTCCGCGCTGCGGCGTGTGGTCTAGCCGAGCCGCCCCAGCGGCCCGAGATCGATCGTCAGCTCCTCGTCGGAGAGGCCGAACGTGTGCTTCAGCTCCTGCATCCGTTCGTCGAGCCGCATGAGCGCGAGCCCGAGCCGCTCCACTTCCTCGTCCGTCAACGTCCCGCCATCCATGCGGCGCACCGCCTGGTGCTCCAGCACGTTGCGCAACAGCTCGATCACCGTGAGCACCAGCCGCGCCAACCCGTTCTCCACGTGCTCCGGATCGGCATTGATGCGATCGGGAAGTGACGGCGCGAGCGTCCGCAGCTCTTCCGCGAACTCCGCGGCGCTCCCGCGCGACACCTCCACCCGCGGCTCCTCCGCTCTCGCCGGCTCGCGCTCACTCACGACGCGGCTCCGTGAAGCTGTACGGCGCCCACGGTCCGGAGATCAGCACCCGGAGGCCGGGCTCGCCGTCCACGAACGAACGCAACGCGCGACGATAGTCGGAGAGGGCGCGACGCGCCACGAGATGCGAGATCGTGAGGGAGCGAGAGGACGGACGTGAGGGCGTTCGCGCCTCCTCCAGCACGATCCCTGCCACCGCCCGCGCGATCCGGGTTTGCAAGAAGTCGGCCCGATGGCGGAGCTCGGCTTCTCGACGTTGACGCTCACGGAGCCGTGAAAGATACTCGCGACCCGCGGCGCTTTTCGCAACCTGAGCGTCATCGGGCGCTGCGGGCGGCTTCGGCGGCCCGGAGGGGCCCTCGCGCGCCCCCTCCGCCCCTTTCTCCGCTTCCGCCGCGGGATCGGCCAGCAGCACGCGGACGGTCATCTCCACCGCCCCTCGCACGCGCTCCAGCGCCCGCGCCAGCGCCGCCTCCCGCTCGGCGAGCGCGCGCCGCAAGGCCCCCTCGCTCGGGAAGTCCTGGCCGAATCGCGCCGGGAGCGGCGCCTCCCAAGCGAGCGCCGCGCGCACCACCCGGTCGTGCTCCCGCACCAGCTCCACCGTCACCGGGTGCGGCGCCTCCGCATGCTCGCTCACCCACGCGTCGAGCGCCCCCGTGGAGACCACCCGCACCGGTGCCCCCGCGAGCCCCCGCACCCCGGCCGCCACCCCCTCACTCCGGGGAGCGGTCAGGCAATACAGGTGGAGCATCCTCGTTCCCGCCCGGCGCCACCCGCTGCGGCGCGCGCTGCCGTTCCATCGTCTCCACCGACGAGAGCACCAGCGACAGGCCCACCCGCACCAGGTCGATGTCGGCGACGGAGATCGTCACGTCCCCCGTGATCACGACCCCCTTGTCGAGCACGTGGTTGAGCAGCTCGCTCAGCACCAGCTCGTCGTCGCGCTCCAGCTCCCGCGTCATGCGCGATCCCGGACGAAGTGATAAGGGGGCCACGGCCCCGTGAACTCCAGGCGGAAGCCGCGCGGCTCCAGCTCCCGCGCCAGCTCCGCCACCCCCTCGCGGAACCGGTCGAGGACGTCGCGGCGCACGAGGAAGGAGGCATCCAGCACCGCCGTGCCGACCGCACCGTCGGGGGTGGCGGCGATCGGCTCGCGCACCCCGTCCGCAGCGAGCGCCGTCAGCAGGTCGAAGGCGCGCGAGGCCGCTTCCGCTCCCACCCGGCGCAACGCCACCGCCCGCTCCTTCTCCAGCTTGCGCTCCAGCAGGTAGCGCTGCCCCGGCGAGGCGGCCGCGGCCTGCCGCTCCAGCGCCGCCAGCGCGGGATCTCCCGCCGCCAGCGTCGTCGTCGCCACGTCGTCCAGACGGAAGAGGCGGATCGTGTACTCCTGCGACGGCGCCACGCGCGCCAACGTGTCGCGGAGCGCCGACGCGCGCTCCCGCAGCATGGCTCGCACCGCCGAGGCATCGGAGAACATCGTGAACATCGGGAGCGGGATCACCCCGCCACTCTCGCTGGCCCAGGTGAGCACCGCGTCGTGCGCCACGGCGCGCGGTCCCACCCACGACACGTCCCCCGCGCGCGCCTCCGCCTCCCCGCCGGCGTAGACGCGGGCGTCGAGGGCGGACACGAGCGCGGCGAGCGCCCCCTCGCGCTCGGCGCGCACCGGCGCGTCATCCAGCCCGGCCGGCGCGCGCGCGTCGTCCACCGCGGCCGACACGATTCCGTACACGTACGCCACCCGGTCACTCATGCGCGCTCGTGGAGAGGGGTGTCCATGCGCGCGCCCAGCGGCGCAGCGCCTCCACGCCGCGCGGGGGCGGCGTGGCTTCGGCCGCTTCAAACTGCGCGATGTGAACAGCGGGTGGAAGGGGCCGCGCGCCGTCGGACACGCGGTTCCACACGAGCGCCGGCACGTCGATCCCGAGCGCGCGCACGCGGTCGATCAGCCGGATCGTCTCGGCGCGCACCAGCGGCTCGTCGAGTGCCACCACCACCACCGCGGTGCGCGCCGGGTCGCGGAGCGTCGCGGCGAGCGCGCGCGTGCGGCGCGCGAATCCCAGCAGCTCCTCCGCCGCATCCCCCAGCCCCACGAGCTCGCGATGCTCGAGCATGATCCGCATGAGCCGGTGCGTCCAGTCGAGCGCGATCTCCGGCAGCTCCAGCAGCCGCAGCAGGTGCCCGGTCGGGGCGGGATCGACGATCACCGTGCCCCATCGTCCGGCCGCGAGCGTGTCGCCGAGCGTGGCGAGCGCGTACAGCTCGTCGATCCCCGGCGGCGCGAGCGCCAGCAGATCGCGCGTGATGCGGCGGTCGTGCGATGCGTCCATCCCGCCGCGCATCAGCGCATCGAACAGCTCGTCCACGCGCTGCTCGAAGCGCGCGCGGAAGCGGGCGAACGCGGCCGAGGCGTCGAGCTGCTGCGCGTGAAGCCCCGGCGCGCCGCCCACCGCCACCACCGCCTCCCCCACCGGCTGCGCCAGCGCATCTCCCACCGACGGCGCGGGATCGGTCGACACCACCAGCACCTCGCGCTCCGCCGACGCCGTCACCACCCCCAGCGCGCAGGCGACGGTGCTCTTGCCCACGCCGCCCTTGCCGCCGATGATCGTGAGCGGGCACAGCGCGGGAAGCGGGCAGCGGGAATCGGGAAGCGGAAGCTCGGCGTGCGGTGCGCGCGGCACCGGGCGCGGAGGGGATTCTGCGATGTCGGACACCGGACTCGCGACCGTGATCGCGTCGGCCCACGCCGCGTCCCACGCCCCGCGCCCCGCGCCCCGGTCCGCTTCCCGCTTCCCGCTTCCCGCGTCCCGCAACACCGGCACCTCGTACCACTCCCCCCCCACCGCCGCGCGCGCCAGCGCCTGGAGCGACGGGGCGGCATCTCCCGCGCCCTCGGCGGGGACGGCGTTCACGACCACGGCGCGCAGCGCGATCCCCATCGCCGCCAGCGCGCGCGCGTAGCGCTCGGTCTCCTCGGCCACCAGCGGCTCGGGGCGCGTCACGAGCACCACCGCGAAGCGCGCCGGGTCGGCGAGCACCGCGCGCAGCGATGCCAGCCGGCCGCGCATCTCGTCGATGAACCGGTCGGCCTCGTCGTCGCGGTAGCGCCGGGTGAGCGCGCGCACCATGAAGCGATGCTTCTCCTGCATGGCGTCGAGCAGGGAGAGCAGCGCGTCGAAGGTGGCTGGAAGCTGGAGCAGCCGGAGCGTGTGCCCCGTGGGCGCGCTGTCGAGCACCACCCGCTCCCAGCCGTCACGCTCGAGGTCGAGGAGGGTGAGCAGCGCCATCGTCTCGTCCAGGCCGGGGAGCGCGGCGTCCACGAGCCCCGCGATGTCGCGCTCGGCGAGGAACGTCCCGCGGTCGAGGATGGTGACCAGCGCGCCCCGCCAGCGGGCGAGGAAGGCATCGCGTGCGGCGCGCGCATCGAGCTGGGCCGCGAAGAGCCCGGGGCACCCGGCGACCTCTCCCGGGGCGCCGGAGAGCGGCGCGCCGAGCGCATCGCCCAGCGTTCCCGCCGGATCGGTGGACAGGAGGAGCGTCCGCTCGCCGCGAACGGCGGCACGGCGCGCGAGCGCGACCGCGGCCGTGGTCTTCCCCACGCCGCCCTTCCCACCCACGAGCGTCCACGGCGGCAGGGCGTCGAGCAGGCGGTCGAGCGCGGTCACTCCTCCTCGGCGCGCTCCCGCGCGACGCGCACCGGGCCGCCCGCCGTCTGGTAGCCGAGGCGCTCCCGCCACTCGCGCACCTCGCGCAGCCGCCGCATCAGCTCCGCTTCGCGACGCACGTACTCCGCCTCGTCCACGTCGCCGAGCTCGAGGAGCATCTGCAGCTCCATCAGCTCCTGCTTCACGGAGCGGTCGTCGGTCAGCTCCTCTTCCACCACGCGCTGCACCTTTCCCAGCGACCACCGGATCCCCGCCACGGGGCCGGCAACGGGGAAGAAGAGCAGCTTCGTGAGAAGACCCATGGCGCCATCGAGCGTTGGGGGTGGGGACGGGAGAGCGGGCATGACTGGCGGGAACCACGGCCGAGTCCCGATTCCCCGGTCCCGAGTCCCGCGCGGTTCCCGGCTAGTCCGCCCGCTCCAGCTTCAGCTTGATGTTCACGAAGTTGTACGGCGGCCACGGGCCGGTGTACTTGAACGTGAGCAGCTCCTCGTAGCGCCGCGAGATGTCGCGCACCTTCTCGTCGAACGCCCTCTCGCGATCGCGCTCCACCAGGAACGCGGCGTTCATGATCATGCGGTCGCCGATCGGCTTGTTGCTCCGGCTCGCCACCGCCACGTCCTTCAACGCCTCGTGGATGTCCGCCACGAAGCTGTTCCCCGTGTCCTCCAGCGCCGCCTCCACCAGGCGGCCGAGCTGCATGCGCGCGAAGTACGTGGAGCTCTGCGCGTTGCGGTTGATCTCGTCCTTGAGCCGGCGGATCTCGTCGTTCGTGCGCTCGAGCGAGGCGACCACCTTCTCCCGATCCCAGAGCACCTTCAGCCCGAACTCGATCTTGTCCTGCATCTTGTCCAGCACGTCGCTGAACGCCTGATAGGTGGACCGGAGGAGCTCGCAGACATCCTCCTCCGAGCGGAACACGGTGCCGAACGACATCGGGATCACCGTGTGCTCGCGCATCACGGTCTCGTTCACGAACTCGTGCGCGAGCACGTTCTCGCGCGTCGGGTCGTAGATCACGATGGGCGTGTCGCTCACCACCGCGGCAAGGTCGCGAAAGTGCACGGTGTACACCCGTGCCGCGCCTTCGCCGATGCCGATCGTCCCGAAGTCTCGGGGCTTCTCCTGACGGATGATGCAGTAGACGTACTTCCCACCGTCGGTCGCACCGGACACCGGAGCGCTTTCCACCGATTCAGTCGCCTCGCTCATGGTTGTTGTACTCCAGCATTGCGGGCTCAGGTCCAGCCTGCGGAGAAACGGGCCGCGTGCTCACCGCGCCACCAGCAGCGCGAAGGCGACCCACACGAGTACGGCGCATCCGATTCCGACCTTCGCCGCCACCGCGGCGATCCTGCCGAGCAGTGCGCCGGTCGCCACGCGAGTGGCCGCCCCGAGCTCCGAGCGCTTGGTCAGCTCGGCCAGCCACGCGCCGGCGAACGCGCCCACGAACGCGCCGATCACCGAGCCGATGACCGGCACCGGGACGCCCACGATCGCGCCGGCGATCGATCCAATGATGGCACCCCATCCCGCGCGGCGCGACCCCCCGTAGCGACGAGCGAAGCGCCCGGCCAGCACGAACTCGAGCACCTCGCCCACGAGCGCGAGCACCGCCACGAGCACGATCGTCCATACGCCGATCGCCCCGGTGGGCACCAGATAGCTGTACGCGAGCACCGCGCCGGCCATCACCCAGAGGCCGGGGAGCCCGAACGGGATCAGGAGCAGCCCGAGCACGAGCGCGGCGATCAGGAGGATCGCTTCCATCACGCCACCTCCTCGAGCGCACGCGCGACGACCGACGCGGCGAGCGACGCGCCAGCCCCGGACAGCGAGCGGAGATCATCGTGCGCCGTGTGGATGCGTGCCACCGTCCGCCAACTCCCTCTGCTCACCGTGGCCACATCCCATCCCGCATCGGCAAGGGCCACGCCATCGAGCAGGACCCCGGGCACCAACCGCGAGCTGCTCGCGGCGACCCCCTCGGCCGCCGCGGCCCTGGAGAGCGCCGACAGCAGCCAGGCGGGGCGCCGCCGGCTCCAGATCAGCCGCATCCCGCCGGTATCATCCACGCCGTCCACGTTGATCGCCGTCCCCGGCGCCATGTGGCGCGCCCACGCGCGCGATCCCGCCAACCCCAGCTCCTCGGCGCTCGTGAGGAGCACGCCCAGGGGATGTGCGGCACCCACGCGCTCCGCGGCAAGGAGCACCGTGGCCACGCCGGACGCATCGTCCAGCGCACCGGGGGACCGGTTCCGCACCACGCTCGCCGCCACCGGCGCGCCGGCGACCACCGCGAGCACCGCGAGCACCGGCCACCACGACGCCACTCCGACGCCCCTCCACTGCGCCAGCGCCGTGCACGCGGCCAGCACCCACACCCCGATGCTCCCCATCACACCCAGCGCGCGCACCGCGATGGGGATCGGCTGGCTCTTGCTGTCGAGGTGCGCCACGAGCCACACCCGCGGAGCGCCGCGCACGGCCACCAGGTTCACTCCCGTCGCGCGCATCACCGGCAGGTCGGTGACGCCGCGCCGCGCGAGGAGCGCGGCGGCCATCGCCACCAGCACCGCGCCCGCGCAGAGGATGCCGAGTGCCACCGCGGCATCGCCGCGAGCGCCGGCCACCGCGGCCGCCCCCACCATGACGATCGCGCACAGCCCGGCGAGCGGCGTCCCCGCGCGTCCCGGGGCCGCGGAGTACTCGAACGGCTCCTCGCGCACGGTGAAGCCGAGTGCCCGCAGCCGCTCGGCACAGTACGCGCGCGCCGCGCGCTCCTCGTCCGATCCGGCCGCGCGCGGCCGCGCGGCGATGCGCTCGAGGTGCGCGCGTGCGGCGTGCGCGCGGGCGGCGTCCACGCCGTCAGACGGCGCTCGCGGCGCCGGAGCGGGCGAGCAGCTCCGCCACCCGTTCTCGCTTCTGCTCGCGCAACGGGAGGAGCGGCGGACGCGGGGCGCCGCCGTGCAGCCCCATCGCGTCCATCGCCGCCTTCACCCCCGGCACCCCGAGCCCCGCGACGATCTCCTTGTTCAGCGACTGGAGTCGCTCCTGCGCGCGCCCCGCGCGCGCCAGCTCCCCGCGCTCGCGCGCCGTGTACACCTCCACCGCGAGCGCTCCCGCGAAGAGCGCGACCGCCAGGATGCCGCCGCGCGCGCCCATCTCCAGCGCCGCGTACAACGTCCCCCCGTTCCCGGTGAGCACGGCGAACCGGTCGCTCTGCGCACCGAGGTACGCCCCGAGCTGCTTCAGGTCTCCGGAGCTGTCCTTCATCCCCACCACGTTCCCGTGCCCCGAGAGCTCGTGCACGAGCCCCGGGTCGAGCGTGAGGTGGGTGTACTTGGGCATGTTGTAGAGCAGCACCGGCACCGGGCTCGCGTCCGCCACGCGCCGGTAGTGCGTGGCCAGCGCCTCCGCCGTCATCGCCGCGCCGAAGAAGTGCGGCGGGAGCACGAGCACCGCATCCGCGCCCCGCTCCGCCGCGTCGCGCGAGCGGGCGATCGTCCCCCGCGTGGACTCCGCGCCCGTGCCGGCGATGAGCCACCGGTCGCCCGGCACGACGTCGCGCGCCCACTCCACCAGCCGTGCGCGCTCCGCATCGTCCAGGAGCGGCGCCTCCCCCGTGGAGCCGCAGAGCACCACACCGGCGAGCCCCTGCGCGACGTGCGCGCGGAGATTCGCGCGGAACGCCACCGGAGCGAGATCCCCCGTCTCCGCGTCGAACGTCGTCACCACTGGCCCGAGCACACCGGCCAACCGCTTGCTCACTTGGAGAACATCCCTCCACCGAAATCCGTATCGAGCCCTTCCAGCCGCGGCACGCCCGCGCCCGCCGCCGCGTCCCCCGACGGTGCCGGCGCGGCGGCCGGCGCCGGAGCCCCGGCCGCGACCCCGGTGCTCGCGCGCGCGGCGCTCTGCTGCGACGGCGTGCCGAACGTGCGGAGCTGTAGCTCGAAGTCCGCCGGTCGCGTCGCCGCGGCATGGGCCACCTCGAACGATACCACGCCCTGGGTCACCAGGTCCATGAGGTGCTGGTCGAACGTCTGCATCCCGTACTGGTCGCGCCCCTCGGCGATGGCATCGCGAATCTCGCTCGTGCGCGCGGGATCCAGAATGAGGTCGCTCACCAGCGGCGTCACGATCATCACCTCCGCCGCCACCACGCGCCCCTTTCCATCCGCGCGCGGCAGGAGCCGCTGCGACACCACCGCGTGCAGCGATTCCGCCAGGCGGATCCGCACGATCCCCTGCTCCTCCGGCGGGAACATGGCGATGATGCGGTTGATCGTGCTCTGCGCGTCCGGCGTGTGCACGGTGGAGATGAGCAGGTGCCCCGTCTCCGCCGCCTTCATCGCCGTGTCCACCGTCTCCGGATCGCGCATCTCCCCCACGAGGATCACGTCCGGATCCTGGCGCAGCGCGGCGCGCAGCCCCATGCGGAAGCTCTCCGTGTCGGCGCCGATCTCGCGCTGCGTGATCGAGCAGAGCGCATCGCGGTGCAGGAACTCGATCGGGTTCTCGAGCGTCACCACGTGCTTCGATACCGTCTGGTTCATGTAGTTCACGAGCGCCGCGATCGTGCTCGTCTTCCCCGAGCCCGTCACGCCGGTGACGAGCACCATCCCGCGCTCCGCCCGCGCGATGCGCGCGAGCACCGGAGGGAGTCCCAGCTTCTCGAAGCTGGGCACCTGCATCGGGATCACGCGCATCACCACCATGAAGCTCGACCGCTGCCGGAGGATGTTGACGCGGAAGCGCCCCACCCCCGCGAGTCCCCACGAGCAGTCGTAGTCGGTGATCTCGTCGATCCGGCGCCGGTCCTCCTCGCGCGCCATCAGGCGCATGGCGATGGCGCGCGTCTGGTCGGGGGTGAGCGCCTGCTTCGTCAGTGGTACGAGCTTGCCATCGATCCGCGCCCGGAACACGTCCCCCGCCTTGATGTGCAGGTCCGACGCTCCCCGGTCCACCGCGGCCTTGATGATGCGTTCCATGCGCTCGCTAAGGGTCAGGGCCGCCAGCGGCGGCCGTGGGTCGATGACGTTCCTGTGCCGGCGACCGTGGGTCGGTGACGTTCGTGTGTCGGCGCCCGAGCGACCCGGTGCCTCGCCCTCGACGGAACGAGGTGTCGCGATGCCCGAGTCCCGCGCCCTTTCAGTATCCAGCCGCCCGATCCACCACGTTCCGCATCGGCATCCCCGCGTGGTAGCGGCGCCAGTCGTCGATCACCAGCGACAGCTCGCGCTCCCAGAAGCGGCGGGGCGACACGGCGGACACGTGCGGCGTGATCAGCACCGAGGGAAAGTTCCAGAGGGCACTCTCGGGCGGGAGCGGCTCGTCGGCGAAGACGTCCAGGACCGCGCCGCGGATCGCGCCGCGCGACAGCCGCTCCACGAGCGCCGCCTCGTCGAGCAGCGCACCGCGCGCCACGTTCACCACGATCGCACCCTGCGGTAGACGGTCGAGCACGGAGCCGGTCACGAGCCCCCGCGTGGCGTCCGTGGACGGAGCGCTGAGCACGAGGATGTCGCTCTCCGGCAGCAGCGCCTCCCAGTCGGTCGCCCCGACGACGCGCTCGAATCCCGCGGGCGCGCCCAGCTCCGGGCGCCGCCGCACCCCCACGCACCGGGCGCCCAGCGCCGAGAGCTTCCGGGCGATCGCGCTCCCGATCCCGCCGGCCCCCAGGATCAGCGCACGGCACTCCGACAGCTCGCGCACCGGGCTCCCCTCCCCCACGAACGACGCGCGCTCCCACGCACGCCGCCGGCGCGCCTCCACCGCCAGGTCGTGTCCGCGCAGCAGGTGGAGCACCCCCGCCAGCACGTGCTCCGCCATCGGCTCCGCGTGCACGCCGGCGGAGTTGGTCACGATCACATCGCTGTCGCGCAGCTCGGGAAAGAGCAGTCCCCCCACCCCAGCGGCGGCGGAGTGGATCCAGCGCAGCCGCGAGGCGGCCGCGAACAGCGCGCGCGAGATGCCGAACCCCACGTACGCTTCGGCCCTCGCCACGGCGTCCAGCGCCTCCGCGCTCGGCGCCGTGCCGCCATCGCCATCGGAGACGGTGGGGGCGTTCACGATGTGGACGCGCCACCCCTCGGGTGCGGCGGCGGCGAGGCGGGTGGCACCACTCTCCGGCAAGCGCCACACCGGCGCCTTCGCGCGGAGGTCCGCCACCAGCAGGCGTGGCGCGTCAGTCAAGCGGCACCGCGTCAGTCGAGCTGCACCGTGATCACGTCCGTGCGCCGCTGCAGGACGTCCACGAGCGCATCGAGCTGCTTGGCGGCTCCCGCGAGCCGCAGCTCGAAGGTGCGGTCGTCCGGATGGTCGAAGGTGGCGCGCGCCACGATCTGCACGCCGGTGCCGTGGATCACCGTCTCGAGGTCCTCGAACGATGTCCCCGGTGCCGCGCGCACCACGGCGCTCACCGTGCGCCGCTTCGAGAGGAGCCACCCCTCCACCGGGCGGAGCCCCACCAGCACCACGTTCACCAGCACCGTGGTCCCCACCGCCTCCACGTACCCGCCGGCCCCCACCGCCGCGCCGATCGCCGCCACCACCCAGATCGTGGCGGCGGTGGTGAGCCCCACCACCGCGCCTCGCGAGTGGAGGATCGCGCCGGCGCCGAGGAAGCCGATCCCCGACACGATCTGCGCCGCGATGCGCGTCGTGTCGCCGTACGGCTGCCCCGTCGACGCCCTCCCGATCAGCGCCACGGTGATGGACAGGTGCATGAACAGCGCCGCGCCCACGCAGATGAGAATGTTCGTGCGCAGCCCCGCCGGCTTCCCGGAGAGCTCCCGCTCCAATCCCACCGCGCCGCCGCAGATCGTCGCCAGCGTCAGCTTGACCAGCAGATCCAACCGGAGCGAGGTCGCGACGGCGCGCGCATCGGCGGGCGTGGCGGCCAGGAGATCGGCGAAGTGGATGGCGCCCTCCGAGAGCGCTAGGGGTTGTTCACATCGAGCACGTCACCTGGATCCGTGTCGGGCGACTCCTCGTCCAGCGCCACGCTCCGTGACGTCTCCTCGAGCTGCGAGAGCGTCGCCTCGTCGGCCTTCGTCGGCGTGAGGAAGGTGCGGAACACCGTGCTGCCGCACCGATCGCACGTCACCGTCTCCGGCGGCTGCGTCTCGTAGAACTTCTCCTTGCCGCACATCACGCACACCAGCGTGAGCAGTCCCTCTGATCCTCGATCGTTCGCCATGAGTCGCTCGCAGCGGAAGTTGCCGGTGAGCGCCTGCAAGAGCCATGCGGAGGGGCCGCGACGACGGACGCTACGCGCACCGCGGGGCGCGCGCAAGCACCGCTCCCGCTCTTCCGGCCCCGGAGCGCGCATGTAAGTTGAGGCGACCCCTCACTCCCGGAGCGCGGCGTGGCCACCTTCCACCGGACCACGGACATCCCCACGGCCGGCGCGAGAGCCCTTCCGCGCCGGTACTACGCCTCCCCGGAGCTGTTCGGCGAGGAGATGGAGAAGATCTTCGCGCGCCGCTGGCTGTGCGCCGGCCGCGAGCACCGCGTCTCCGCGCCGGGAGATTTCGTGGTGGTGGAGGCCGCCGGGGAGAGCATCATCATCACCCGCGATCCCTCGGGGACGCTCCGCGCGTTCTACAACGTGTGCCGCCACCGCGGTAGCCGCCTGTGCGAGACATCGCACGGCAACTTCCCGGGGCACATCCAGTGCCCCTACCACGCCTGGACCTACGCGCTCGACGGCCATCTCCTCGGCGCCCCGTCGTCCGATGCGATCGACGACTTCGACCGCGACGACTGGCCGCTCCACGCGCTGTCCGTGGCCAGCTGGGAGGGATTCCTCTTCATCTGCCTCGACGATGCGCCGGTCCCGTTCCACGAGGCGTTCGCGCCGCTGATCGGCCGCTTCGCGCGGTGGGGGCTCCCCTCGCTCGGCGTGGGACGCACGATCGAGTACGACGTGGCCGCGAACTGGAAGCTCATCCTCCAGAACTACTCCGAGTGCTACCACTGCGCGCCGGTGCACCCGGCGCTCGCACGGCTCACCCCCCCCACGAGCGGGGAGAACGACCTGGTGGACGGCCCCTTCCTCGGCGGCTTCATGATGCTGAACGCCGGAAGCGAGAGCCTCACGATGAGCGGCCGCGCGTGCGGCGTCCCGGTGGGCGACCTCCCCGCCGAGGATCATCGCCGCGTCTACTACTACTCGATCTTCCCGAACCTGCTCCTCAGCCTGCACCCCGACTACGTCATGGCGCACACGCTCTGGCCCCTGTCGGCGGGACGCACCCGGATCGTCTGCGAGTGGCTCTTCCACCCCGACTCGCTCGCCGACGCGCGCTGGAACCCCGACGACGCCGTCGCGTTCTGGGAGCGCACCAACCGCGAGGACTGGCACATCTGCGAGCAGAGCCAGCTCGGCGTGATGTCGCGGAAGTACGTGCCGGGGCCGTACTCGCGGAGGGAGAGCCTCTCCGCGGCCGTAGATCGGGAAGTATTGCGGGCTCTTGGGGTCTAGGACCTAGTCGCTAGAACACCATGAAACGCGTGTGGCGTGTGGGAGACTGACGGGATGAGGAGCTAGGTAGAGCGCGTATAGGACGGGATGTAGAGAGAGTCCACCTACAGCCGAGCCTACACGCGCCGTACCTCACTCCTCATCCCGTCAGTTCCCCACACGCCACACGCGTTCCATGGTGGTCCAGCCACCATGTCCTACTCCCTACCTCATTCCCATCCGTTCTTTCACTTCCCGCATCGTCTCCCTCGCGATCGTCCTGCTCCGCTCCGCGCCCGCCGCCAGCGCCTCGTCCACCAGCCCCGGATTCGCGCGCAGCTCCGCGGCGCGCTCGCGGATCGGTGCCAGCTCGCGCATCATCGACTCGAACAGCACCTGCTTGCACTCGATGCACCCCCACCCCGCCGTGCGGCACTGCGTCGCCACGTGCTCCACGGTGGTGGGATCGCTGAACGCCTGGTGCAGGTGGTAGATGTTGCACACCTCCGGCGTCCCCGGATCCGTGCGGCGCACCCGTGCCGGGTCGGTCACCGCGGGGCGCAGCTTCGCCCAGACCGCATCAGGCGCCTCCAGCAGCCCGATGGTGTTCCCCATCGACTTCGACATCTTCGCCTGGCCGTCGAGCCCCATGATGCGGCGCGTCGCGGTGAGCAGCGGCTTCGGCTCGGGGAAATAGTCCTCGCCGAACTTCGTGTTCCACCGCCGCGCCACCTCGCGCGACAGCTCCAGGTGCTGGAGCTGGTCCTCTCCCACCGGCACCAGGTCCGCGCGGTAGAGCAGGATGTCCGCCGCCTGAAGCACCGGGTAGTTGAGCAGCCCGGCCATCACGCTCTCCTGGCGCGATGCCTTGTCCTTGAACTGGGTCTGCCGCTCCAGCTCGCCGAGCGGCGTCACTGTGTTGAGGATCCACGCCAGCTCGGTGTGCTCCGGCACCATCGACTGGATGAACAGCGTACATTTCTCCGGGTTCAACCCGGCCGCCAGAAGCGACACCGCCATGTCGCGCGTGCGGCGGCGCAGGTCGTCCGGCTCGTACGGCACCGTGATGGCGTGGTAGTCCACGATGCAGTAGATGCACTCGTAGCGGTCCTGCAGCTCCACCCAGTTCCTGACCGCGCCGAGGTAGTTCCCGATGTGCAGCTCGCCAGACGGCTGAATTCCACTGAAGATCCTGGGCATCCGTGCAAGCTAGAGGAGGGGGGATGACGGTGCAAGCGAACCAGCACGCGCACGCGTTGCTGCGCCACATCACGCACGCGGCCGACGTCGCCGCCCGCTTCATCGGCGAGCGAGCGCGCACGCTCGGCGGGCTGGAGTGGCACACGAAGGCGCGCGCCGACTTCGTGAGCGACGTGGACACCGGCGCGGAGCGCATCATCGGCGATGCGCTGCTCGACGCCGTTCCCGGCGCGCGCATCATGGGCGAGGAGCTCTCGCCGGACGCGGCGCCGGCCGCCGGCGTCTGGTTCATCGTCGATCCCCTCGACGGCACCACCAACTTCCTCCACGGCTACCCCGAGTACGCGGTGTCCATCGCCGCACTCGTGGACGGCGCGCTCGTCGCCGGCATGGTGCGCAACGTGGCGTCGGGGGAGTGCTTCGCCGCGACCCTCGGCGGCGGCGCGATGCGCGACGGATCGCCGATCGCCGTCTCCACCATCGCCGAGCCGTCGCGCGCGCTCATCGGCACCGGCATCCCCTTCAAGGCGCCGGAGCAGCTCGACGCGTATCTCCCGCAGCTCGCCGCCGTCTCCCGCGCCACCGCCGGCGTGCGCCGCGCCGGCTCCGCCGCGCTCGATCTCTGCGACGTGGCGTGCGGGCGCTTCGAGGCGTTCTGGGAGCTCACGCTCTCCCCCTGGGACTTCGCCGCCGGAATGCTCATCATCCGAGAGGCCGGCGGCGTGGTGACCACGACCACCGGCGGCGCGGTGCCGTTCGCGCCATCATCCATCGCCGCGGGGAGCCCCACGATGCACCGCTGGCTCCTCGAGACGCTGCGCCACCCGTAACCTTCCACCCGATCATCCATGAAACTCGTAGAATGCGTCCCCAACTTCAGCGAGGGACGTCGCCCCGACGTGGTGCAGGCCATCCGCGATGCGATCGCCGCCGTCGACGGCGTGCACGTGCTCGACGTCTCCTCCGACGAGTCCCACAACCGGTCGGTGATCACCTTCGTCACGCCCATCGAGCGCGCCGTGGATGCCGCGTTCGCCGGCGTCCGCGAGGCGCGCCAGCGCATCGATCTCCGCACGCACCGCGGTGAGCACCCCCGCATGGGCGCGGCGGACGTGGTGCCCTTCATCCCCCTCGAGGGGGCGACGATGGACGACTGCATCGCCCTCGCCCGGACCCTCGGCGAGCGGGTGGGGCGCGAGCTGGAGGTGCCCGTGTTCCTGTACGAGCGCGCCGCCACGCGCCCGTCGCGCGAGAACCTCGCCGACGTGCGGCGCGGCGAGTTCGAGGGGCTGCGCGAGTCGATCGGCGTGGATCCCGAGCGCGATCCCGACTACGGCCCGCGGCACATCCATCCCAGTGCCGGCGCGGTGGCCATCGGCGCCCGCCCCTTCCTCGTGGCGTACAACGTCTACCTCGGCGGCGCCGACAACGTCCCGGTGGCGAAGGAGGTCGCCAAGGCCGTGCGCGGCTCCTCCGGCGGGCTGCGCTACGTCAAGGCGCTCGGTCTCGAGGTCGACGCGCAGGCGCAGGTGTCGATGAACCTCGTGGACATCGAGCGCACGCCGATGCACCGCGCGTTCGACATGGTGAAGATGGAGGCCGCCGCGCGGGGGGTGAGCCCCACGTGGAGCGAGATCGTGGGGCTGGTGCCGGAGCGCGCGCTCATCGAGGCCGGCGCGCGGCACCTTCAGCTCGCGAACTTCTCCCCCGAGCAGGTGCTCGAGCGCCGGCTGCGCACCGCGATGAGCGGCGGGGAGAGCGTGAGCGACTTCGTGGCATCGGTGGCCTCCGCATCACCCACGCCTGGCGGCGGGAGCGTGGCGGCGCTGGCCGGCGCGCTCTCCGCGGCGCTCGCGCGGATGGTGGCCGGGCTCACGCTGGGGAAGAAGAAGTACGCCGCCGTGGAGGACGAGTTCCGCGAGATCGCCCAGCGCGCCGCGTCGCTCGGGCAGCGCCTGACCGAGCTGGTGCAGCTCGACGCGCGCTCGTACGAGGCCGTGTCGCAGGCGTACAAGCTCCCCAAGGAGACGCCGGAGCAGACCGACCGGCGCAACGCCGCCATCACCGCCGCGCTCATCGGCGCGAGCGAGGTCCCGCTCGAGACGGCCCGCGCCTGCGCCGACGTCGCCGCGCTGGCCGAGGTGTGCGCGGTGCGCGGGAACACCAACGCCGTCTCCGACGCCGGCGTCGCCGCCCTGCTCGCGGAGGCGGCCTGCCGCGGCGCCGCCTACAACGTCCGCATCAACGTCGCCTCCCTCCCCGACCGCGCCGCCGGCCGCGCGCTGGTGGAGGCCGCGGAGGAGTTCGTCCGCACCACGGCCCTCCATGCACGGGGGGCGACGGCGGAGGTGGAGCGGAACATCGGCGGTTAGGGGCCGGAGGTCGGGGGTCGGGGGGATCTTGGGAGAGGCGGAGACCGGGGCAGGAACTACAAGAGCACAGATGTGGAAACGCGACGAGGCGCCGGCAATGGCCGGCGCCTCGTCGCGTTTCTCGTTACGCCCTTAC
>DASTSH010000006.1:0-14676 GCA_035760785.1 Gemmatimonadaceae bacterium | reverse complement strand
ACTGACGGGAAGAGGGGCTAGGTAGAGCGCGAGTAGGTTCGGATGTAGAGAGAGTTCACCTACACGCGAACCTACTCGCGCTCTACCTACCTCCTCATTCCGTCAGTTCCCCACACGCGACACGCGTTTCATGGTGGTCTAGCGACTACGCCCTACGACCCCCCATCACCGTGTCACCGCCACCCGGTAGGAAATCACCAGCGGCCCATCTTCCCCCGGCCGCGTCTCCGGATACAGCGCGAGCGTCCACCCTCCCACCGTCGGGAGGCGTACGCCACGCGACGGGAGCTCCGAGAGCAGCTCCCCCGCCTCGGCGATCGCGCCGTCGCGGAGGGGGGAGAGGGCGGAGTCGGCGGCGGCGCCGAACACCATGGGAAGCGTGGTGCGCACGATGCGCTCGAACTTGAGCGGGCGGCGCGTGCGCGCCAACGGCGTGTCGAAGTGCACGGTCACGGTGTCACCGGCGCGCACCGCGAACATCCCGTCGCGCAGAGCGGTACGTCCCTCGGCCACCACCGGCGCGGGACGCGCGCCGCGCGATGCCGTCGTGGCGGGACCACCCGCGATCGCCGCCGGTGCGGTGGTCGCGCTGCCATCGCTGTTCGGATGGAGGGATGCGTCGGGGCCGGTGACCGGCGTGGCCGCACTTCGCGAGGGGAGCGCGCGCGGGGGGCGGCGTTGCAGCGCCGTGGCACCCGCGATGCCAGCGGCGCCGAGGATGGCGATCGTGACGCCGGCAAGGCCGTAGCGGACGAGCGACCGCCGCCGGCGCGCGCGCGCCGCGAGACGCGCCTCGCGGCGGCAGTGCAGGCACACCTTGGTGCCGGGGCGCTGCTCGTGCGGGCAGGGAGGGGTGGAGCGTGGCGACATGGGCGGAGCCCGAAGCGAATGGGGAGACCGGTACGGCTGGCGGGCCCGCGCGGGAGCGCCGCGCATCGCGCGGCGCGGCGGCCTCCCGAGCGGCGCGGCGCACCGCCGCGCGGCGGCGCGCACTCCCGGGTGACGATCGATCGCGCGATGCGCAACGGCAGGGTGGACGATGCGATGGGCCGGCGGCATCTCGCTTGCGGCAGGGCACTCGCGATCGATGGCGACGGCCGGATCCGAAGCGGGCTCCCTCGTGGGTCGCCGCCGGCATTTCACCTGGGAGGGTAGGATGGCAGCACACACCGGAAAGACCACGACGAACCACGACACGATCCGGCGCTGGGCCGAGCGGCGCGGCGGTCACCCGGCATGCGTGAAGGGCACCGGTGGCCGGAGCGATCCCGGGATGATCCGCATCGACCTGCCCGGATACAGCGGCGCCTCGTCGCTCCAGCCGATCAGTTGGGACGAGTGGTTCCAGGCCTTCGATGACAACGGTCTGGCGCTCGTCTACCAGGACCGGACCGCATCGGGGAAGCGGAGCAACTTCAACAAGCTCGTGAGCCGCGAGACAGTGCGGAAGCGCGCCGCCGGACAGTCGGGAGCGTCGGTGCACCACCCGCACGGCAAGCGGAAGAGCAGCGCGGGGACCAAGCGCACCGCGCGCACCGGGGCGTCGTCGCGCGGCGGGACCTCGTCGTCACGCGGCGGCACCACGTCGCGCACCGGGAGCTCCTCAGGGACGCGGACCACGTCGCGCGCGGGGAGCTCCTCGCGGACTCGGACCACCACCCGCACCGGGACCACGAGGGCGCGCTCGCGTTGACGCGGGCGGGCGGCCTCGCTGCCGCGCGCACATCTTGCAGTCGCCGGCGAGGTCATCCGCGTGCCGGGGCCTCTCGGGGTCGCCCGGCGCGCACCGCCGCCCGCTCGTCGGGCGGCGTGTCATCGCGCGACCGCGCGATCCCGGCCGTGGGGGCATGCCGCGGCAGCGTAGATGAACGAGATGCCCCACGACGAGAAAGCCGGCACGCCGCCCCCGGCCAGACCTGCTCCGCCGGACTATCTGAACTCCACCGCAGCCCACTCGGATGCGGCGGAGATCGTACGCGCCATCGACGCCGCGCAACGCACCCGCAACTTCGCCTCCACCCATCTGCGCGCGGTGGTCGCGGCCTACGCCCGCAACGCCCGCGCGGCCGGGGTGCCGCCGGAGCGGCTCCTGGTCGCCGTGAAGACGCTCGTGCGCGACGTGGCGCTCGCGGAGATGAACGACTGGTTCCGCGGCGTGCTCACCGACCGCGCCGTGGCCTGGACGATCGAGGCCTACTTCGACATCGACGACCGGTGATCCCGCCGTGCCGGTGACCGGCGCTCACCCCTCGTCGCGCTCGAACTCCACCGTCAGCGCCAGCTCCCGGGCGAGCCCCTCGTTCAGCTCCGAGACCGCCTCGCGGATCCGCTGCGTCACGGCCACGCGGTCCCCCGGCGCCGCGACGGCGCAGAGGATGAGGAGTCGCTGCCACCCTTCGGCGGCCACGACGTCGCTGCCGCGCAACAGCGTGCACAGATGCACCAGCAGCATGCGGCGCACCTGCTCGGTGCCGCCGCGCACGATCATCGAGAGATAGAGCACGGTGCCGCCTTCCCGGCGAACCCGCGCTTCCTCACGCTCGCGAATCAGCTCGGCGTACAGCGCGTTGGGCAGCCCCGTGACGGGGTCGGTGAGGAGGTTCTTGAGAAGGCCCTGCTCGAGGGCGCGCGAAGTCTGCATCGGGAACGGCTCGTGGGGTTGGGACCGGTGACTCCAGTGCAGACCGCTTGCCACCACGACCAAGATGACGAGGGCTCCGACCACCGTGACCGCCGCGCTTCCGTGGGGCGCCGCGCGCGCGCAGATTGCTCCTGCCCGGCGTCGCACGGCGCGCGCCGGCGGGGGGCAAGGCGCTTCCCCCACTCCGTGACCGGTCCCAGGCCGCATTCGACGTGATCGACCTTCCGACGTTCACCGCCACCCGCTATCTCCAGCCCCTGCGCGAGGGGGGATCCCTCCCCGCCGTGGTGGACACGGATGGCGGTGGGCTGTTCGTGACGAAGTTCCGGGGGGCGGGGCAGGGGGCGAAGGCGCTCGTGGCCGAGCTGATCGCGGGGCTGATAGCCCGCGAGCTCGCGCTCCCGACCCCCGAGCTCGCGCTGATCGAGGTGCCGCCGCCCTTCGGCCGCGGCGAGCCCGACCCCGAGATCCAGGACCTGCTGCGCGCGAGCCACGGCCTCAACGTGGGCGCCCGCTACCTGGATGGCGCCTTCAACTTCGATCCGGCCGCAGCGGGGGAATGCGTGAGCCCCGAGCTCGCCGCGGACGTGGTCTGGTTCGACGCGCTGCTCACCAACCCGGACCGCACGCACCGCAACCCGAACCTGCTCATCTGGCGGCGAGAGCCATGGCTGATCGACCACGGTGCCACGCTGTACGCGCACCACGATTGGTCGGCGGTGGACGAGGCGCGCGCGCGCACGCCGTTCCCCCTCATCGCGCAGCACGTGCTGCTCGCGCGCGCCGGAGACATCGAGCGCGCCGATGCGCGGCTCGCCCCGCGGCTCGGCGAGGCGGTGCTGCGAGAGGTACTGGCGCGCGTTCCCGATGCGCTGCTCGCGCATGCCGGCGGCGCCACCTCCCCGGCCGCGGCGCGCGAGCGCTACATCGAGTATCTCGGCACCCGGCTCCGCGCGCCGCGCGCGTTCGTGGCCGAAGCGGCCGCCGCGCGCGACCGCGTCCGGCGCGAGCCGCCGCGCCCGCTCTCCGCGAGACGATGACCGCCGACCGCTGGATCTCCTACGACTTCGCCGTGCTGCGCGTGGTGCCGCACGTGCATCTGGGGGTGTTCGTCCCCGTGGGCGTGGTGGTGCACGCGCGGACGGTGGAATACCTCGGCATCCGCGTGCTCACCGACCCGGCGGTGCTCCGCGCGCTGGCCCCCGACGTGGATGCGGAGATGCTCGCGCGCTATCTCCGGTCGTGCGAGGCGATCTGCGCCGGCGACCCGGCGGCGGGGCCGGTGGCGCTGATCCCGACATCGGAGCGCTTCCACTGGCTCACCGCCCCGCGCTCGGACGTCATCCAGAGCTCGCCGATCCACGAGGGGATCGCCGAGCATCCACCCAGGGCGCTCGACGAGCTGTTCGACGCTTACGTGACGAGCCGCGCGGTGCGCGCCGGCAGCTGAGACGAGCCGCCGCCGGCGACGCGCGCGCGACGCGTCGTGCGCCGCGTCGTCATCCACGCGGCGGTCGCCGCCAGCACGAACGCCGCGACGATCAGGATCCCGCCCGCGGCCGGCCACGACGACGCGGTGAAGTTGAGGATCTGCCGGGTGCCCAGGATCGGTGGCTGATAGACCGTCCCCGGGACCTTGATGATCGCGTGCTCGGTGTCCAGGTGATGGCCGTACGTGTACGTCCATCGCCACAGGTCGGCGAGGCCGGCCACCGCGGCCGCGCCGAACCCCGCGAGCCACACGTACAGCGCGCGCCGCCGTCCGGCGGCCGCCACCGCGAGCCCCGCCGCCGCGAGCGCGCCCACCACCCAGGGCAGATAGCGCAGCTCCGGCATGACCTCCGGATCGATGGCCCGCATGCCGATGTAGTGATTGAGCTCGTTGATGTTCGCCAGGTCGTGCTCCTTCACCCCTTCCACCGTGTGGAGGCGGATCTGCATGCCGAGCCCCTCCGGGTACTGCGGCGCGATGAGCCGGATGCGCCAGACGGGGAGCGCGATGGCGATCGCGAGCAGCAGGGCCGCGACGATGGTGAGCAGTCGCGAGAGCTTCGGCATGACGGCGGGCTCCGGATGGAGGACGGGTGCGCGTGGACGAGCGGCGCCTCACGGCGCGAGATGAAGGTGTGTCGGAGCCGCCGCGCGCTCCGTCGGCGAACGGAGGAAGTTGCGTCGGCGAATCGGGGACACACCGTGTGAGGGCACGCCGGACTCGGGGGCGTGCTCGCGGCGTGCTACCCGCGCGGCGCCGTGCTCGCCGCCATGCGGTAGCCGCGGAGGCTCACGTCGCGCGCGCGTTCGATCGTCCCGCGGATGATCTCCACCGCGCGCTCGCTCGTATCGCCGGTGCTCGTCGCCATCGCGCGCCGCACCGCCGACTCCACCTCCTCGCCGAGGATCCGGAACTCGTGCTCCACGTCCATCTCGCTCCAGCCGTAGCGGAAGCGCTGCGCGCCGTGGCGCTCTGAGATCACGCGCTGGATCTCGGTGCCATCCGCGGCGAAGTCCGCCGGCTCCTCGCCGCCGACGCCCGAGAACGCCAGGAGCTGCGTGATCTCGCGCAGGAAGGTGGCCATGTGGTCCTCGACCACGGTATCGTCGCGCCCGCGGGCCGCGGGGATGCCCTCCTCGCTTCGCAGGCGCTCGACCATGCGCGCCGCGATCTCGTCCACGACGCCGGCAGTGAGGCGCTCGCCGATCGCGCGCACGCCGGCACGCATCTCCCGCGCCGCGCCCGGGAGCGCGCCATCCGGCAGCCTGCCCGACGCCCGCACGGGCGCGCACAGCCACAGTGTGAAGGTGGACCCGACTCCCGGGGTACTCTCGAGCGTGATGTCCCCGCCCATGAGCCGAGCGAGCTGCCGGCTGATCGACAGCCCGAGGCCGCTGCCGCTCCGGGTGCGCGTCGGCCCGCTCTCCACCTGCATGAACGGCTCGAACACCGCCTCGTGCAGCTCGTGGGCGATCCCCACTCCCGTGTCGCGGATGTCGATGTGGACCCACCGAGCATCGGGCGGCGCCGCGGCGTGTCCCGGAATGGCGCTCGCGATCCCGCAGTCCACGGTCACCCGCCCGCGCTCGGGGGTGAACTTCACCGCGTTGGCGAGGAGGTTCACCAGCACCTGCCGCACGCGTGCCTCGTCGCCCACGTAGCGGAGCGATGCCGGATCGCCGCACCGGAGGGTGAGCTCGATGCCGCGCGCCGCGGCGCTGGGGCGCGTGAGCGCGATCGCCGCCTCGAGGGGGGGCGCGATGCGCCCCTCCGCCGCCCCCACCGACATGCGCCCCGCCTCGATGCGCGCGATGTCGAGGACCTCGCTGATCAATCCCAGCAGGTGCCGCCCGCTCTCGCGCACTCGGCCGAGGTATCCACGCTGCGCGTCCGTGATGGGCCCGGCGAGCTGCATCTCCAGCAGCTCGGTGTACCCGAGGATGGCGTTGAGCGGCGTGCGCAGCTCGTGCGACATGGTCGCCAGGAAGCTGCTCTTCGACGCGCTCGCCGCCTCCGCCGCCGCGCGCGCGGCTTCCGTGACCTCGAGCAGCGCGGCGCGCTCGGCGGCGATCTCCCGCTCCGCCGTCACGTCACGGATCACCAACACCGCGCCGATGCGGCTGCCGTCGTCGGCCTGCACGGGGGCCGCGCCCATGAGCACGATCACCTGCCGCCCGCCGGCCGGGCGGATGCGCACCTCGACGTCCGTGACGGTCTCGCCGTGGCGCGCCGCGCGCACGAGCGGCAGCAGATGCGGCGGGTACGGCATCCCGGCGGGGGTGTACAGGTGCTTCGCCGCGGCGTACTCCTCCACCGTGACCCCCGGCGCGGCATCGCCGTGCATCCGGCGCGCCGCATCGTTCACGAACGTGATGCGGCCGGACGGATCGGCGATCATCACGCCGTCGGTCATCTGGCGCAGGATGGCGGAGCGCTCGGCCTCCAGGCGCGCCCGCTCGCGCAACAGCGCCGCCTCGGCCGCGGCGGCGCGGATGCTCCGATCCAGCTGCATCCCGCCGAGCGCGAGGCCGAGGATGACGAGCGTCGCCACCACGGTGAACACCGCGAGCGAGGTGCTCGCGAGGAGGTCGCCTTCCGTGAGCACCGGGCGGCCCGGACCCGGCAGGAAGCGCGCGGCGGCCAGCCCCGTGTACTGGACGCCGGCGATCGCGATGCCGATGGTCGTCGCCCCCGCCGCCTTGCGCCACCACGAGCGCGCGCTCTCCCCCGTGCGCAGCCGGAGCGCGAGCCAGAGCACGATGCACGCGGCGGCGATGGCGATCGCCACGGAGGCGAGCACGAGCCCGTGGTCGTAGTGCACCGTGACCGGGATGCGCAGCGCGGCGAGACCGATGTAGTCCATTGCCGCGAGCGCGATGCCCATCACCAGGGCGGCGGCCGCGAGGCGCGAGGGGTCGGTGGGACCGCTCACCGCGTAGAGCGCGATGGCGGTGGCGGCCACCGCCACCAGTACCGATACGCCCATGAGTGGCGCGTGGAAGAGCGTGGGGATCGGGAGCCGCAGGGCGAGCATCGCCACGAAGTGCACGGTCCAGAAGCCGATCCCCAGCGCGGCCGCGCCGCCGCCGATCCACGCCAGGCGGCGGCGCCCGCTGGCGGCCGCCACGCCGCTCGCCAGGTCGAGCGCGGTGTACGAGGCGAGCACGCCGATCACGAGCGACAGCGCGACCAGTGCCGGATCGAAGGAGCCGTGCATGCGGAATCATGGGATCTGCCGGACGCGTCCGCCCCGTGTGGTGGACGGAGGGTCGCCCGAGGGTACTGGTGGAGCGTGCAGCACGAATGAGGCCGCCGCCCCGCCGCTCCGCGCGCGTTCCCATGCTCGCCCCGCCCTCGCGGGCGCGCCGCCGGCGGAGCGGTACCGGTCAGCCGCTCGAGCGTGCCTCGTGCCCCGCCGGCTCGAGGCGCCCGCGCACCTTCCGCACCTTGAGCTGCACTCGGTCCACCACCACGCGTGGGTACCACCGCAGGAGAAACAGGAGCTTCTCCAGCGCCCCCGTCCAGTTCCGCTCGCGCACGTCGGCGTGGATCTGCGTGATGATCACCTCGCCGAAGCTCTTCTGCGTGTGGCGCACGCCGATGCGGTACGCGGCCTCGAGCCGTCGGTTGCCCCGCAGGTGGGGGCGCTGTGCGTGCTGCACGCGCAGGATGGATGTCATCATCACGCGCGTGTTCCCCGTCATGTTCGTGCCGTGGCGCCGGTATTCGGCCACCGGCTCGTTGTACAGGTGGAACGCGAAGCGGCGCGCGATGCGGAGGTCCATGTCCCAGTCCTCGGCCGAACGCAGCGTGACGTCGAAGCCGCCGCCCACCGCCTCGATCGCCGATCGGCGGTACATCGTGGTGAGCGGGTAGATGCCGCAGTGGTCGTAGAGCATCTGTGCGTAGTAGTCGTCGCAGTCGACGAACGGCTTCCACGACTTGATCAGCGCGCCGTCGGCGTCGATCACCTGCATCCGCCCGGCCACGAATCCGCGGTCCGGTCGCGCGGTGATGTGAGCGACGCCGCGCTCGAGCGCGCGCGGCAGCAGGCGGTCATCGGAGTCGAGGAAGACCAGCAGCTCGCTCGTGGTGGCGCGGATCCCCGTGTTGCGGGCCGCCGACAGCCCCTGATTCTCCTGGCGGATGTAGCGGACCTGCGGATACCGGCGGGCGACACCCGCCACATCGTCGGGAGAGCCGTCGTCGATCACGACGATCTCCGCCGCGGGGTAGGTCTGCGCGAGGACGCTCTCGATCGCATCGGCGAGAAAGTGCGCCTGCTTGTAGCACGGGATGACGACGGCGACACGGGAAGACTGCGCGGCACGACTCATACTGCGACTCACCATGCTGCGGGTAACTCGAATTCGCGGACTCCTCGCGTTCCTCACGAATCGTGCCCGCCGCGCCGGCCGGTGCATCGATTTTCGTGGCGGGATCTCGTGGTCATCCGGTGGCCGTGTGCAGGGCGTTTCGCGTGCGGCGCGCGATGCGCGTGATGATGCCGCGCGGATAGTGGCGCAGGAGGATGACCGCGGCGCCCGCAGCGCGCCCCCATGCACCGGCGCGCGCGAGGGCGCGCGTGTGGTCGATCAGCTCGCCCCCGTAGTAGTCCTGGAAGAAGCGGATCCCGCGCCGCAGTGCGGCGCTGCGGTGCGCGTCGCCGCGAACGTAGGGCCACTGCGCGTGCAGCACGCGCATGGTGGTCGTGAGCATGCGCGCCGGCGAGTTCGAGAGGCTCGCGCCCGGATCCGCGTAGCGCCGGTACTCCGCCACGAGCGTGTCGTGTCCGCGCGCCGGATGGCTGCGCGCGAGGCGCAGGAGCAGCTCGTAATCCTCCGCCGAGCGCAGATCGCGCCGGAAGCCGCCCTCGGCGGCCAGCAGGTCGCGCCGGAACAGGACGGTGGAGGTCATCTCCACGTGATTCTGCCGGAGCAGCGCGTGATACAGGTCGCCCCCCTCCACCGGCGGGCGCACGCGCTCCGCGCCCGGAGTGCCGTCCTCGGTCATGAAGCGGAAGTTGCCGAACACGAAGGCGCAGTCGGGGCAGCCGGCGAAGCAGGCGAGCCCCGCCGCCACCGCATCGGGCAGCAGGCGGTCGTCGGAGTCGAGGAAGAGCACGAAGTCCGCGGTGGCGGCGTGCAGCCCCGTGTTGCGCGCGGCGGCGAGCCCCTGGTTCTCCTGCCGGATGTAGCGCGCGTTCGGGTAGCGGCGTGCCACCGCGGCCACGTCGTCCGGCGATCCGTCGTCGATGATGAAGAGCTCCGCGACCGGGTGCGTCTGCGCGAGCACGCTCTCGATCGCTTCGGGGAGGAGGTGCGCCTGCCCGTAGCACGGAATCACCACGGCGACGCGATTGGTCAGCGAGGCACCGGTCATGGCGCGTTGCGGGTCGTTGGCGGATGTGGGCGCGGCGTCGGGCACGATGTCCGTCACGAATCGTGCCCGGCGCGGCGGTGGACGCGGCGGCTCACCCCGCCATCGGCAAGGCGCGCCCTGCCGCGCTCTCCGTCGTGCCCGCCACGCGCGAGCAGCCGAGCTCGACGTCCGCGATCCCGCCGTAGGTGCGCGTCTCGGCGACCGTGAGCACGCCCGCCGGGGAGAGCCGTCCCAGGTAGCGCTGGCTGGGATTGTGGAAGACGTGGCACTCGAGGTGGTACTGGCCGCGCACGAGGTGCGCGCGGAAGTCGAAGCGGAGGCGGAAGCGCTGGCCGGCGTGCACCGGATCGAGCCCCACCTCGCCCGCCATCACGTTCCCGTCGTAGACGATCAGGTTGTCCGTCGACCGGCGCAGCACGAAGCCGAAGTGGTAGTCCTCCACCGCCTCGCGCGCCAGGTAGTCCACGTCCAGGAAGAGCGGCGTCCCCGGGGCGACGGTCGACACCGGATCGCCCCCTTCGGTCGTGAGGCGCGCCTCCAGGATGTCGATCGGCTGTCCCGTGGCGCTCGCCAGGCTCACCCCAGCCTCGCCCAGGTAGGCGCCGATGACCTCCTGCACCGGCCCGCGCGCGCGGACCTCGCGATGCAGGAACACCGCCTCGTCGCACAGGTCGGCCACCTGCTGAAGGTTGTGCGAGACGAACACGATCGCCACACCGCGGCCGCGAAAGTGGCGCATGCGGTCCACGCACCGCTGCTGGAAGGCCATGTCGCCCACGCTCAGCACCTCGTCGATGATGAGCACGTCCGGGTCGAGGTGCGCGGCGATGGAGAAGCCGAGGCGGGCGTGCATGCCGCTCGAGAAGCGCTTCACCTGTGTGTCCATGAAGTCGGTGAGCCCGGCGAACTCGACGATCTCGTCCATCTTGCGCGCGATCTCGGCGCGACGCATCCCCATGATCGCGCCCTGGAGGAAGACGTTCTCGCGTCCGGTGAGGTCGGGGTGGAAGCCCGCCGCCACCTCGATGAGGGCGCCCACCCGCCCGTGCACGGCACAGTGCCCGCGGGTGGGGCGCAGGATCCGCGTGAGGAGCTTGAGCACCGTGCTCTTGCCCGCGCCGTTCGGGCCGATGATCCCGAGGACCTCTCCGGGGCGCACGGCGAACGACACGTCGCGCAGCGCCCAGAAATCGCCGGCGTCCGCCTGCAGCTCGTCCGCGCGGCGCGGACCCTTCGCCACGCGACGCGCCAGCGACGGGATCAGGTCGCGCAGGCTGTCGTCGCGCTCGCCGCGGCGAAACTTCTTCCACACGCCGTCGAAGACCACGGCCGGCGCGGCGTCAGATGCTCTCGGCAAAGCGGAACTCCGCGCGGTGGAAGAGCAGCCAGGCCACGGCGAGCGTGAGCAGGGACACCGCCGCCGCCATCCCGAACGGGCCCGCGGGCGGGATCGTGCCGCGCAGCAGCACGTCACGGTACGCATCGATGATCGGCGTCATCGGATTGAGCGCGAGCAGCGCGCCGAGGCGCCCGCCCACCCGGTCCACCGGATACACCACCGCGGTGGCGAACATCCAGACCGTGATCAGGATCTCGAACAGATACTTCACGTCGCGATAGAACAGATTGGCCATCGACAGCAGGAGCGCCACCCCCGTGGTGAACGCGATCTGCACCAGCAGCACCACAGGGAGCAGCGCCACCGTCCACGTCACGCCGATGTGATAGTAGATCATCAGCCCCACCAGCACGAGCGATGCCACGGCGAGGTCCACGAGCGAGACCAGCACCGCCGACAGCGGGAACAGCTCGCGTGGAAAGTACACCTTCGTCACCAGCGACACGTTCCCGGTGAGCGATGTCACGGAGAAGCGGAGCGAGCTCGCGAAGAAGTTCCACGGGAGCAGCCCCGCGAACGCGAACACGGGGTAGGGGAGCCCCGTGTCGATGGGCGCGACGCGGGTGAAGATCACCGTGAAGATCGCGGTGTTCAGCACGGGCATGAAGATCGCCCAGCCGAACCCCATGAACGTCTGCTTGTAGCGGAGAAGCAGGTCGCGCCTGACGATGCTCAGCAGGAGCTCGCGGTACTCGACCTGCTCTCGCGTCATCTCTCGAAGATCCGCGCCGAGGCGCGAGAGGAAGGTGCTCATCTCGTGGGTGCTGAAAGCGGAGGTCGCGCGGATGCGCGGGCGCACGGTGCATCGCGCTCGGGGCGCGTGACGAAGCCACCGCCACGCGCGCGGGCCATCCACGCAAGAGGCAGGCCCCCTCGCTCGCGGCGGGCCGGACGGCGCGCTACGCGAGCGCGATGATCCTGGAGGGGCCGGTCGGATCCAACCTGACGCCGCGCAGCGCGGCGAGCAGGGCGCGTGCCGGCGCGGGGATCGTGCCGCGGCGCGGCAGGAGGCCCACCAGCGCGATCGGCGCCAGCGGCGGGGCGAGGCGCACCTCCGCCACCACGCCGCGCCGCAGCTCCTCCGCGATCGCGTAGGCCGGCAGCAGCCCCACCGCCGCGGGATCGGAGCTGATGGCGCGCTTCACCCCCTCCACGCTCCCCGCCGAATGCAGGCGGTTGGGAGGCAAGCCGGCGTCCTGCAGGAAGCGGCGCGTCATCTCGTAAAAGGTGCCGCTGGCGTCGCTCAGGTGCACGTCGACCTCCCACACATCGGCCGCCTCGGCCCCGCGCCCCACGCACGGGTGTGCCGGCTGCGCGAACGCGACCAACCGCCCGACGCCGAGCGGCATCTCCTCGTCGCTCCAGCTCCCGCTCCCCTCCACCAGCAGGAGCGCCACGTCGAAGCGCCCGCTCGCGAGACCGGCTCGGACGTCGGCGCAGTCGGCGGTCGTCACCTGATAGCGGATGGGGGGGTGCGCCCGGCGCGCCTCCGCGATGACCGGCTGGAGCAGGTACGTGCTCACCGACTCGCTCGTTCCCACGCGCACCGTCACCGCGGCCTCGGCGGCCGCCTCCGCCACCTCGGCGAGGGCCGCGTCCATCGCGCCGAGCATGTGCCGGGCGTGCGGCAGCAGCGCCTCGCCGGCCGCCGTGCGCTGGGCGCTCCGCCGCCCCTTCACGAAGAGCGGCGTCCCGAGCGCCCGCTCGAGCGCCAGCACCGCCTCCGACACGGTGGACTGCGACACGCCGAGCGCACGCGCCGCACGCGTGTAGCCGCCGTGGTCCACCACGGCCACGAACGCGCGGAGGTGTCGGAGCTCGGGATCGCTGCGCATGACTCGTCCTGTCCATCGGTGGGGCCGATGTCTCGCATCGCCGCTTTGGAGACGCGAGGGCGGCGGCCCATCCTGGAATCGTCCGCCGCACCCCGGCGGAGTCCCATGGAAAGTTAGGGACGCGAGGCGCAAATGCGAAGCGCCGCGCGCCACGGCACTCCAACCCGGAGGAACTCGAGATGCGCCTCACCACCGACACCGCGTTGCTCCTGATCGACGTCCAGCGGGCGTTCCACGACCGCCGCTGGGGGAAGCGCAGTACCCCGGAGGCGGAGGCGAACATCGCGCGCCTGCTCGCCGCCTGGCGCACGACCGGCTTGCCGATCGTTCACGTGCGCCACGATTCCATCTGGCCCACCTCCCCCCTCGCTCCAGACGCGCCGGGCAACGCGGTGCTCCCCGAAGCGGCCGAGCTGCCGGGGGAGCCCGTCGTCCGCAAGACGGTGAACAGCGCCTTCATCGGCACCACGCTCGAGCAGGACCTGCGGCGGCGCGGGATCACCGGCGTCGTCCTCGTCGGCATCACCACCGACCACTGCGTGTCCACCAGCGCGCGGATGGCGGCCAACCTCGGATTTCACACCTGGGTGGTGGCGGACGCCACGTGCACGTTCGAGCGGACCGGGCACGACGGCCGGTACTTCTCCGCCGAGGAGATGCACGCGACGGCGCTCGCCAGCCTGCACGCGGAGTTCGCCGCCGTGGTGGAGACCACCGATGTGGTGACGTGGGTCGGTGCCCTGCACGGGGAGCTCCTCCAGTCGGCCTGACCTCCACGGGCCGTCCGTCACCACCTTCCCCACGCCGTCCGGGGTTCCTGCACGTGCGCCTCATGGACCCCCGACGGCGCGCCGGAGAGGGCGCGCCGATATTCAGGCCGGCGCGCACCCCGGTCGCCTACCGTGGGGCGGAGCAGTCGGAGGACGGCATGACAGGGTACGAGGAGCTCGTGAATCTCGAACGGGCCCGCCGCGCGGCCCGCGCCCGCGCGGACGCGCGCGGAGTGCTGGTGGCCGCCGTGACGGCGAGAGATGCGCGGCTCACTCGATGTCGCGGCGGCGCGATCGAGGAGATCGAGACCTTCCACGCGCACACGCCGGTGCCGCCGTCGTACTCCATCGAACTGGCGTCGCGAGCCCCTGCCAACGCGATGATGGAGCGGCAGCTCCGGGTGGGGATGCGACGGATGCTCTCCGAGCTGAGCGATCGGATCGCCGAGAGCGCCGGGGGCGGCGCGGGGGTCGTCATCGGCGGCACGCCGGCCGCGGTGACCATGGCGGTGGAGCTGCTGCCGGCCGCGCTCGCGGCGCGCGTGTACGTGGATCCCGGACTCCGCATCCCGCCGAGCGCGTCGGACCTGCGCCAGGCCGCGCAGCGTGGCGCATCGATGCTGCGCGAGCGTCAGGAGGAGAAGCTCGTGAAGGCGGTGCTCGACGGTGCCGTGGCGCGCGGGTGCGGCGTGACGGGACGGGAAGGGGTCGAGCGCGCGCTCGACGTGGGTGCCGTGCGCGCGCTCGTGCTCTCGCGGCCGTTCGTGGAGCGGGATCCGCGGAGCGCCGATGCGCTCGCGTGCCGCGCGGCGGCGCAGGGCGCGAGTGTCGAGGAGATCGACGGCACCGCGCGCGAGCGGCTGGATGCCGAGGGGAATGGCGTGGCTGCGTTGCTGGTCCTGGGGCTGAGGCGGAATGGAGGGGGGTGTGTCTAGTCGCTAGACCACCAAAGGACGCGTGTCGCGTGTGGGGAACTGACGGGCAGAGGAGGGAGGTACGGCGCGTGTGGGTTCGGCTGTAGGTGGACTCTCTCTACATCCCGCCCTACACGCGCTCTACCTCGCATCTACCCCCGTCAGTCTCCCACACGCCACACACGTTCCATGGTGGTCTAGCCACCAGGTCCTAGCACCTCCCTCTCATTTTACGACTGTCTT
>DASTSH010000005.1:0-17608 GCA_035760785.1 Gemmatimonadaceae bacterium | reverse complement strand
CTGAACGGGCGCAAGCGCCAGCACGACGAGCTGGACCGCGCGTACACCGACCTCCGCACCGACCTGAACTTCCAGCTCCGCCCCGAGCTGTCCGAGCTGGCGAGCTCGTTCCTCTCCGATCTCACGGATGGGCGCTACGACGAGCTCGAGCTGGACGACCAGTACAACATCGTCGTCCTCGAGGACGGCCTGCCCAAGCCGGTGATCTCCGGGGGCGAGGAGGACCTGGCGAACCTCGTCCTGCGGCTCGCGATCTCGCAGATGATCGCCGAGCGCGCCGGACAGCCGTTCTCCCTGCTCATCCTCGACGAGATCTTCGGCTCCCTCGACGAGCTGCGCCGCGCGAACGTGGTGGATCTGCTGCGACGGTTGCAGGATCGCTTCGAACAGGTCATCCTGATCACCCACATCGAGTCGGTGCGGGACATGCTCGATCACGTGATCGCGGTGCGCTTCGACGAGGAGTCGGGCTCGAGCGTCGCCGTGCAGCAGGATGCCGCGGCCGTGGTGCCGGAGGCGGGACCGGACGAGCCGGGGCTGCTCGAGGAAGCGGGAGCCGCGGACTGATGGCCATCGCCCGCACGTGGCGCGCGAGCCGCCACCCCGACGGTCCCCTGCCGGCTCGGCTGGAGGACATCCCCGCGCTCAACCAGGTGTTCAGCGATGCGTTCACCGAGCGCTATCGCCGCGACGGCC
Source organism: Gemmatimonadaceae bacterium (assembly GCA_035760785.1). Classification (GTDB taxonomy): domain Bacteria; phylum Gemmatimonadota; class Gemmatimonadetes; order Gemmatimonadales; family Gemmatimonadaceae; genus JADGGM01. The sequence continues at coordinate 16,912 of DASTSH010000005.1, read as the reverse complement.
TGGTGGGGGTCCGCGTGCCGTTCCTCAACCCCATCATCTGGCGCTACGCGATCGAGGATGCGGCCGGCGGCGCGCTGCTGTGGCGCGACGAGCGCGATGAGATCGTCGCGTTCAACATCGTGCACTGCTCCGGGCGCGAGGGGTGGATGGGGCCGCTCGCGGTGCGCCCCGACGCGCAGGGGAGCGGGGTGGGGAAGGACATCGTGCGCGCCGGCATCGACTGGCTGCGCGGCGCCCGCGCGGGGACGATCGGGCTGGAGACGATGCCGCGGACGATGGACAACATCGGCTTCTACTCGTCGCTCGGCTTCGTCCCCGGCCGCCTGACGATCACCGTGACCATGGAAGCGGCGCACGGCGAGCATCCGCCGACGCTGCTCTCGCGCCTCTCCGCGCGCGACCGCGACGCGGCGCTCGCGGAGTGCCGCGCGCTCGTGAGCGAGCTGCTCCCCGGCTACGACTTCACGCGCGAGGTCGTGCTCACCGACGAGCTGGGGCTCGGCGACACCATGCTCTTTCGCGAGGGGGGGCGGCTGGTGGGCTTCGCGCTCTGCCACACCGCGCCGCTCGTCGAGGGGCGCATGCGCGAGGAGACGCGCGTGCTCAAGCTCGCGCTGGCGCGCCGCGCGATGATGCGCGACGCGGCGCTCGCCCTCGCCGACTACGCGCGCCGCACCGGCACGCGCCGTGTCGCCTTCCGCGCGCAGACCGAGTATGCCGACGCGTACCGCACCCTCGTGCAGCTCGGCGGCCGCGTGCGGTGGACCGATCTCCGGATGAGCCTCGACCAGTACCCCGAGCCGGTGCCGGGAGAGGGGCTGGTGTGGAGCAACTGGGAGATCTGAGGGCGGGGCCGAGGCGTTGAAGCCTCCCACCGGCCCGCATCACGTCCACGTCCGGCAGGCGCTCGCGCTCCGATGCCCGGAGCCGGCCGGTCGCGAGTGCCGAGACGCCGACGAGGAGAATCACCAGCCGCGGTACGAGACACGGCCGCGATCAGTGCGGGGGCGGCCTCGCGCTACCACGTGAACGCATGCAGCACCCGGAAGGTGCTGTCGAGATTGACGAGGAAGTGCCACTCCCCGCGCTGGTATGTGGGTGACGTGGCGAAGTATCGGTTCCCGTACTGGGCGAGGTAGACAGCGCTGTGTAGGGGCTGCGGGAAGTACGCGCTGTCCAACGCCTGCGACGCCCGCTGGCAGAGGGCCTCGTCGTTGAGGATCCGAATCTGGTCCGTCGGCACGACGGGCAGGCTGTCGAGCGCGGCCCGCAGGTCCGCCACATCCGAGTCGGCCGAGACGAGATCGGTGAGGTGCCCCATGATGCGCATCGCGGTCGTGTCCGACACCGGGAGGCACCAGGGTGGTGGCGTGCTGGGTGACCCTGACCATGTCGCGGCCGTTCCGGCCAGGACGACTCCCACTAGCATAGCGAAAACGACGAGAGATCTGGCTCGATTGGGCATGGGGCACCTGCGTGCGCAACAGCGGCGACCGTAGGATTGGGCAATTGCCGAACGGCCAGTGATGGACCACGCAACCACCTGCCGCTCGACCTCCGGAGCAAATCACAGCGGAGCTGGTCGTGGAGTAGCCGACCTCGCGTCGACCCTTCAGCAATACGCGCTCACCATCCCAGCGACACCAGCTTGTGGAAGCTGCTGTCGAACACTACCAGGTACTTGTACTCGCCCATAGTAAGGCCCGGGGGATGGGTGGCATAGCTGGTTCCCATTCGCGCGAGATACACCGACTGCGCACGCGGCGGATCGAAGAACTGGCTGTCGAGTGCCACGGACGCCAAGTGACAGAGGGAGTCGTCGGACACCATCTGGATCTCGGCTAGCGGCACTACGGGCAGCTGCGGGTGCGCGGCACGCCACTCCACCCACGGTGCGCTGGACGACGTATCCATGGTCACCAGCGTCTCGAAGAACCGCCGTGCGACAGAATCATCGATCGGTAGGCACCACCGCGACACCATGGGCATCGGTGCTGGACGCGACCGTGTCGTAGCCGCAGTCAGTGTCAAAATCGACATCGCAAGTGTCACGGGAATGGCTCGCGTCATGAGATCGCCGGAGAAAGGCCCGTAGAGAAAGACTCAGGGGGTGTGCTGACACAGCCCTGACCCGCCGTCGGGGCCCGCGTCGCCAGGTCCGCGAAGGCGCGCTGCCGCGCCGCCCCCGGACGTCGCAGCTAGTTCTTGGTGACACGGATGATGTGAAAGCCACTATCCATGTGAACCCAGTACCCCACCGTCGATTCCGATGGCGGGAACGCCACATACCGTACCCCGACACGAGCGAGATACAACGGGTAACCGTGAGGAGACGTGTAGAAGCCGCTGTCGAGTGACATCGAGGCACGGTGGCACAACGAATCATCTGTCACCAACCACACAGCACTCGTATCAGCTTTCGGCACGTTCCTCAATGACGCCCGCAGCGCGGCGGGGCCAGAGTCGTCCGAGGTCGCAAGCCTGAGCATCTGTGAAAGAAAGCGCCGTGCGAACGGGTCATCCGAGGGCTGGCACCATGGCGGGGGTGAGACGGACGACCGGGCCGGTTGGGCCGCGGCGGCTGCGACGACGGCTATCCCGCTAAATGCAACCGACAGTACGCGCAGTCCAAGCATGGTTCCTCCACGTCTCCTGCCATTCCATCGTGATCCTGGTGCAAGCGCCACGAGGTCTCGCTTCGCCACCCATCGCGGCGAGATCAGGGCACGCACCCCGCGGCGGTGCGCACGTCCGTCGGCTCCGTATGGTCGTCGAAGATCCGCCGGCCCAGGGCGTGGATGCGGCTCGCGTAGTCCGCGGGGAGTGGCGCGCCTTCGAGCTGCAACTGGTCCGCGATGTACGAGCCCACGGCGCACGTCGCCCGCGGTGCCCCGATCTCGTCGAAGCCGCCGGTGAGATCCCTGTAGGACACCTGGCGATCTGGCTTCAGCAGAAAGAGTAGACTCCGAAAGGCGAAGACGCGCGCCGGGATGCTCGCACCGCGGTCCGCGGCGATCTCCATCGCGACGGCGAACACGCTCGAGTCGCGCAGGATGTGGGCGTGGATCGTCTGCCGGCTGAGCGCGGCGATGTCCGTCTCGGTGCGGAGCGCGCGCATCCCGGCGGCGATGGCCGCGCCACCCTCACGGCCGCAGTTGGTGATGAAGCCCTCCGCCCAGCGCTCGTGCGGGGCCGGGTGCCCGGTCGCGATGATCCGGCTCGCCAGCCGACACTCGCGCCGGATGTAGGTCGAGTCCGCATTGGTCTGCGCGTGGGCAGGAGCCGGGCGCAACGTGGCGATCATCAGGAGCATGCGCGCGACGACTCGGAGCGTGCCGCTCCTGGCTGGCGCGGGTTCGAGAGCTAAACGCGGAGCTACAGTTCGCACGTGATCACCATGGGGGCAGCACGCCCAGTGCCGCTGCCACACAACGTGCACTCTGGCGCACCACCCCCGGCGTGGTCGGATCGGCGATGGCGGCGAGGGCCGCTGCGCTCGTGCTCTCGCGCGCCTCGGTGGGCAGGGGAGCGCTGACGTACGGTCCCGGCCGGTCGCTGATCACACCGAGCCCTGGACATGGTGCGCGGATCGTGTAGCTGAAGGTGATCGCCTTGCCCGTCCTCACCGTGTCCACGCTCACCGTATCCGAACTCATCGTATCCGCGCGGAGCAGCTCCGCGTACGAGACGTACGACACGTCGTTCAGCTCGAACAGCAGGGTGAGGAAGCCGGCGGTGCGTGCCTCGGCGCTGGCGCCGGTGTCGCGCGCGACGTCGAGGGCCGCGGTATAGAGCGCGCGGTCGCGGATGTAGAATGCGGCCCGCGGTACTTTGGCGAGTACCGCGGTGTCATGGCTGGCTCGCAGTCGCTGCAGCGCGGCACCAGCCGCCGCCGCGCCGCCCGGGCAGGCCATGATCCTCTCCCACGCCCATGCCGCCTGCCGCGCCGGCTGGGCCGTCGTCACGACCCGTTCGGCAAGGCGACAATCGTCGCGCCGGTGAACGCTATCGGCGTCGGATTGCGCTCCAATCCGGCCAGCAGTGAGCACCAACCCGACGACCAGGTGAAGCACACAGCGGCGCACGAGTGGTCTCCGCGATCAGTGGGTGGACGCCGCGAGCTGCGGCACGTCCCGCATCACGACGGGTGTGCTCCTTTCGGCGCCTCCACGATGGATTGGCCTAACGAGAGGCGCAAGGGACAGGATGAGCTAACCGTCGGTCAAGTTGGCATCGTGGCCGTTGCGGGCGGTCGCCGACCGAGGGCTGCGGCGCCCACCCGACGAAAACGGCGGCGGGGGCGGGCCGAAGCCCTGTGCCCCCGTCGCCGTGTTCTTCAGCTCCTTCCGCCTGACCGACTGCCCGGCCCGCCTCGCCGCCGAACCGACTGACCCGGCCCGCAGCCGTCACCAAGGGCGCCCGGAGCGCGAAGGCGCCGGGCGCGACCGGTCAGAGCTTCAGCGCCTCCCGCGCCCGCTGCCACCCCTCCCGCACCGCCTCGCTCACCGATTCCCACCCGGCGCCGCGCTCCCCGCGGTGCTCGTACGCCTCCCACCCCGCGGCGAGCTCGGGCTCGACCTCGGCCCACTCGCGGCCGCGACTGCGCCCGGCGGCCTCGTGGCCGTAGCGGTAGGCGCCGCGATAGTCCTCGTACCGGGCGTCGGCCGGAACGTACGGGCGCGTCTCGAACGCCTCTCGCCAGAACAGGTCCGCGTCATCGGTCCACGCGAGCGCGTTCCCCTCGCCCACGAGCCCCTCCCCGGTGATGAGCGGCGTGTTCAACTCGTTCGAAGGATCGAGCGGATGCATCGGGTCGGTCATCGTCTCCTCCCGGGTGGTGGACACCCGGGAGCGTGGCAAGAATGGAACCGGAGCGCCGATCCCGCTAACTTCCGTCCCGCCTGGCCGCCTGCAGCGGGGTCACCGCGGCCCGTGCAGCAGCGAGTCGATCGCGTCGCGCAGCGTGATGTCCTTCAGGTACGTCAACTCCTCGGGGGCGAAGGGGGTGGGGGTGATGCCGAGCTCGTGCCATGGCGAGGAGTCGCCCACGGTGTTGTCCACCTCGAGCAGGTCGAGCAGCGACGTGGTGACGGGCGGGTGAGGGAGGATCCGCTGCGCGAGCGCGACGAGCGGCCGCAGGAGCCACACCGGCACCCCCACGAGCACGCGCTCCTCATCCATCGCCAGCAGAACGCGCTCGGTCATCTGCCGGAGGGTGAGCGCGGCGGGGCCGCCGAGCGGGTACGCATGCCCGATGGTCTCCGGCGTGTCCAGCGCCGCGCCCACCGCGCGCGCCACGTCCCCCACCGCCACCGGCTGGAAGCGCGCGCGCCCGCCGCCGGGGAGCGGATACACGAACGGCGAGAGCCGCACGAGCCGCGCGAGCACGTTCACGAACTCGTCCTCGGGGCCGAAGATCACCGACGGACGGAACACCGTCCACCGCAACCCGCTCCCGCGCACGAGGTCCTCGGCCACCCCCTTGCTGCGCAGGAAGCGGAAGGGCGAATCGCTCGACGCGCCGAGCTGCGACATGTGCACGACGCGCGTCGCCTCCGCCTCGCGCGCCGCGGCGAGCACGCGCTCGGTGCCCAGCGTGTTCACGTCCTCGTAGTGCTGCCCGGGGCGCTCGATCGCGATCGCCGCGAGGTGCACCACCGCCGTCGCGCCGCGCATCGCGGCGCTCAGCGCCTCGGGGTCGCGGATGTCGGCGGCCACCACCTTCACCGGGAGCGCGACGAGGCGCCGCGCCACCTTCGCCGGATCGCGCGCGAGGGCGCGCACCGTCCACCCGCGTCGCGCGAGCTCGCGGCATGTGTGCGTTCCCACCAGCCCGGACGCGCCCGTCACCACCACCGTGCGCCCCTCGGCCGTGGTCACCGGCGCCGGCTGCTCCTCCACGGCGGCGACGGGGATCTGCTCGGCACCACCACTCAGCGGCTGTTCCGCTTCCATCGCTCCCTCCCGTCGTGACCACAGTCCGGCTCGTCATCTTCCTGGCGACGTACGCGCTCATCGCCGTCCAGCAATTTCCTGGTATTCGGGTGAATCGTCCAGCGGCATCGCTCCTCGGGGCCGTGGCGATGGTCACCGTGGGCGGGCTCCCCCTGCGCGAGGCCTACGCGGCGATCGACCCGAACGTGCTCGTGTTCCTGCTCGGCGTGCTCCTGCTCACCGCGTACCTGGAGCTCGGGGGCTTCTTCGAGTGGGCGGCGGCGTGGATCGTGGCGCGCGTCCGCTCCCCGCGCGCGCTGCTCGCGGCCATCGTCGCCGCGTCGGGGATCCTCTCCGCGCTCTTCATCAACGACACGATCTGCCTCGTCTTCACGCCGCTGCTCGTCCCCGCGCTGCGCGCGCTCGGACTGCGCCCGCTGCCCTTCCTGCTGGCGCTCGCCTTCGCGGCGAACGTGGGGAGCGCGCTCACGATCACCGGGAACCCGCAGAACATGCTCATCGGCGTGTCGAGCGGGATCCACTACGGCACGTTCGCGGCGGCGCTCGCGCTCCCCGCGCTCGGCGGGCTCGTGATCGTGTACGCGGTGATCGCGCTCGCGTTCCGGCGCGATCTCGCCGTGACGCCGACGGCATCGCCCCCGCCGCTCCCGGTGGTGCTCGACCGGCCGCTCGTGACCAGGGCGCTGGCGCTGTTCGCGCTCGCGGTGGCGGGGTGGCTCGCCGGGCTCCCGCTTCCGCTCGTGGCCATCGCCGCCGGCGCGATCATGCTCGCCATCGGGCGGCGCGACCCCGATGCGGCGTTCGCGCGCGTGGAGTGGTCGCTGCTGGTGTTCTTCGCCGCGCTGTTCGTGGTGATGCGCGGCGTACGCGACCTCCCGTTGTTCGTGGCGCTCACCACGCACGCGGAGAGCGCGGTGCACGGCGCGCCGTGGCACGACGCGGTGGTGGTGAGCGGGGCGATGACCGCGCTGTCGAACCTCGTGTCGAACGTCCCCGCCGTGCTGCTCTGGCGTCCGGTGGTGCCGCGCCTCCCGAACGCCGAGCTGGTGTGGCTGGTGATGGCGATGAGCTCCACCTTCGCCGGAAACCTGACGGTGCTCGGCTCGATGGCGAACCTGATCGTGGCCGAGCGGGCGGCGGCGCGCGGGGTGGCGATGCGCTTCGCCGACTACCTGCGCGTCGGCGTGCCCGTGACGCTGCTCACGCTCGTGTGGGGGATCGCGATGCTCGTGCTCGCGCGCGGGTGACGCGCGCCGTCAGCGCCGCCGCTGGAGATGGCGCCGCCAGCTCTCCTCGGTGCCCCCCGCGGCGACGCGCCAGATCAGCAGGAACATGCCGAGGCTGAGGAAGAGATGCACCCAGCCTGGCCCGGAGAATGCAAAGGTCATCACCGCCCAGAACACGAGCATGGCGATCGCGACGGGATAGGCCAGCAGCAGCATCAGACGGTGCGTGGATGAGGTGTTCGACGGTGTCGTCATTGATTGACTCGCTCGGACGCGACTCTTAGATTGATTCTCGGAACGGGACGAAGAGCTCTAATTTTTGAGCCAACAAGTCTCTCGAGTGGGTTCGATAACCCACTGTCGACGTCATGCCCCAGTGCGGGGAAGGCGGAAGGCATGGTGAGGACCTCATACATTCGACGGGGCTTCAAAAATCCTCTTCGTTCCACATATCGCGAGCCCCGCCCACCGGCGGGGCTCGTGCTTTTCTACCCCGGAACGTCCGCGGGGCTTCGCCCGCGAACGAGCGACCAGAAGATCCGCGGCGCGGTGGGCGCGCGCCAGAGCCACGAGAGCAGGAGCCCCGCCGCCCACACCGCGTACAGCACCATGATCTCGTCGCGCCAGTGCGCCACGAGGAACTGCGCCAGCCAGAGCACGAACAGGAGCAGCGCGTCCCACCACTGGAAGCGCATGCGGACGAGCAGCAGCACCGCCACCACGCTCTGCAGCACGGTGAGCAGGATCTCCTCGCGCTGCGCGCCGTCGAACGGGAGCGCCGATGGCTGCCCGCGCGAGAGGGAGAAGACGAGCGGGATCATCGCCGCCAGCACCGTCCACTGGTTGACGTTGCTCGACAGCATGTTCATGAGCGCCATCGGCGCCGTGCGCACGCGGCTCGCCCAGTGGAACGCGGAGACCTTCTCCGGGAACTCGCTGAGGAACGGAGCCACCCACTGCACGAACACGAACTGGCTCACGCCGAGCGCCGTGGCCACGGCGAGCATGGAGTTCAGGAACGGGTGCGCCGTGACGTAGATCAGCACTCCTCCGGCCAGGAACAGCCCCGCCGTCGCCACCACGCGCAGGCGGCCGGGGCGCGTGTACGCCCACTGCGTGACCCGCGGCGCGTCCTCGAGCGACTCCGCGCTCTGCGGCGGGAAGCGCCAGAGGATCGCGAGATACGCCACGTACATCGCCACGAGCACCACCGCATCCACGAGATCGATCGAGCCCTTGTACCAGATCCACGTGAAGTAGAGCAGCGGCGGGATCGTGGCGAGCACCTCCACGGAGTGCTCGGCCTCGAGCCGGATCGGCTCCAGCGCCTTCCCCTCGCGCCGGCGGAAGAACGCCGCCACGAAGTAGATCATCGGCCAGCCCAGCCCCACCAGCAGCCGCACGGCGCCGGTGAAGTTCGCGATCGCGAGATGGGAATGGCACCCCGCCGGCGGCGCGGACACGAAGCACGCGGCGCCGTCGTGTCCCGCCTCCCAGGCGATCACCGCCTCGACGGCGAACTCCGGCAGCGTCTGCACCCACGCCAGGATCGCGAGCGCGAGTCCCTGCGAGATGAGGAACTGCGCCGCCTCCGCGCCCCAGGCCACCAGGAAGGCGCTGAGCAGCATGCTCGGGAAGGTCCAGAGCGCCGACCACGCGGTCGACGCCACGCTGCTCACGGCCCCGATCAGAAGCTTGACTTTCAATGCGGGCCGACCCAATTAAGAGAAATGCCCCCGCGCGCGGGGGCAGTCGGATGGACGCAAGTTAGAGGCGCGGCGCGGTCGACTCAAGGCGGTCACAGGAACCGACGGTCGACCCGCCGCGTTGTTTCGGCGGTCACTCCCGAGCCCCCATGCCACGAGTCACGGTCACCCGACGGCTTCACTTCAACGCGGCCCACCGCCTGCACAATCCGGAACTGTCCGAGGAGGAGAATCGCGACCTGTTCGGCCTGTGCAACAACCCCAACTGGCATGGGCACAACTACCGGCTCGATGTGTCGGTCGACGGCGAGGTCGACCCGCGCTCGGGATACGTGATCGATCTCAAGCGCCTGCGCGACATCGTGGAGGCGCACCTGATCGATCGGATGGATCACCGGAACCTCAACGTGGACGTGGACTTCCTGCGAGGCGTCAACCCGACGGCGGAGAACATCGTCGTCGCGTGCTGGCACGTGCTGGAGCCCGCAGTGCATCCGGGGCGGCTCACGCGGCTCCGACTTTGGGAGACGGACAACAACTATGTCGAGTACGAAGGACGGTGATGGGACACGCCCGACGGCGGCGGAGCTGCGGAACGAGGCGCAGCCGCCGGCGGAGCCGATGCGCGAGCGGCCGCGCGTGCGGGGGGGATCGGTGAGCGAGCCGCGCGCCGACTGGGGACTCGACCTCGACGCGGCGCCGCCGCGGAACCCGGAGTTCGAGGCGCTCGTGCGCCGGCAGCTCGAGCTGCTCGGCGAGGACCCGACGCGCGAGGGGCTGCTGAAGACCCCGCAGCGCGTGGCCAACTCGCTCGCCTGGCTCACCCGCGGCTACGGGATGGACGTCGCCGACGTGGTGGGGGACGCGGTATTCGAGGAGGCGCACCAGAGCATGGTGATGGTGCGCGACATCGAGCTCTACTCGCTGTGCGAGCACCACATGCTCCCCTTCTTCGGCAAGGCGCACATCGCCTACATCCCCGACGGCAAGATCGTGGGGCTGTCGAAGCTCCCGCGCATCGTGGAGGTGTTCGCCCGGCGGCTCCAGGTGCAGGAGCGCCTCACCGAGGAGATCGCGCAGGCGATCCAGGACGTGCTCAACCCGAAGGGGGTGGGGGTGGTGATCGAGGCCTTCCATCTCTGCATGATGATGCGCGGCGTGCAGAAGCAGAACTCGCAGACGGTGACCTCGGCCGTGCGCGGGATCTTCCGCAACGACGCGCGCACCCGCGAGGAGTTCCTCTCCCTCGCGCACGGGCGCACCCACAGCCTCCTGTGACACTGCCGCTCGCGGAGCGCGCCGCGGTGGTCACCGGCGCGTCGCGCGGCATCGGGCTCGCGATCGCGCGCGCGCTGGCCGGCGCCGGCGCGCGGGTGGCGCTCCTCGCACGGAGCGCCGACGCGCTCGAGCGGGCGGCGGGGGAGCTGGGGAAGGGCGCCATGGCCGTCCCCGGCGACCTCGCGACGCTCGACGGCGTGGCGCGCGCCGCGCGCGCGGTGACCGACGCGTTCGGCGCCGTCGACATCCTCGTCAACAACGCCGGCGTCTTCGTCCCACGCCCGCTCGAGGCGATCACGCCGGCGGAGTTCGAGGACACGATCCGCGTGAACCTCGTGTCGCCGTTCGCGCTCGTGCACGCGGTGCTGCCGGGGATGCGCGAGCGCGGACGCGGGCACATCGTCACCATCGGCTCCGTCGCCGACCGCGTGGCGTTCCCGGAGAACGGCGCCTACTCGCCGAGCAAGTTCGCGCTCCGCGCGCTGCACGAGGTGATGCGCGCCGAGCTGCGCGGCACCGGCATCCGCGCCACGCTCGTCTCCCCGGGACCCACCGACACCCCGATCTGGGACCCCATCCACCGCGCCGGCACGGGGCGCTTCCCCCCGCGCGAGGCGATGCTCCCCGCCGCCGCCGTCGCCGACGCGGTCCTCTACGCCGTCACGCAGCCGGAGCGCGTGAACGTGGAGGAGCTGCGGCTCTCCTCCGCCTGACCCGGCGCCGTGTTCATCGAGCTGGTGGGCTCGCTGCGCTGCGTGCGCCCGCACGCCCCCGAATGGCTGGTGGCGTCGGCGGAGCGCATGGAGGCGCGCGACATCGTGCAGGGGGTGCTCGGCTGCCCGGCGTGCGGCGCCCGCTACCCGATCGAGCGCGGCATCGCGGACTTCCGCGATGCCGGCGCGAGCCCCGGCGCGGCTCCTCCGTCGAGTGACCCGGAGCTGGCGCTGCGCGCGGCGGCGCTGCTCGGGCTCGAGACGCCGGGAGGATTCGTGGTGCTCGCCGGCACGTGGGGCGCCGCCGCGCCGGCGCTGGTGGACCTGGTGGAGCGGCTGCACGTGCTCGCGATCGACGCGCCCGAAACGATCGAGAGTGGCGGCGGGGTGTCGCTCGCCCTCGCGGCGGGGGAGATCCCGGTGCGGGCCGGCGAGGCGCGTGGGATCGTCCTCGACGCGGCGCACGCGGGGGAGACGTGGCTCGCCTCCGCGGTCGCCGCGCTGCGCCCCGGCCTCCGCCTCGTCGCCCCGGCCACGGCACCGGTGCCGGACGGCATGGAGGAGCTGGCGCGGGACGACAGAGTCTGGGTGGCGAGGAAGGATGAGAAGGTGGTGCCGATCACGATAGGGAGAGTAGGACATGGTGGCTAGACCACCATGGAACGCGTGTGGCGTGTGGGGAACTGACGGGCAGAGGAGGGAGGTACGGCGCGTGTAGGTTCGGATGTAGAGAGGGTCCGCCTACAGCCGAGCCTACTCGCGCTCTACCTACTCCCCCTACCCGTCAGTCTCCCACACGCCACACGCGTTGTTTGGTAGTCCATCCACCATGTCCTACTACCTACAGATCTCTCCAGCTTCCACCGCCTTCTCGCACCTGTGCCACACCGAGCTCGGTTCGCGCGTGACGCGGTCGGGCGGGATGAAGAGGAGGCTGTTCCCCGCGGTGCTCGCGACCATGGTGATCGGCTGACCGGGCACGAGGGGGAGCCGGTCGGTCGCCGGCGCGCCGTCGCGCATCGCGGCGGTGGGGGTGAGCACGAGCACACCGCCTGACGAGTCGCCGGCGAGGGCGCCGGTCACCACGAGCGTCGGAGCGTCCGGATAGTACGCGGTGATGGCGAAGGTGCCCGAGTGGAGCGAGAGCTCCACGCGGCGGGCGCCGGTGAACGCGGTGGAGTCCGGAGCGGTGAACAGCACCCACTCGCCGAAGATGCCGCGAGGGGCGGGGGCGGGCGCGGGGGTGTCGGCGCCGCTTCCCGCGACGGCAGTCGGCGCCGACCCACCGGGCACCGCACGCGGCGCTCGGGCGCAGGCCAGCGCCAGCGGGAAGGGAAGAAGGGCGACCGCGGCGGCGCGCCGGATCATTGGTGGGACGGGGGCGCCGGCTCCTCGTCCGCGTACAGCGCGTCGATGAGCGCCCGGTACCGCTGGTCCACGATGCGCCGCCGCACCTTCAGCGTCGGGGTCAGCTCCCCGCTCTCGATCGTGAAGTCCTGCTCCAGCAGCCCCACCTTCTTCGGCGTCTCGAACGACGCCAGCCCGTGCAGCTTCTGGAGCACCTCCTTGCTCATCTTCGCCTGCACCATCGGGTGCGCCAGCAGTTGCCGGCGGTCGGTGTAGAGCAGGTTCTTGAGCTTCGCCCACTTCTCGATCTGCTCGAAGTTCGGCACCACCAGCACCACCGGATACTTGCGCCGGTCGCCGATCATCACCGCCTGGCTCACGTACTTGTTCGTCTTGATCTGGTTCTCGATCGGCTGCGGCGCGATGTTCTTCCCGCCGGCGGTCACGATGATGTCCTTCTTCCGGTCCGTGATCCGCAGATAGCCGTCCTCGAGCACCCCGATGTCCCCGGTGTGGAACCACCCCTCGGCGTCGATCGCGTCGCGCGTGGCCTCGGGCTTGTTGAAGTAGCCCTCCATCACGTTCGGCCCGCGGGTGAGGATCTCGCCATCGGGCGCGATCCTCACCTCCACGCCGCGGATCGGGCGCCCCACGGTGCCCATGCGAATGTGCCCCGGCGTGTTCACGGCGATCACCGGCGACGTCTCGGTGAGGCCGTACCCCTCCAGGATCGGGAGCCCGGCGGCGAAGAAGAACTTGTTGATGTCCGTCGCCAGCGGCGCGCCCCCCGACACGAAGTACCGGATCCGTCCTCCCACGCGCGCCTTCAGCTTGGAGAACACCAGCCGCTGCGCGAGCGCGTAGCGCATGGCGAGCAGCGTGCCGGGGGACCGGCCCGCGAGCGTCGCGTCCGCCCAGCGCTCGCCCACGGCGCGCGCCCAGAAGAAGATCCGCTTCTTGAGCGCGCCGCTCGCCAGCGCGTTCTCCAGCACGCGGGCGTAGATCTTCTCGTACACGCGCGGCACCGACACCACGATCGACGGACGCACCTCGCCGAAGTTCGCGACCACCGTGTCCACCGACTCCGCGTACGCGATCGACACGCCGACGGTGAACATGAGGAAGTCGAACATCCGCTCCAGGATGTGCGACAGCGGGAGGAAGCTCAGCGACACGTCGGTGGGGAGGAACGGGATGGCATCCGTGACCGCCGCCACGTTCGACGCGATGTTCCCATGGGTGAGCTTGGCGCCCTTCGGCTCGCCGGTGGTCCCCGAGGTGTAGATGATCGTCGCCAGGTCGCCGGGGCGCGTCCGCAGCGCCTCCTCGCGATAGCGTTCGGCGACTTCCGGGGTCTCCGTGGCCGCGCCTTTCGCCTCCAGCGCGGCGAGCGTGAGGTCCATGCCGTCCGTGACCTCCCCCGTGAACCCGATCACCCAGGTGAGCGCGGGGAGCTCGCCGCGGATCGACGCGATCTTGTTGGCCTGCTCCTGCGTGGACACGAACACCGCCACCGCGCCGGAGTCGCGGAGCACGTACGTCATCTGCTCCGCGGGGAGGGTGGGGTAGATCGGGACGTCGACGTACCCGGCGGTGAGGCAGGCGTAGTCGGCGATCGCCCACTCGGGACGGTTCTCGGAGAGGATGGCCACGCGCGCTCCCCGAGGGATCCCGAGCGCGCGGAGGCCGAGCCCGGTGCGGCGGACGCGCTGGAGCAGCGTGCGGTGCGAGATCGGGTGGTAGCTCCCACCCACCTTCACCTGGAGCGCATCGGGACGGTCGTGCCGCTGCACCGCCTCGAAGAAGAGCTGGGTGAGAGTGGAGGGGGAGAGATGCGCCCCGTCATCCGTGAGACGCTGCGGAACCGCCGTGACGGCCATGGCCTCCTCCAGCGAGGGGACTTCCGGAAGTCTACTGGATTACGACGTACAACGCGAACCGGATCGTCTGCCCGGCGACCGGGGTACCGGGGGGCCCCACCGGCGTCGCCTCCACCACCACGCTGTCCGCGAACGCCTGCGCGAGCGCCGCGATGCGGAGCGACCGCGAGGTGGAGCCGGTGGCGTCGGTGGTGTCCAGCAGCGCCGGGCGCCGGGCGGCATTCACGAGCTGCGGCTTGAGGGAATCGGCGTTGTCGAAGCCCGCCGGGTGCAGGAACGTGTAGCGAACGGCCCAGCGCCGCACGGGCACCGTGTCCGTCCCGGAGATGTGCAGCAGGCGGACGCGCAGCGGTTGCAGCGTGTCGCGTCCGGTGAAGGAGACGCGGAGCGTCTCGGGGGGGACGTCCACGGGGAGGAAGGTGGTCGGGGTGTCGACCACCGTGATCGTGTCCAGCGGTGACTGGAGCCCGCTGATGACGGCGACCACCGCGGCGTTGCCGGTGTCGCGCCCGAACACGATGCCGGTGGCTTGGTCCACCGTGATCTTCCCCGTGGTGTCGAGTGCCAGGAAGGTCACGGGCGCGTCGGGGATGGTGTCGGTCTTGGCGTTGAACACCACCGCCTGAAGCCGCGCCGTGTCGCCGAGCGAGTCGCGCATCACGTCCCCCACCAGCACCGAGGGGAGCGGCGGGGGGCGCAGCTCGATGGCCACCGGCGCGCTCGCGTCGGTGCTCACCTTGGTGCAGGCGAGCGCGCCGGCGAGCGCGGTGGCGAAGAGGCCGAGGCGCGCGTGCGGGCGCATCACTCGAAGCGCTGTGAGAGGACGGTGGCGAGGTTGACGTAGGCCTGCGCCGCCGGATCGGCTGGGGTGCGCAGGACCACCGGCTGTCCGGCCGCGAACGCCTCGGAGGCCGCGCCGGAGCGCGGCACCACGATGTCGAACACCATGTTCCTCGGCAGGTGCTGCCGCACGTAGTCCGACACGCGGCAGCACGCTTCGCTCGCGGGATCGAACATCGTGAGCACCAGGCCATCGAGCGTGAGATCCTCGTTCATCGCCACCACGTCCTGGATCCCGCGCAGGATCTGCGGCGTGGTCTGCAGCGCGAGCGGCTCGCACTGGAGCGGCACGATCACGTGCTGGCTGGCCTCGAGCACGCGCTGCACCACCGGACCGAGGCCGGGGGGCGTGTCCACGATCGTCACGTGCGTGCGCTCGCGGGCGAGCGCCAGCATCTCCTTGAGGAGATCGCTCTCCTCGATCCGATGCTGATACCCCGCATGGCTGGTGAGGGTGCTCACCGTGCCGGCGAGCACGACGCGCAGCCAGGGGAGCGCCGTGGGAAGGATCACTTCGCGCAGCCCCTTCTCCCCGCTCAGGTAGTCGGAGATCCCGTACGGCGAGTGGCCGCGGCGCAGCCCCACGCCGTAGCGCACGGCGCCCTGCGGGTCCACATCCACGAGCAGCGTCTTGAGGCCACGGCGCGCGAAGGCGGCCGCGAGGTTCACCGCGGTCGTGGTCTTCCCGACACCGCCTTTCTGGCTGACGACGGCGAGGACCTGTCCCACTCGCTATTCGGGCTCGGGGACGGGATCGGCCCCAGCGCCATCCTGGAGCTGCTCGAGCGTCTGCCGCGCGTGCCGCACCCAGCGCTCCGCCTCGGCGTTGCGTGGCGGATTGGCGAGGAAGGCGATGAGATGCCGCTCCGCGCCCGCGGGCTCGCCGCGCTTCAGCAGGAGGAACGCCAGACCGTAATGGGCTCCGGAGAGCTGCGGGTCGAGCTCCAGCGCGCGGCGATAGCATCGGATCGCGTCGTCCAGCCGCCCCGTCTTGGAGTACGCGATCGCCATGTTCTGAAGGATGCGCTGGTCGTTCGGTTGATCGCGCAGCGCGAGCCGGTACGATGTGAGGGCGGCGTCGAAGTCGCCCTGGCGTTCGAGCGCCAGCGCCTCGCTCAGGTAGTCCAGTCGCTGTGGCTTGGGCGGGTTCGCTGACTTGCCACCCGTCAGGCGGCTCCACCAGGACATGCGATCGCGGCTCGGGTCGAGGACATCGGAGGACGGGAGCACGCGCGCACGTCTTGCACGATGCGCGCCGGGGCTCACTCCGGGCAAAGTTACCGTCGGTCACGCGGTGCGGCAACCGCGCTGTCATCCATCCCGCCGCGACGGTAGCTTATCGAACCAGGGATGCGGACATCGGGAGCAAGGGGGACGCGTGACGCCACGGCGCAGGGCGATCGATCGGACCCGCGGGGTCTTCGAGGTGGATTGGCCGTTGTTCGGCGAGCTGTCGCGCGCCCTCGCCTTGAAGGTGGCGCGCTCCTACGACCCGGAGGTGGTGGTCGGGATCGCCACCGCGGGAGTGATCCCCGGCGCGGTGATCGCCGCCATTCTCGGACGCGAGTTCCACTCGCTGGTGGTGAGCCGTCGCTATCACGCCGAGCGGGTGCGGGACACTCCCGCGATCCTCGGCGCCGCGCCGCAGGAGGTGCGCGGCAAGCGCGTGCTTCTGGTCGATGAGACGTGCGATACCGGGGAGACGATGCGCATGGCGGTGGCCGCCCTCGTGAACGCCGGCGCCGCCGACGTCCGCACCGCCGTGGGCTTCCGCACGGGTCCGTACGAGCCGGATTTCTCGGCGCTGGAGACGGAAAGTACGATCGTGCTGCCGTGGGATGGGGAGCTCCTGGGGGGATAGGACCTAGTGGGTAGACCACCATGAAACGCGTGTGGCGTGTGGGGAGCTGACGGGCAGAGGAGGGAGGTACGGCGCGTGTAGGTTCGTGTGTAGGTGAACTCTCTCT
>DASTSH010000004.1:0-9356 GCA_035760785.1 Gemmatimonadaceae bacterium | reverse complement strand
ACCAGGGTGTGCCGCCCTCCATCGTTGGGAGCCGCACGCTTGGGGCGGTCCATACCACTGACCCGGTAGCGCGGTCGAACGCGAAGATGCGCCCGTCCTCCTGCCCCACGATGACCAGCTGTCCCCACACCACCGCGCCGCCGAAGCAGCCCGCGTACTGCCCCGCGTGCTCCGGCGTGAAATTGTACGCCCAGCGAATGCTCCCGGTGGCCACGTCGAGCGCCACGAACCGTCCGGTGGCGTGCGAGCTGAATGCCTTGGTCCCCACGTACACGACACCGTCGGCAACGATCGGATCGAAGCTCGCCGTGGCCGTGTCCCCTTGTGCCAGATCCGTCACCCAGCGCGGCTGCCCGGTGCGGGCGTCCAACGCGTATACCCGCCCACGAAGGGAGGCCGCGTAGATCGTCTGGGCGTCGGCCGCGAGCGAGCGGGTCCCCGTCTCGTCGAGGTCGGCCGCCTGAAACCTCCAGCGCGGCGCGCCCGTGCGGCGGTCGAACGCGTAGACGTCGATGTCGCCCATCGCCACCACGTCGGCGGCCACGACCACGTTGAACCCCGCCGTCTGTCCACCCGTGAGCTCCGTCGCATGCCGCCAGCGCACGGTACCGGTGCGACCGTCCACGGCGATCACCTCGTGCGTGCCGCTGCCGAAGTAGACGGTCCCGCCGTCGAACGCGGGATTGACAGGAACGCTCTCGGCGTTCGTCACGCGCCAGAGCACCTGGTCGGTGGAGCGCTCGGGCTCCGAGCCGCTCCGGCACGCCAGCAGCACCACGCCACACAGGACACACGCGATGGTGCGCGAGATTCTGGGTGACATGTGGGTCACGCTCCAATTGCGGTGAGCACAACTGCGACGGCGAGGACGTCAGTTGTTATTCTATCGCGCGACGCGGCACCGCAAGGGGAGCGACACACCACATACCATTACGAGTAGGGCGATCGCGGCGGCGCAAGCTCGCCGATCACCCTGGTCCCCCTCGGTGGCCCCCAACGAAAAAGCCGGGGTCCACGATGGGAACCCCGGCTCGATAACTCTCGATCCTGCAACCACTGACTGGAGAGCGGGCGACCGGACTCGAACCGGCGACGTCCAGCTTGGGAAGCTGGCATTCTACCAACTGAATTACGCCCGCGAATCGCTCGGCGCACCGAGCTTCATGAAATTAGCGAGGCCGACCGAGTTTCTCAAGCGGGCGCCTCCGCAGCGCCGCCGAGGGCTCGCCGCGGCTCCAACCGCATCAGCGCTCGCTCTCGCGCGGAAACACTTGCGGTGCTCCCACCGCAGGAGCAGGTTGTCTCCTCCTGACACCTGACTACTGGCGTGGAGGCCCGAGAGCACGCCGGCACATGGCGCGCGACACGCGACCATGGCCCCACGCACATCCCCGCGGGGGCGGTACACGCCACACGAAGGAGGAAACATGCCGGTCGCCGGTGACATCCTGCTGGAAGGACTGGAAAGCGCGTCGGGGACGGGGCATACCGCCATGTGCCTGAGCAACTCCACGATCGTGCACGCCACGCCGGGAGATGGAGCGGTGGTGGTCGACGACCTGGACATGCTGTCGGGGACGGTCCAGGTGTACTCCTGCCGCAACCCTCACGTGGCGGCGGAGGCGGCGCGATTGGCCGAGGCGTGGGCCCGGCCGCAGATCCGGACGCCGTTCTCGGACAGCACGAAGATGAAGTCGGCGAGCGGCTATTCGGAGGGGCGCGCGCTCGGGATCAGTGAGGCGAACCGGAACCCGGAGCTCCGGACGTTCGACTTCGACGCGCTCTACCGCGCCTTCAAGTGGGCGTCGAACAAGGGGGAGAAACCGTTCAGCAAGCAGCGCGGAACGACGTGCTGCCCGTTCGTCACCGCGTGCTACCAGGCGGCGTGGATCAGGTATCACTTCGCCAACAACGACGGCGCGATCGCGGAGGTGTTCGACCAGCTCCTCTCCGTTCGCCCGGCGAAGGCGCCGAAGGAGGAGCGCGTCGACGTGCTCCACGTGACCACGAGCAGCGGAACGAAGCTCGGCCGGCGGCCGTTCCCACAGTTCGCCAGCGTGGAGGGACCGATCAAGGAAGAGGTGTGGACGCTGATCGCGAAGACGGCGAAGCGGCTGAGCAACCACGATCTGACGACGCCGGCGGACCTGGTCACGAGCGCGCTGCTGGTCGACGCGAAGTTCAACAGCACGCGCAACCTGCAGAGCAGATTGCAGGGGGACGGAGCGCACTGGTCGCGGCAGGGGGATGTGACGGTCTAGCGCGAGGGCCGAAAACACGAACGCCTCCCCGATGGGGAGGCGTTGGCGTCCGATACGGACTTCGGCGAGAGCCAGCGGTCGGGATTGAACCGACGACCGCTCGATTACGAATCGAGTGCTCTACCACTGAGCTACGCTGGCGGCGATCTCGGGACCGGACAGCCGGGACTGGGAATCCCCCGCCCCGCGTACCGCCGCTCCCGTCTCCTGCTAATGCCCTGGCGCGGACTCGAACCGCGACGCCTTGCGGCACCACCCCCTCAAGATGGCGTGTCTACCAATTTCACCACCAGGGCGAACGAGCGCGCGCTCAGGCGCACCTCGAAATCTGACCGATTTTCCGTGCTACGTCGAGCGGGGCTGACGGGGCTCGAACCCGCGACCTCCGGTGTGACAGACCGGCACTCTAACCAAGCTGAGCTACAGCCCCAACGATCCACTACCCGTTGCTTCGTCCCGCACCAACTCCCCTGATAGCCCCAAGGGGAGTCGAACCCCTCTCTGCACCTTGAAAGAGTGCCGTCCTAACCGATAGACGATGGGGCCCCTCTTCCATATAGCGGTAACGGGATTCGAACCCGTGTTTGAGCCTTGAGAGGGCTCCGTCCTAGTCCCCTAGACGATACCGCCTTGGCGTCCGCCTCTGGCGGACGCCAAGGCGGTATTTCCATTCTCAGTCGCGAACGCTGCGCGTTCGCTCCAGATCATCGCGCCGCAGGCGTGATCGCCAATGGCGCTACTTCCACATCCTGTCGCGAGCGCCTTCGCGCTCGCTCCAGATCTTCAGCCCTTCACTTGTCAAACACGCACAGGCCCGGAGGGACTTGAACCCCCAACCGCCGGTTTTGGAGACCGGTGCTCTACCAGTTGAGCTACGGACCTAACGTCTCGAGCCGGTCGCCCGGTTCGGGAGCTCGCGAGGGCCCGGTACCCTTGCCCCGGCACCTTCGTGCCAGGGTGACCGATGGGAATTGAACCCACAACCCCCGGAGCCACAGTCCGGTGCTCTAACCAATTGAGCTACGGTCACCATGACTCGCCGGCCGCCCAGGGCGCCCCGGCGAGACCGGAATCTTAACGCGTCCGGTCGCGCGAATCAACTGCTTCGCTCGCCGGAGATGCACTCCGGCGCGCTCCTCACTTCGCCCGATCCAGGTACTCGCCCGTGTTCGGGTTCACCCGCACGCGCACCCCCGACGGGATGAACTCGGGCACCGTCACCGTCGCCCCGTTCTCCAGCTTCGCCGGCTTGAACGACGCCGTCTTCGTCGCCGACTTCATCACGGGGGACGTCTCCACGATCTCCAGCTCGATCGAGTTCGGCAGCTCGATGCCGATCGGCTTTCCGTTGTAGTACTCGGCCAGGATCTTCATCCCCGGCTGGAGCCACTGCGCCGCGTCGCCGAGCATCTCGTCGTCCATCTCGAGCTGGTCGTAGTTCTCCGTGTTCATGAAGTGGTACGTGCTCCCACCCTGATACAGGAACTCCAGCTCGTGCGTCTCGAGCGAGGCCTTCTCGATGGCATCCGCGGCGCGGAACCGGTGCTCGAAGTTCGAGCCGGTGCGCAGGTTCCGCATCTTGGTCTGCACCATCGCGCGGAGATTCCCCGGCGTGTGGTGGCGGAACTCGATGACGCGGCACGGATCGCCCTCGAAGACGATCACCATTCCGCGCCGGATCTGCGTTGCGGGCACTGCCATGAACGAACCCCCGAGTCTCGGGTGAATCCCTGCCGACGGACGCCATACGGCGGCCCGGGCGCGCATCCCGCTGGCGCCGGCCGCCGTGGCCTTTGACGTGGTGCAAAACCTTTGAGCCTTTAACCTTAACCCCTTCTCCGCTCCCCCGTCAAGCGGCCGGCGCGCCACCGCGCCCGTACCACCGCGACAGCAGCGGCTCCAGCACCTTCCACACGTTCCCCGCCACGATCCGCTCCCCGCGCATGTTGGGGTGAATCCCGTCCCCCTGGTTCAGCGAGTCCACCCCCGCCACCCCCGCCAGCAGGAAGGGGACGAGCGGAAGATGGTTCTTCCGCGCCAGCTCGGGGTACACCTCCCGGAAGCGGGCGGTGTAGCGCGCGCCCAGGTTCGGCGGCGCCTCCATCCCCACGAGCACGATGTGCGCCCGCGGCTGCGCCCGCCGCACGCTGTCGATGATCGCCTGCACGTTCGCGCGCAGCGAGTCCACGCTCAGCCCGCGCAGCCCGTCGTTGGCGCCCGTCTCGAGAACGAACACGTCCACCGGACGCTTCATCGTCCAGGCGAGGCGTCGCAACGCGCCCGCGGAAGTCTCGCCGCTCACGCCGGCGTTCACCACGTCGTAGCTTAGCCCGAGGGAATCGATGCGCGTTTGGAGCAGTCCGGGATACGCGGAGTCGGGATCCTCGAGCCCGTATCCCGCCGTGAGGCTCGTTCCCATGAACATGATCGTCCGTCGCGATCCGGCGGCCGCATCGGCACGCGGCGCCGGCGCGGATGCCGCCGAGGCCGCGGCCGTCCCCGCATCCGCTCGCGCGGCCGATCGCCCGTCGCGCCCACACGCGGCGACGGCCAGCGTCACCGCCACGCACCACAATCCAGATCTCATGCTCGTCGCCCGATCCCTCTCGAAGTCCTATCGCAGCGGCGACCGCGCGCTCGCCGTGCTGCGCGACGTGTCGTTCGCCATCCCCGCGCGCGCCTTCGTGGCGATCGTCGGCCCCTCGGGGAGCGGCAAGACCACGCTGCTCGGCCTCCTCGCCGGTCTCGATACCCCGACCGCCGGCTCGGTGGTCCTCGATGGCACCGACCTCGGCACGCTCTCGGAGGACGAGCGCGCGCGGCTGCGCGGGGAGAAAGTTGGATTCGTGTTCCAGAGCTTTCAACTGATCCCCACGCTCACGGCGGTGGAGAACATCACCGTGCCCCTCGAGCTGCGCGGCGAGCGTGGCGCCGCCGCGCGCGCCCGCGAGCTGCTCGAGCGCGTGGGGCTGGCGGGCCGCGCGCACCACTATCCCACGCAGCTCTCCGGAGGAGAGCAGCAGCGCGTGGCGCTCGCCCGCGCGTTCGCGAACGCGCCGCGCGTGCTCTTCGCCGACGAGCCCACCGGCAACCTGGACTCGGCCACCGGTGAGCGGATCATCGAGCTCATCGAGACGCTCAACCGCGAGGAGGGGACCACGGTGGTGCTCGTCACGCACGACGCGGCGCTCGCGGGCCGCGCCGGGCGCGTGATCCGCCTCGCCGACGGCGCGGTGGTGGACGACAGCGAGCGCGCCGCGTGAGCGCGCGCGCGATCGCCACCCTCGCCTGGCGCGACAGCCGCACCGCGCGCCGGCGGTTGCTCCTCTTCATGTCCTCGATCTCCATCGGCGTCGCCGCGCTGGTGGCGATCGACGGCTATTCGGCCAACGTCACGCGCTCCATCCGCGAGCAGTCGCGCGCGCTGCTCGGTGGCGATCTCTCGCTCACCTCGCGCGATGCCTTCCCCCCCGCCATCGACTCGCTGCTCGACTCGCTCGCGCGCGGCGGCACGGGAGTGGGACGCACCACCTCGTTCGCGTCGATGGCGGTCATCCCGCGCACGGGAGGGACGCGCCTGGTGCAGGTGCGGGCGGTGTCGCCGAACGTCCCCTTCTACGGCGCCATCGAGACGGACCCGCCGGGGCGCCGCGCCCTGCTCGACCGCGAGCACGGCGCCCTCGTGGATCAGTCGCTGCTCACCGAGCTCGGCGCGCGCGTGGGAGACTCGCTCGCGCTCGGCGACGCGCGCTTCCTGATCATCGGCGTGCTCCGGAACGTGCCGGGGGACGTGGGGATCGCCTCAGCGCTCGGGCCGCGCGTCTACATCCCCGAGCGCGATGTGCCCGCCACGGGACTCCTCCGCTTCGGCAGTCGCGCGGAGTACGAGGCGCTGCTGCGCCTCCCTCCCACGGAGAACCCGGCATCGCTCACCGCGCGGCTCCGGCCGCGGCTCTCGGCCGCGCACGTGCGCGCGCGCACGGTGCAGGACACGGAGCGCTCGCTCACCGAAGGGGTACGGCAGCTCGACCGCTTCCTCGGTCTGGTGGGGCTGGTGGCGCTCCTGCTCGGCGGGATCGGCGTGGCGAGCGCCATCCACGCGTATCTGGAGGAGAAGACGGACACGGTGGCGGTGCTGCGCTGCATCGGCGCCACCTCGCGGCAGGTGCTGGCGATCTACCTGCTGGAGACGGCCGCGCTCGGCCTCGTGGGCGCGATCGCCGGCGCGGTGCTGGGGGTCGCCGCGCAGTTCGCGATGCCGGCGGTGCTCGGCGACTTCCTCCCGGTCACCGTGCACCCGAGCGCCGAGCCGCGGGCGATCCTCTCGGGGCTCGCGGTGGGGGTGTGGGTGGCGGTGCTCTTCGCGCTCCTCCCGCTGCTCCGCGTGCGGCTGATCTCCCCGCTCCAGGCGCTGCGGCGCGATGCGGGGGAGCGCCCCGCGCGACGGCTCCTTCGCGACGTGCCACGTCTCGCGGCGGCGCTCGCCCTCGCGGCGAGCGTGGCGGCGATCGCCATCGCCCGCGCGGGAAGCACCGCGCGCGGACTGGCGATGAGCGCCGGCGTCGGCGCGGCGCTCCTGCTGCTCTGGGTGAGCGCGGCGCTCGTGTCGCGCGGTGCCCGCCGGGTACTCCGCGAGCACTGGCCGTTCGTCGTCAGGCAGGGGGTGGCGAACCTGTACCGCCCCGCGAACCAGACGCGCGCGGTGATGCTCGCGCTCGGATTCGGTGCCTTCCTGCTCGGCACGCTCTACCTCGTGCAGCGCAACCTGCTCGCGCACCTGTCGCCGAGCGGGGAGCGAGCGCAGGCGAACCTCGCGTTCTTCGACGTGCAGCAGGACCAGGGGAACGGCGTGGACTCGCTGATCCGCGCGGCGGGGCGCCCGGTGCTCCAGCGGGTGCCGATCGTACCGATGCGCATCGCGTCGATCGATGGCCGCTCCACGGAGGCACTGGCGAAGGGGCGCCCGTCGTGGGCGCTGCGGCGCGAGTACCGGTCGAGCTGGCGCGACACGCTCGTGGCGAGCGAGAAGCTCGTGGCCGGGAAATGGCTCTCCCCCACGCACGCGCCCGGCACCCTCCCCGAGGTCTCGATGGAGCGCGACGTGGCCGGGGAGCTGGGGGTGCAGCTCGGCGACACGGTGACGTGGAACGTGCAGGGGGTGCGCATCCCCACGGTGGTGACGAGCCTGCGCGAGGTGAACTGGGCGCGCTTCGAGCCGAACTTCTTCGTCGTCTTCTCCCCCGACGCGCTCGCCGGCGCGCCGCGCACGGAGGTGCTGCTCACGCGCGTGGACGACGATGCCGCGCGCGCGGCGCTCCAACGCGCCGTGGTGCGGCGCTACCCCAACGTGTCGAGCATCGACCTCTCGCTCATCGAGCGCGCCGTGGCGGGGATCCTGGACAAGGTGTCGCTCGCCATCCGCTTCATGGCGCTCTTCAGCGTGGCCACGGGCGTGCTGGTGCTGCTGAGCGCGGTCGCCGCATCGCGGCGGCAGCGGCTGCGCGAGGGAGTACTGCTCCGGACGCTCGGCGCCACCCGCGCGCAGATCGCGCGGATCCTGCTCAGCGAGTACGCCGCGCTCGGCGCGCTCGGGAGCGCGGTGGGCGTGCTGCTGTCCATCGCCGGCGCGTGGGCGCTCGTGCGCTTCGTGTTCCAGGCCCCCTTCACCGTCGCCGTCCCCGCGCTCGCCGTCATCGCCATCGGCATGATGGCGCTCACCGCCGCCATCGGCTTCTGGAGCAGCAGGGAGGCGTATCGGAGGACGGCGGTGCTGGCGTTGTCGGACGAGTAGCGCGGGAAGCGGCGCGGCGACGCCGCGCCTGCGGGAAGCGGGAAGCGGCGCCGCTGTGCGCCAGCCTGCGGGAAGCGTCAGTACGGCTTGCGCCGGGGCCGCGGCAGTGCCGCGGCCCCGGCGCGTTCCATGTTCCATCGCTTCCCGCTTCCCGCTTCCCGCGCCTCACTTCACCCGAATCACCCCCACCCGCACCGGACTGTTCACGTCGAGCGGCAGCCCGGTGGAGCTGCGGACGTAGATGCCCTGGCGCTGCTGCTGCGGGACGCCGCTGATCTCCACGATCGCCGCTCCGCCGCCGTGGATGGAGAGCACGCTCGTGTCGAACAGGCCGAAGCGGAAGCGCGCCGGAACGAGCGGGTACACGCGGTCGAAGCCCCGGAGCTGCGAGTGCATCCCGGCGAAGATCGCGGTCTGGTTCCAGCTCGGCGTGGTGAGCTTGACGTCGGTTGGCGCGAGCCCGGGATACGCCTGCGCGGCCGAGGCGAGAGCCCAATCTCCCACCATGTCGCCGAACTGCGCCCCCGTGCGGGTCTCGAGGTTCACGACGCCGAACTCGTGTACCGTCTGATTGATCGCCTTGAGCAGCGCCGCCTCGTCGGTGGCGTACTGGTCCACCGCCCATCGCACGAACGACCAGGCTCCACCGTAGTAGACCTCGCCGCCATCCCCCACCGGCGATTCCGTGCCGAAGGAGGACAGATAGTCGGAGAGATAGAAGAAGTGCTGGAGCATGACCTGGGGGTGGTCGCCGGAGCAGCCATTGGGCCCGGTGAGCGGCGGCTCGCAGGCGACCTGCCCATCCCAGCCGCCGTGCCCTTTCCACGTGGTCCCGGAGAAGGTGCGCTGGTAGATCTCCGACGAGGTCTGCGCCGTCGCCTCCTCGAGCCACGGATCCTCGAGGGAATCGGCGCCGTTCGCGAACTTGGCGGCGTACGACGCCAGGTGCTTGGACTCGTGCGCCAGCACGCTGCGCACGAACCCCTGCCAGCCCTCGAGCGAGTTGGGATCCCCCGGCTGCCCGGACGCGGACTCCGGCACGTACGCGTAGAAGATGGCGGCATCGTTCCCCACCACGTTGCGGAGGCTGTCCACGTGCGTGGTGTCGAACGGGAAGAAGTCGCACGCGCTCACGAAGCCCGCGGTGCTCCCGAAGTGATCGTTCAGCACGCGCGTGAAGAGCATGACCACCTTCCCGTTGTGCCCGAGCGAATCGTCCCACGCGAGCGGGTCGCCGAAGTTCCGGAGGAGCATCGGGTAGATGGAGCTGTCGAACTCCTGGCCGATGCGCTGGACGAACGCAT
>DASTSH010000003.1:0-2118 GCA_035760785.1 Gemmatimonadaceae bacterium | reverse complement strand
TGACGCGACAGCGGGAGCCGGCCTGTCCGGTCCCACGGTCGCGCGCGGCCGCCGCTGCATCGCGGGGACTCGGCCCCCGTGTGCGATGCGCGGCGACACTCTCTCGCAATGTAGCGGGCGCGGCGCTCCGAGGCTACCCGCACCGGCGCGGCGTCAGGCGCGAGAGCGAGCAGCGCACGCGGCGGGCCAGCGTGAAGGCGGCGGATCCCCGCTTGCCCGGCGGCCCGGCGCGATGCCAACCTCCAGGGAGCATCGCGTCGCCTCCCCTCACTCGAGCGCCCATGACCGCCACGCACACCCCCGGCACGTCGAGCCAGCCGCACCTCGCGCAGCCGGACGTGAACCCGTCGTTCACCAAGAGCGTGTTCCTCGGCGAGATCCGCGAGGACCTCGTCTTCCCCTTCCCCACGCTGAGCGACGAGGAGCGCGAGTCGCTGCGCATGATCCTCGACTCCTTCCGCGCGTGGGCCGCCGAGCACGTGGACTCCGCGCGCTTCGATCACGAGGGGCGCTTCCCCGAGGGGGTGCGCGAGGGGCTGCACGAGCTGGGGCTCATGGGGCTGAGCATCCCCGAGGAGTACGGCGGCTTCGGCGCGTCGTCGAAGGTGTTCAACCGCGTGTTCGGCGAGATCGGGACGGCCGATCCCGCGCTCACCGTGTACTTCGGCGCGCATCAGTCCATCGGGTGCAAGGGGATCATCCTCTTCGGCAGCGAGGCGCAGAAGCGGAAGTACCTCCCGCGCTGCGCCACGGGGGAGCTCGTGGCCGCGTTCTGCCTCACCGAGCCCGGCTCCGGCTCCGATGCGCAGGCAATGAAGTCCACCGCCGTGCCGAGCGAGGACGGCACGCATTACGTGCTCAACGGCTCCAAGCTCTGGATCTCCAACGCCGGCTACGCCGACCTGCTCACCGTGTTCGCGAAAGTGCCGGTGGAGGTGGACGGCAAGCGGAAGGGGCGCGTGACCGCGTTCCTCGTGGATGCGCACGCCGAGGGAGTGCGGCTGGGGAAGCTCGAGGAGAAGATGGGGATCAAGGCGTCCGACACGCGCGCGATCAGCTTCGAGAACGTGCGCGTTCCCGTGGAGGACCGGCTCGGGGAGGTGGGGCAGGGATTCCACATCGCGCTCGAGGTGCTCAACTCCGGGCGGCTCGGCCTCGCCGCCGGCTCGGCGCGCGGCACGCGGCGCATCATGCGGGAGGCGATCGCGTACGCGAAGCAGCGGGAGCAGTTCGGCCGTCCCATCGGCTCGTTCGAGATGATCCAGCGCAAGATCGCCGTGAACGTGGTGGAGTGCTACGCCGCCGACTCGGCTGTGATGCTCACCGCTGGGCTCGTGGATCGCGGAGGGGTGGACTACTCGCTGGAGACCGCGGCGTGCAAGGTGTTCGCGTCCGAGCTGGCGTTCCGCGCGAGCAACGACGCGCTCCAGATCGCAGGCGGGATCGGCTACTCCAAGGAGTACCCGTACGAGCAGGCCGTGCGCGACTCGCGGATCAACCTGATCTTCGAGGGGACCAACGAGATCCTGCGCGCGCTGGTCGCGCTCATGGGGCTCCAGCAGCCAGGGGAGCGGCTCAAGGCGCTGGGGAAGGCGCTCGGGGATCCCATCCATTCGCTGGGCGCCATCGGCAGCTACTTCGCGGGGCGCGCGCGGCGCACCGTGGTGAAGCCGGCGTTCACGAAGGTGCACCCCGCGCTGGCGCGCGAGGCGGAGCTCATCGCCACCGTGGTGCAGGACCTCGGGCTGGCGGTGGAGGGGGCGATCCGTGAGCACGGGAAGGGGATCATCGAGAAGCAGTTCCTGCAAGAGCGGATGGCCAACGCGGCGATCGACATCTACCTCGCGACCGCGGTGCTGAGCCGCACCACGTGGGAGCTCGAGCGGGCTGGCGGGGAGGATGGGGCGCGCGCGCAGCTCGACTGCGCGCGGATCTTCGTGCCGATGGCGTACCGCCGCGCGCGGCGGAGCATCCGTGGGCTGGCGCGGAATCAGGACGCGCGGATGAAGGCGCTGGCGGAGGGGGCGCTGGAGAGCGGGGATCTGGGGCCGGAGGCGCCGACGGACGAGTGAGGGGGGGCGCACGCCGAGCTCCTGCTTCCGTTCGGTTTCGGGTCGA
>DASTSH010000002.1:0-15919 GCA_035760785.1 Gemmatimonadaceae bacterium | reverse complement strand
GATCGTGCTGGCGCCGCCCGGGGCGGCGCGCGGCGAGTGACGTGTTGGTCATCGGCATGGGAGCGCTCCGCTCAGTAGGTGGCGTGGACGGTGAGCTGCCACGACCGTGGCATGGGAAGCACCCCGGTGTCCATCACCGAGTTGCCCGTCGCGAACGCGTTCACGTTCGGATCCTTCCCGGCGTAGTTGGTCCACAGCCCCACGTTCGTCCCTTGGAGCGCGATGGAGAGCGCCTTCGTCCCGAAGCGGCGCGCGAGGGTTGGCGGCGCATTGAACGCCACGGAGATGCTGTTGAGCCGGAGCGTGTTAACCGTCTGGAGGAGTCCGTAGCTCGTCTCGTTCATCACGGCGACCGCGGCCTGCTGGCTGAACGACGACGAGGGATCGCTCACGCCGGGGGAGAAGATCCCGACCCCCGCTCCGTTCACCACCTGGTTGATCTGCGTCAGCCCATCCTGGTAGGCGAAGCCCGCGCTCACGGTGAGCGCGCCGCGGAAGAAGGAGAACGTGTTGAACAGGTTCGCCTCGTAGTTCGGCTCGCTCGCGCCCATGAACACCGCCGTGTCGCCGAGCAGCACCTCGTCGCGCGTGATCACTCCGTTGGAGTCCGCATCGGCGTAGCCGAGGATCGGCCGCGCCCACCGCCCGAACAGCGGGTAGCCGGCCACCACGCGGGCATCGTTGTACCCGAAGGGCAGCACGCCCGCCCCGAGCCTGGTCACCATGTTGTGGTTCCGGCTCAGGTTGAAGGTGGTGCTCCAGGTGAAGGGATCGCTGCGCACGAGCTGCGTGGTCACGTTCAGCTCGAGCCCCGTGTTCCGGATCACGCCGATGTTCTGCATCATCGTCACGAAGTTGCCGTACACCGACGGCGCGACGGGGACGGACATGATCGCGTCGTAGCGAATCTTGCGATAGCCGGTGACCCCGATCGAGAGCCGGTCGTGCAGCATGTCGGCGTCGAAGCCCCCTTCCATCTCCGTCGAGCGCTCGGGGCGGAGCTGCGAGTTGCCGATCGTCCTGATCTCCGTCGCATCCTCGAGTCCGCCATCCCACCACGGGCGCGCCGTGGTGTAGAGGCGGAGCTGGTCGGCCGGTCCGGGCCACACCCCTGCCCGGCCGTACGCCGCGCGCACGCGGAACACATCGAAGAAGTTCTTGAACGGGAAGAACGGCTCCTCGGAGATGAGCCACGAGGCGCCGAGCTTCGGAAAGACGGGGAGCTTGACGTTGTTGCCGAAGCTCGAGCTGCCATCCAGGCGCAGGCCGGTGGAGATGGTGAACTTCCGGTGCGTGAACGACGGCTCGAGGTACCATCCGAAGCTCGTCACGTCGCTCGCGCTCTGCGTGGCGAAGTCGATCTCCGTGGCGTTGTTGATGGAGCTGGTCCCATCCGCGAGGCCGGTGACGCCGGTGCTGAGGGAGGAGGTGGCGGTCTTGGTGTAGTTGGCGCCCGTCGCGATCTGGAGATGGAAGCCGAGCGGGAGCGGCGCCGTCGCGGTCGCCCGGAGGTTCACGGTGCTCACCACGGAGCCGCCGTGCCCCGTGTTGAGCCGCCCCGCGCTGTCGGTGAACGCGAGCATGCCGCGCGGAAGGAGGATCTCGTCATCGCGGCTGATCACGTTGATCCCGCCGTCGGCGCTCGTGGTGAGCCAGGTGCGCGGACGCCAGTTGATGCTCGCCGAGTTGGTGAAGTTCGTGGCGTCGTCGGTGGCGCGCTGGTAGAAGTCCGGGAGCAGCGCGTCCACCTGGTTGAAGTTGAGCGCGCCCCCCCGCCAGTACGTGCCGGTCGTGGGGTCCACGTACGTGGTCATGAGCGTCGCGATCTGCTGCTCGAGCGTCGAGCGCTGCTGCTTCTCCCGCGTGAGCATCGTGGAGATCGACGCGTCGGCGCGCTCCCCGAGCTTGGCGGTGAGCCGCCCCGTGCCGCTCCACGACGTGAGCTGCTGCGGGCGCTCCATCCACGACGGAGGCGCGGCGCCGTGCTCCGTCTGGAAGCGCTCGCGCTCGACGTCCGGCAGCTTGGGGATTCCCGTCTCGTCCGAGTAGCTCCCCTGGAGCGCGTAGGTGAGCTCCGCCGTCCCGCCCGAGACGCCCAGCGACAGGTTCGTGTTCGCGCCGTGGCCGAGCACCGAGTACCTGTCATCGTTGAGCGCCTGGAAGTGCGCGAGGCTGTCCTGCGTGCAGGTGAACTGCGCGATCCCGCAGAAGAGCGGGGTGTTGCCATGCCAGTCGTGTCCCCACCGGTACGTGCCGACCGGGTACTGCCCCGGCATGTACGACGTGCCGCGCGATGCGCTCACCGACCAGGTCGCGGGACCGGCGCGGCCGCGCTTCGTGGTGATCACGATCACCCCGTTCGCCGCGTCGGGGCCGTAGAGCGTCGCCGCACTCGGCCCCTTCATCACTTCGATCGTCTCGATGCTGTTGGGATCGATCTGATCGAGCGGTGACGGCGCGGCGAGCTGATTGCCGCTGCTGAAGAACCCGCCGGACTTGTTGGATGCGAGGTTCGCGCTGCTGGAGTCCGACTGCGCCGCATAGACGCGGACCCCATCGACGATCACGATCGGATCGTTCCCGCGGAGCACGCTGCTCGTCCCGCGCAGCCGCAACCGGCTCGGATCGCCCGGCGCGCCGCTCGTGTGCTGCACCACGAGCCCCGGCACCCGCCCCTCGAGCAGATCGGTCACGCTCGTGATCGGCTGGGTGGCGACGATCGAATCGACGTTCAGGATGGTGATGTCGTTCCCCAGCTCGTAGCGCCGCCGCTGCCCGGTGGCGGTCGTCACCACCTCCTGGAGCCGGCTCATTCCCATCCGCAGCGCGATGTCGACGCGGAGGTACCCCGAGTCGGGCACCACGATCTGTCGCTCGGTGGGCACGTAGCCGAGGAAGCGCACCGTCAGCTCGCGCAGCCCCGACGGTACCGCGCGCAACAGCGCGTAGCCTTCCACGTTCGTGGTCGCCGTGAGCTTCGTCCCTTTCACGCCGATCGCCGCGCCATCGAGCGGCTGCGACGTGGTCGTGTCCACCACGTGCACGAGCACCGCGGCGAAGGTGGCCGTGTCCACTGGCGGCTCGCGCGCGCTCTCCTCCTTCACCAGCATCACTGTCTCGCTCGTCGTCACCACGGCCTTCACGCCGGTCCCGCGCAGCACGCGCGCGAGCGCATCTCCGACGGTGATGCTGTCGCCGCGCACCGACACGTGCCGGTTCACCGGCACCACGCGCGGCGTGTACGCCAGCCCGAGGTGCGCCTGGCGGTCGATCTCGCGCAGCGCATCCTTGAGCGTCACGTTCTTGAGATCGAGCGATACGCGGCGCTCCAACGGCTGCGCCTGCGCGGCGCGCCCCCGTGCGCTCGCGGCGCTCTCCGCGGCGCTCGCTCCAGCGCTCACCGTCGGCGCCGCGGACTGTGCGGCGAGCGCTCCGCCGCCCCATGGAACGATCCCCACGGCACACAACAGCATCACCGAGACACGCACGCGCACGACCTCCATGTGGAGCGGGGGAGACTGACGAAGAGGAACGAGGAGAGTGGTCCAGCGGGCCCGCGTGGCGACGGCGCGTCAGCGCGCGTCGCCCGGGGCGGTGATGCGGACGTGTCGTCCGTGTCGCGTGTAGCGCACGCCGAGCGCTCCGGTGAGGATCGAGAGCGCCTCGTCCGCGGACTGATCGGTGAAGGACGCGGTGACGGGAACGCTCGCGAGCGCGGTGTCATCGACGGCGATCTCGATGTCGTACCAGCGCTCGAGCACGCGGGCCACGTCGCGGAGCGGGCGCTCGTCGAACGCCAGCCGCCCCTGGCGCCAGGCGGTGAACGCGTCGAGGTCGACGCCGCTCGTCACGCGCACGTCCCCATCGGGGCCGAGCCGCCCCATCTCGCCGCGCCCCAGACGCGCGCCGGCGGCGCCGGGCGCGGCGGCGGTGGCCGCCCGGAGCGCCACGCGCCCGGTGGCCACGATCACCACCGATTCGGTGTCGCCGGGGTACGCGCGCACGTCGAACTCGGTGCCCAGATCCTCGGACACGCCGCCGCCGGCGTGCACGCGGAACGGGCGCTGTGCGTCGTGCTGCACCACGAAGAACGCTTCCCCCACCAGCGCCACGTCGCGCGTGACCGCGCCGTACCCCCGCGGCACGGTGAGCCGGCTGTCCACGCTCAGCCACACGCGCGTGCCGTCGATGAGCGTCACTTCCGCGCGCTGCCCGCGCGCCGTCACGTAGTCGCGCGCCGCCTCCACCGCCGCGCCGGGGCGCTGCCCGGCGTGCCGCCACCATCCGGCCGCGCCCGCGGCGCCGGCGGCGACGACGACCGCGATCCCCGCCGCGAGCCGCCACGCGCGCCACGGCGTGGGGCGCATCCGGTGCATGGTCAGGCTCGGCGGCGTCGCGCGCCGCACGGGCGCGATGGGCGCCGCGTGCACCGGGGCGGGATCGCTCCCCCGCTCCGCCGCCGCCACGCGCTCCCGCAGCGCGCGCCAGGCGGCGTCGGCGTTCACCTCCGGGAGCGGCGTCGCGGCCTCGGTCCACACGCGGCGCATCGAGGCCAGGAGTCGCGCACGCGACGGGTCGGAGCGGGCCCACCCCTCGATCGCCGCGGCTTCTTCCGGCGCGCACTCCCCGCTCAGGTAGCGGTCGAGGAGCGTCCAGTCCGGGTCGTCGTGCATCAGTCGGATCGGTTCGGAAGGCGTGGAGGGCGTCATGCCCTAGATACCGGCGCCGGAACGTTCACCCCTACGACGCGCATCAGAGCCACTCGGCGAGCGACTTCCGCAGGAGGCGCAGCGCCTTGCCGATCTGGATCTCCACCGTCTTCTGCGACGTCCCCATCGCCTGCGCGATCTCGGCGTAGCTGAGCTGCCGCTGCCGCCGGAGCAGGAACGCCTCGCGGCAGCGCGGCGGCAGCTCCCCGATGGCGCGGTCGATGGCCATGGCCATCTCCGTCTCGCGCATCTCCGCGTCGGCGGCTGGCGCCTCCGTGCGCGCGTCGAGCGCGTCGACCTGCTTCGCGGCCCGCCACCGCTCCTCGGTGCGCGCGCGCGCCAGGCGGTTGAGCGCCACGTTGCGCACCGCCGCGTACAGGTAGCCGGAGAGCGACTCCACCGGGAGCAGGCGCTCGCGGTGCATCCAGATCCGGAAGAAGACCTCCTGGACGATCTCCTCGGCCGTGCCCCCCGCGCGGTCGATGCGCGAGGCGTGCACGCACAGCTCGCGGTAGTAGCGGTGGAAGAGCTGCTCGAATGCGCTCTCGTCGCCGGCGCGGATGCGCGCGATGAGGTCGGAGTCCAGATGTGCTGCGTGGGCGAGAGGCATGCGTGACGCCAGGGGGGAGCGGCCGCCGGCGGCGGTCCGACGGGATCGGATGACGGAGTGGGGCGATCTATGTCGAAGTCGGCGACGCTGCGGCGGCGCGCGCGAGAGCCGGGATGCATCCGAGGTCGTCGGCCGCCGGACGTGCCGGCCGGGCCGGATGTGATACCGGCGAGTGCGAGGAATCCCCTACGCGGCGCGCGGGGCGCGGGGCGCGGACGGCGCGGGACTCGGGACTGGGGGCTCGGGACTCGAAAAGCGGGAAGCGGTAGGCGGGAAGCGCACTATGCGGCCGGGCCACCGTCGGCGCAACAAACGAATGACGCGTCTCGGCTCCGGCGCCTCTCGAGTCCCGAGTCCCGAGTCCCGAGTCCCGAGTCCCGAGTCCCGAGTCCCGCGCCCCGCGCCCCGCAAATAGGGGTCTCCCCCCGACTCCCGTGTCTATAAGCAGGCGCTCGCGCCCTCGCGCGCGCCTCGTCCTCAGGCAGCCTTCATGCAGTCACCATCGCCGGCACCCCGGCGAAGCACCGGTCACGTCATGTCCGTCTCGTACTCGCTCGGCACTCGTCTCCTGCGGCGGAGCACCAACCGCCCGCCGGGGCCACGCCCCCGCTACCCGGGGCAGTTCGTGGTCAGCCTGGCCACCGACAAGCTCGCGCTCTTCGGCGGCATGGCGCGGCACGGCGACGTGAGCCAGATCATGATCGGGCCGCAGCGCGTGGCGCTCCTCTCTCATCCCGACGACATCCAGGCGCTGCTCGTGACCAAGCAGCGCTCCTTCATCAAGGGACGCGCGCTCGACGCCACCAGGGTGCTGCTCGGCAACGGCCTCCTCACGAGCGAAGGGGAGGAGCACCTGCGCCAGCGGCGGCTCATCCAGCCGGCGTTCCACAAGGACCGCCTCACCAGCTACGGCGAGTGCATGGCCGGCTACGCCGAGCGGCTCCAGGCGGGCTGGCAGGCGAACCAGCGCATCGACATCCACGAGGCGATGATGCGCGTCACCCTCGCCATCGCCGGCCGCACGCTCTTCGATGCCGACGTCGAGGGGGATGCGCACGACGTGGCCGAGGCGCTCGAGCTGTCGCTCCGCATGTTCAACCGCGCCATCCTCCCCATGGGCGTGCTCCTCGAGTACGCGCCCATCCCGTGGGTGCGGGAGCTGCACCGCTCGCGCCGGCGCCTCGATGCCCTCATCCGCCGCCTCATCGAGGAGCGGCGCGCCGAGGCACGCGACCGCGGCGACCTGCTCTCGATGCTCATCACCGCGCGCGACGAGGAGGGCGACAAGCGGGGGATGACGGACAAGCAGCTCCGCGACGAGCTGGTGACCCTCATCCTGGCCGCGCACGAGACCACCGCCAACGCGCTCACGTGGACGTGGTACCTCCTCTCGCGCCACCCGCACGCCGAGGCCCGGCTGCACCAGGAGCTCGACGAGGTGCTCGGCGGCCGGCTCCCCACCGTCGCCGATCTGCCGCGCCTCCCCTACACGCGTCAGGTGATCGCCGAGTCGATGCGCATCTTCCCTCCGGCATGGGCGGTGGAGCGGCGCGCGACCGAGGATGTCCAGATCGGCGGCTACACCATCCGGAAGGGAACCGTCGTGCTCGCGTGCCAGTATTTCGTGCACCGCGATCCGCGCTGGTGGCCCGAGCCCGAGCGCTTCCTCCCCGAGCGGTGGAGCGAGCCCTCGCGCGACCGGCCGAAGTTCGCGTACTTCCCCTTCGGCGCCGGCACGCGCATCTGCATCGGCGAGCACTTCGCGTGGATGGAAGCGACGCTCGTGCTCGCGACGCTCGCGCAGCGCTGGCGCATGCGCTACGAGGAGCGCGAGTCGCCCATCCCCGAGCCGATGGTCACGTTGCGCCCGCGCGACGGGCTCCCCGTGCGCCTCGTGCCGCGCACGCCGGGGGATGCCGGGACGCTGCCCGCTGCCTGACCCACACGACGGCGAGGTGTAGGGCTCCAGGCCATCTCGACCGTCATGGATGGTGAGTGGGCAGTACACCTCTTCCAACTCGCGGCACACGAAGGCCCCCGGCTCGCCGGGGGCCTTCGTCCATCCATGACCGTCTCGTGCCACCGTGCGACCGGGGGTCCAGCTTTCGTCGGGGGCTCACCCGAGGCTGACGAACCGCCAGACCCTCACTTCGATCCCGTGAGCGTCGACGGAAGCTCGAACGTGCCGTCCACCACCTCGACGAAATTCCGCTCCTCACGAAGGATGCAGCGCGTGCGCTGCGCCATCCGGAAGTTCTCCTGCGCCTCGGGGTCCGTCTTGAGCCGCGCCTTGTAGCGCTCGTACGACGCGAGGCTGTCGAACGCGATCAGCCCCCACGCGATGTCGTTCGTGCCTTCGTACGGCAGGAAGTACCCGATCAGGTGGCCGCCGGCGCGCGGGATGATGCGCCCCCACGCTTCCGCGTACGCCTTGAACGCATCGCGCTGGAACGGGTCGATCTGATAACGGATGAAGCAGGCAATGGTCATTGCGGCATCCCTCGTGGTCGATCGTGCCTGGAGATCCTTCGGCAGGGCGAGCAGGGCGCACAGCGCGACGCCCATGCCGATGGCATCGCGACGGGTCATCGCCGCCGTCGCGCGCGTGTCCGGGGTCATGGCGGCGAACATATGCCTTGTCGGGCGGCCACGCTTCGTCTAGCATCGAAGCATGCGAGGCGATCACGAAGCGGACGGGCGCGTCGCGAAGCTCGCGGCGGCGATCGGCGAGCCGGCGCGCGCGCGCATCCTCTACTGCCTGATGGGCAACCGCGCGCGCACCAGCACCGAGCTCGCGCTGGTGGCCGGCGTCAGTCCGTCGACGGCGAGCGTGCACCTGCACCGGCTGATGGCGGAGGGGCTGATCAAGGTGCTCGCGCAGGGGAAGCACCGGTACTACAGCATCGAGGGCGCGGACGTCGCGGCGCTGCTCGAATCGCTCGCCGTCTTCAGCGGGGGGGTGCGCGACGAGTTCGTCCCCACCACGCCCACGCACCTGCGCGCCGCGCGCACCTGTTACGACCACATCGCAGGCACCCTCGGTGTCGCGCTGCACGATCGCGTGATCGCGCTGGGCTGGGTGGCCGGCCGTACGGTGGAGGACGGCGAAGCGCTCGACGTGACGCCGGCGGGCGGCGCGGCGCTCGCGAAGCTGGGCATCGATCTCGATGCGATGCGGCGCCTCAGGCGCCGGCTCGCGTTCCCCTGCCTCGATTGGAGCGAGCGGCGCCCACACCTGGGCGGCGCGCTGGGCGCAGCGCTCCTGTCACTGTCGCTCGGCCGCCGGTGGGTGGTCCAGGATCGGGACAGCAGATCGCTGCGTGTCACGCCGGCGGGACAGCGCGCGTTCTGCATGCACTTCGGCCTGCGAGACGCCTAGCCTTGCTCGTCGGCCGCCGGGCGAACCGGCATCGCCGCCGTCTCCCCCGCCACGGTCGTCCACGGCCGAACGCGCCACCGGGTCACGAGTCCATTGACGACGTAGGGATCCGCCCTCGCGAACTCCTCGGCCACGCTCGGCGATTCGCCGCTGAAGAGGAGCAACGCGCTGTCGACAGGGTCGGCGAGCGCGCCGCCGAGCACCAGCTCGCCGCGGGCGTGCGAGGCCCAGGCCTTCTCCAGGTGGGCATCGCGGAATTCACCGCGGCGCTCGAGGTAGTCGTCCACGACATCATAGAAGAGGAGGAAGTGCATTCGAGCCTCGGGTGTGCGGGTGAGTGGCGCAGTGCGAGGGGCGAGCGGCGCTCGGCCGCTCACCCCATCGGCACGATCGTGTCCACGGGGCTCCGCGTCAACTCCCGCGGCATCGTGCTCACCGCGCCACCGCCACTGCCTGCCGCGCGCTCTCCGGCGCCCGCACCTTCACCGCGATCGTGAGGTGGATGAGCAGGTAGAGCGGAACGATCACCGCCGGCACCAGGATCCACGGCAGCTCCGTCATCGCCAGCGTCCCCGGCCCGTCGGTGAACACGCGGAACGGCGTGCCGGGGGCGGAGAGGAGGCCGGCGGAGATCGCGACGATGAGGTCGAGCGCGCCGAGCGTGTTCCACGCGCGCACCCATCCCGGCCGCGCGACGCCGCGCGCGGCCGCGAGGGCGAGCGGGATCGCGAGCGTGGCGACGGCGATGTCGCCCACGCCGGCGGGGGTGGCGAACGACGCCGAGAGCCGGCCGCGTGTCTCGAGGATGAGGAAGAAGACGCCGCCGAGCCGCGCCACGTTCAGCCCGATCAGCGCGGGGAGCGGCACGCCGAGGAGCGCGCTCCGGAATCGGGGGAGGCGCCCCCACGCGCCGAAGAGGATCGCGAGCGAGAGCACGAACGGGATCACCGGCGCGGGGAGCGGACCGGTGGCGCCTGGCCCGAACCCACCGGCCGCGGCGATGGCGACGATGAGCGCGCCCCACGCCGCGGTGGCGATGACCGCGGTGAGCTTCCCGCGTGGGCTCGCGGGGGCGAGTCCCGCGAGGATGCCGGCCTGCACGGCCAGGACGGCGGTGCCGAAGACGGCACCGAGGATGTCCAGCATGATGGCACCTCCAGATGGATGTAGCTACACTGAACTGCCGGTCGTACCTGTGCCCCGCGCCCGGCGGACCACGACTCCCATATGAGTGTATATACACCAATACCGTTGTCAAGCGTGGCCGCGCCCCGCGCGGCGCGTGCTCTGCCTTACGATTCCACCACCAGGTACCCGATCGCCCCTTTCTGCCCGTGGCCGAAGGCGTGGTTCACGAACGCGTACGCCCCCGGGCGCTCGAACACCAGCGCGAACACCATCCCGCCCCCCGCCGCGCGCGTAGAAGTGCACCCGCAGCGTGCGCCGCTCTCCGTGCTCCTGCCCGCACGCCGTGATCGCCGCGCCGACGCCGGGCTCGAGCGCGGGCTGAACGCCCGGGGTACGCACGCGAGCCCGCCGTCCGCGGCCGAAGGACATCGCCGTCCACGCCGGCCCAGCGGACCGATTCGGATTGGGGCTCGCGGCGGTTTCGCGCGTCCAAATGGCCAAGTGAGTTATACGCTACCACCATTCTCGAGCGCGCGCAGAAAGAGCGGCAGCACGCACGACAACCCGCCCCCCTCCCGCACCGCCCTCGGGCTCAGCCCCGTGTAGCGCCCCAGCATGTTCCGGAGCGCGCTCGCCGACGCGAAGTCGAGATGCATCGCGATCGCCTCCAGCGTGCGCCCCGGGTCCTCCAACATTCGCGCCGCGTGCAGCAGACGGCACCACCGCGCGAGCTGCGATGGCGGAGGAAGCCCGGCCGCTTGCATGTGCCGCACGACGGTCTTCCGGTGCGTGCCGAGGAGACGCGAGAGCTCCGCCATCGTGAGCGCGCGGTCGCGGCGCTCGAGGCACAACTCGAGCACGGCGTGCGCCTCCCGTGGCACACGCTCCGCTACCTCCCGCATCACGTACTCGGCCGTCGAGCGGACCAGCGCGCGGTCGAGCGTAGCGCGGAACACGGGGGGATGGTCGTCCTGCCCCCGGATCACCAGGTCGTGGATCCCGATCCCGGTGAGCCTGACGATCTCCCCCCACGTCCCGGGGCGTGTCACGCCGTAGACCAGCAGGGGAAGCGTGGGATACTCGCGCTTCAGCGCCCGCAACGCAGGGAACACCGAGCAACCGTCGCGGTCGTACGGCTCCGCCAGCACTCCCCGCACCGCCGGATCGGCCGCGGCATCGATGAGCTCCTCGACGCGCTCGCAGAAGCGCGCCTCGTCCATCGAGCGCAGCGCCGCCTGAACGCGCGCCCTCCCCACCTGATCGAGCACCAGCGCCGCCAGCACCGGGGTGACCCTCCGCGTGGACTCTGCCACCTCACGTATGCCTTTGTCCCATGGCGTGTGTGGCGGTCAGGAATGTCGCACTAATTAGTGGCGCTCCCTTCATCAGGAGCGCCCCATGCGTATCCACTTCACGCACCGACTCGCCACCCTCATCGCGGTCGCGTCGCTCGTCTCGTTGGCCGCCTGCGGCATCTCGCCCACGGCGGTCACGAGCGAAGCCGATCTCTCCCCGCAGTCCCGCGTCTCGTCCAGCTGGACCTCGACCGTCGGCGCCCCGTCGGCGACTCTCGATTCCGCGGAAGCGCCGCCGCCCCAGGCGACCGAGTGCGACGACCCACTCAGTGAGACCTGTCGCGCGATCCAGCCCTGGTACTAGCGGGACCCACCCGCCGAGATCCCAGCCGCGGTGGGGTCCAGCTCCAGCGCTTCGATGGAGCGGACCACGCCGCGGCTGGCGGCGGTGAGCTCGACGTGCCCTGCCGGAGCTGGCGGCGAGCTGGCGAGCAGCGCGGCCAGCTCCTCCGCGCGATGCCGCACTTCGTGATATCCTTTCGCCCGCGCCAGCTCCACGCCGCGCGCGAGGTGCGATGCGGCGCGCGCCGCATCGCCGGCCACGTGAAATGCCTCCGCCAGATCGAGCAGCGTCGACGCGTTCTCGTGCGGCTGCTGGGAGCGTCCGATCTCGCGCTCCGCCTCGCGCGCGAAATGGTCGAGCATCGAGCGGCGCCCCAGCCGCGCGGCGGCGATGGCGGCTCGGCCCAAGGCCGGCAGGCGCACGCGCGCCAAGGGGGACGCCACCGAAGCCGCGGCGCTGGCGCGGAGCGCCGCCTTCCATTCTCCCGCGAGCGCGCACGCCTCGCCAAGGTTCGCGAGGAGCGTTCCCCGGCTCTGTGGAGTGTGCTTCACGCCGCTCAGCGCCTTCCACCCATGACGCAGCGCCGCGTCCGCATCGCCGGCCGCGATCGCGCAGCCGAGCAATCCCTGGTGCGCACCGGCCGCGATGTCCGGCAGCCGGCCTCGCTTCGCCGACGACAGCACACTTCGGAAGATCGCGCGTGCCTCCGGGTAGTTGCCTCGCATGTTCGCGAGCACTCCCGTACCGAGGCGCGCCTCGAGCCGCAGCCTGCTGTCACGAGCGCGGCGCGCGAGCGACTCGGCGAGCGCGTAGTGCTCGGCGGCCGTGGCCACGTCGCCGAGCTGGCGCATCACGCGCCCCTGGCGCGCGAGAAGCATCGAGGCGATGCGAGGGCCGGCATCCGGGAGAGAGCGGCGCAGCGAGCCGAGCGTGCAGTACGCGAGGTGGAAGGCCGACACGTTTTCCTCGCGCTCGGCCAGATCACGGGTCAGGCCGACCAGCTCCTCGGTGGCCTCGGACTCTCCCCAGCGCGAGAGCGCGGCGGCGATGCGCCAGGCGAGCACTCGATCGCGCTCCCCATCGTCGCCCTCCGTCGTCACCCTCCTCCCCTCGGCGAGCACCGAGTGGATCACCGACGCGTACGACCGGGCGTAGCTCGAGCGTTCCGAGGGGGGCATCTCCGAGAGGCGCCAGAGGCCGGAGGCGACGACGATCCACACGTCGTCGCCTTCCCCGATCGCGGACCGCGCGGGCAGCGCCGAGAGGTCGCTGTAGTACGCCTCGAGTGGTGGGTGCGTCGTGAGCACGAAGCCACGCCTCGCTAGGCGGAGATGGCCCGAAGATAGTGTGCACGGGCGGTTCGCAACAGGCCGAGGGGCGAGGTGTCCCCTGGCGTATGGTGATGTCCCACCATGTATGGGTCCACAACCTACGCCTCCATAGTCTGTACGGCATCATCATTCCATTGCGTGGTGAGGGGCTGACCGCCCCGGCCACGCCGCCGGCTGCCGCTCGCATGTATCGCCCCGACCCCGCCCTCGCCGCGCTCCCCGTGGCGCTATCGTGCGTGCTCGACGAGGGCCTGCGCGGCTCCCTCGAGCACAGCCTCACGGGCGCTGCGACCGTGCGTCCTGCCGACGATGTGCGCGCCCTCGTTCGCGAGGCCGCCCTGGTGGAGATGGGGGCGGTGGTGTACGCCGCCACCGGGCGGGAGAGCGCGACGGACCGCGCGCAGCTCGAGAGCATTCACCGGCGCTTCCCTCACCTTCCGCTGCTCGTCGTCCCGGCCCGCGGCGTCGCGCTCGAGTCGGCGCGCGGGCTGGGCTCATCGGCGGCAGCCGCCGTGGCCACTCCGGCCGCCCTCCACCCTCCGGCACCGACGCTCGACGCTTTGCTGCGCGAGGCGGTGGAGCGAAGCGCGGCG
This sequence comes from Gemmatimonadaceae bacterium, assembly GCA_035760785.1. Lineage (GTDB taxonomy): Bacteria > Gemmatimonadota > Gemmatimonadetes > Gemmatimonadales > Gemmatimonadaceae > JADGGM01. The sequence goes on along the minus strand of DASTSH010000002.1, from coordinate 2,531 downwards.
GGGCGCCTGCTCGCCCTGCTCGACCAGGTGCGCCCCGACGTCGGCCCGTCGGTTCGGCGCTTCATCGCACACACGGCCACCGTGCCGCGCGAGGTCTCGAGCGTCCGCGCGGTGGCCAGGCGGCTCGGACTCTCCCTGCGCACTCTTGAGAATCACCTGCGCCGGGACAGGCTGCCGGTGGCGAGGGAGCTGTTCTGGGCGATCATGGTCGTGCGTGGAACGGTGCTGCTCCAGGATCCGGCGAGCAGCATGCAGCGCCTGGTCGCCCTGCTCCCCTTCCCCGACTCGGCGGCGGTGAGCGCGCGCTTCCGGCGCTATGCCGGCGTCACCCCCAGCCGGCTGCGTCAGGCCGACGCCGTTCCCCGGCTCGTGACCAGGTTCGCGGCGCTCCTCGCTGGCGAGCGCTCGGCAGAGCTCGGCGCGTCCCGAGACTCGTGAGGCGTGGTGCAGGCTCGTCGCCCGCAACGATTCGCCTGCGAGAAAAAACGTGCGCATCCAACCATCGCGCGCTACCGGAGGCCGGGCGACTCTGTGCGCGTGCGGCACGCCCCGACCGGCGCACCGCGGCATCGCCCCCCTTCCGGAGGCTCGCGCATGTTCTGGAACCGTCATCGCGATCGCGACGCCGCTCTGGCGTCGGACGCGCCTCTCCGCCCAGCGCCCGGCGTGCTCGCCACGAGCGCCGGCGAGGACACCGTGCTCCTCCATCTCGATCGCGGGCAGTACTACACGCTCAACGCGGTCGGCGGGCGCGTGTGGGCGCTGCTCGGCGAGGGGTGTACGGTGCCCGAGATCATCCGGCGCCTCGCCGCCGAGTACGATGCCCCCGCCGAGGTGATCGCCGCCGACGTGGCGGCGCTGCTCGAGCGCATGACGCGATCGGCGCTCGTGGAGCGCGTGGACTGATGCGCCGGGGACCTCTCGCCGTTGCGGCCGCTCGCGCCGCACGCCGGAGTCCGGCACTCCGCGAGCTCGCCTCGCTCGTGCTGCGCGAGCGGCGCGCGTACGGCGTCGGGCTCGCGCTCGTCCTCCTGAACCGCGGCGTCGCGCTCGTGCTCCCGCTCGGAGCGAAGGTGGCGCTGGACGACGTGGTGGGACGTCATCGCACCGGGTTGCTGCTCCCCCTCGCTCTCGCTTGCGGTACGGCGGTGCTCCTCGAGGCGATCACCAGCCGGCGGGCCACGCTGCTCGTCGGAATCGCGGCGCAGCGATCGATGGCCGAGCTGCGCATCCGGGCCCACACCGCCCTCATCGGAGCGCCCATCGCGTGCATCGAGCGCGAACGGTGCGGCGCGCTCGTCTCGCGGATCATGTCCGACGTGGAGGGGGTGCGGGAGCTCCTGGGCACCGGGCTCGTGCAGATGGCGAGCGGCGCGCTCACGGCGCTGTTCGCGTTCGGGGTGCTCGTCGCGCTCGACTGGCGACTCACGGCCATCGTGGCGGCGCTGCTCGCGCTGCTCGCGATCGGCGTGGCGCGCTCGCTCGAGGGGCTCCGGGCCGACGCGATGTCGCTGGGCGCGCGGACGGCGAGCGCCGGCGCCCGGCTCACCGAGTCGGTGGGCGGCGCGGTGGTGGTGAAGGCGTACGCGGCGGAGGGGCGCGATGCGCGCGCGTTCGCGTGCGAGGTTCGCGGAGTGCTCGACGCGGCCACGCGCGTGGTGCGCGGCGTGGCGACGCTGGACGGAGGAATGACGGCCGGCACCGGCGCGGTGACCGTGGCGCTGCTCGTCTTCGGCGCCGGCGCCGTGGCGAGCGGCCGCCTCACCATCGGCGACCTGGCGCTCTACGCCTCCCTCGTGGCGCTCGTCACCGCACCCCTCGTGCAGCTCGCGGCGCTGAGCGGCGAGATCGGTCGCGCTGGCGCGGGGTTGCTCCGCGTGCGCGAGCTGCTCCAGCTCCCCTCCGAGACCGCCGGCGATCGGCTCCTCGCGCCCGTGCGGCGCATCGCGGGAGAGGTGGCGATGGAGGACGTGCGCTTCGCGTACGTGGAGGGCACCCCCGTGCTCGACGGTGTGAGCTTCCGCGCGCGCCCGGGAGAGACCGTGGCGCTCGTGGGCTCGAGCGGCTCCGGGAAGAGCACCATCTGCAAGCTGCTCCTCGCGCTGTACCGCCCTTCGTCCGGCCGCGTTCTCGTGGACGGGAAGGATCTGGCGACGCTGAAGCTGCGCGACTACCGCTCGCACCTCGGCGTGGTGCTCCAGGACAACTTCCTCTTCGACGGCACCATCGCCGAGAACATCGCCTTCTCCAAGCCCGGCGCCTCGATGACGGAGATCCGCGAGGCGGCGCACCTGGCGCACTGCGACGAGTTCATCGGCCGCTTCGAGGAGGGCTACGCGACCGTGGTGGGCGAGCGCGGGGTGCGCTTGAGCGGGGGGCAGCGCCAGCGCGTGGCGATCGCGCGGGCGATCCTGGCCGATCCGAGCATTCTCATTCTCGACGAGGCGACCTCGAGCCTCGATTCGGAGAGCGAGGCGCTGATCCGCGACGGGCTGCGCTCGCTCAGGCACGGGCGGACGACGTTCGTGATC
>DASTSH010000001.1:0-11499 GCA_035760785.1 Gemmatimonadaceae bacterium | reverse complement strand
GGGCGCGGGAGCGCGCGCGATCGCGGCGCATCCCGCTACCCCGGTCACACCTCCAGCCGGCGCACGATCGCCTGGAAGCGTGGCTCGCCGCGCACCGGATCGAACATGGCGTTCACCCGGATGTAGGCCACCCACCCGCGCCGGTCCTCGTAGGCTCGCTCGATCCAGTCGAGGGCGCGCGCCGAGTCGCCGAGGCCGAGGTACAGCGTCGCGAGTGCCACCGGCGACACGTAGCCGTCGCGCGCCTGCGCCGCCAGCCGCGCGAGCAGCGCCTCCGCCTCGGCGCGCTTCCCCCGGCGCGCGAGCGTCCAGCCCAGCGCGGCGATGGCGTACGTCCCCGCCTCCGGCAGCTCCATCGATTCGCGCAGCACGCGCTCGGCCTCCTCCCATTCCCCCATCTGCGCGAGCGCCATCCCGTGCACGCGATGGCTCTCCTCCGCCGTGGGATTCATCGCCACCGCGCGCTGCGCGTGATACGCGGCGTCGTTCCAGCGGCGCGCGTAGTAGTGGGCCCACGCCGCGCTGCGCCGCACGGACACGGACACGGGATCCAGCTCCAGCGCGGTCTCCGCCTCCGCCAGCGATTCCTCCCTGCGCCCGCGCGCCGCGAGGAGGAACGCGTACCACTGGTGGGCCGAGGCGTAGCGCGGGTCGAGCTCGATCGCGCGGCGGAACTCCCGCTCCGCGCCCTCCCAGTCCCAATCGTAGATGAACAGCGTCCACGCGAGCGAGGAATGCGCCTCGGCCACGGTCTCGTCCAGCGCGATCGCCTGCCGCGCGTACGCGCGCGCGCGCTCGAAGCCCTCGTGCACCGGCACGCTGCGGTAGTCCACGTGCAGCGAGTAGCAGTCCGCCAGCCCCGCCCACGCCTGCGCGTAGCCGCGATCCTCGGCGATCGCGTCCTCGAAGTAGCGGATCCCCTTGGCGACCCCCTCCTTCGTGCGCTTGTTCCACTCGTAGAGCCCCTTCAGGTACAGCCCGTACGCGCGCAGGCTCTGCGTCCGGCGCCGCGGCGCCGGCTCGGGGAGCTCCGGGCGCGACTTGGCGCGCAGCGTGTCCACGATCGTGCGCGCAATCTCGTCCTGGATCGCGAACACGTCCACCAGCTCGCGATCGTACCGCCGCGACCAGAGCAGCCGGCCGTCATCGGTGCTGGTGAGCTGCGCGGTGATGCGGAGCCGGTCCCCCACGCGCCGCACCGTCCCCTCCAGCACCTCCGCCGCGCCGAGCAGCGCGCCGATCGCGCGCACGTCCTGCGCCTTCCCCTTGAGCGCGAACACCGAGGTGCGCGAGGCCACGCGCAGCCCCTCGACCTTCGCCAGCGCATCGATCAGCTCGTCGGTGATCCCGTCGCTCAGGTACTCGTTCTCCGGGTCCGGGCTCGCGTTCACGAAGGGAAGCACCGCGATCGAGCGCGCCCGCGTGGACGCGACGGCGCCGCCGGTGTCACCGGCCTCGAGCGCGGCGATGAAGTCGGCCACCGTGGCGAAGCGCTCCGCGGGGTTCTTCGCGAGCGCGCGCTCGAGCGCGCGCTCCATCGCGGGCGGCACGTCGGGGCGCAGCACGCGGATCGGGCGCGGCGGCTCGGTCACGTGCTTCGCCATCGTCGCTCTCGCGCCGTCGCCCGTGAACGGCGGCGCGCCAGCGAGCATCTCGTACACCACGCACGCCAGGCTGTAGATGTCGCTGCGACTCTCGAGGTCGCGCTCGCCGCTCGCCTGCTCAGGGCTCATGTACTCCGGCGTGCCCACGACGATCCCCGCGCCCGTGAGCGACTCGCCATCGGTCGCGGCGCACGCGTGCGCGATGCCGAAGTCGGAGAGCACCGCGTGGTCATCGGCGAAGAGGATGTTGGCGGGCTTCACGTCGCGGTGCACCCATCCGCTGCGATGCGCGAAGTCCAGCCCCGAGCCCACCTGGCGCGCGATGCGCACGGCATCCTTCACCGGGAGTCGCCCCTCCCGATCCAGGCGCTCGCGGAGGGAGCCGCCGGGCGCGTACGGCGCCACGTAGTACAGCGTGCCGTCCATCTCGCCGGAGTCGATGAGCGGAACGATGTGTGGGTGGGCGAGCCGCGCCGCGATGTCGACCTCGCGCAGGAAGCGCTCGGCGCCGAGCAAGCTCGCGACGTCGGGACGCAGCACCTTCACCGCCACCTTGCGGGCGTGCTTGCGGTCCTCGGCGAGGTACACGGTGGCCATGCCGCCACGACCGAGCTCGCGCTCGAGGGTGTAGCGACCGGCGAGGGACGTGGGCACGGCGAACGGCTCCCGCGTGGGGAAGGCGACCCTGAAATATAGGTTCCGGGACGCCACCGTTCGAGTGGACGCGCGGGAAGCCGCGATGGTTCCCGCAGCTCGGCGGGCTATTCGCCTCCGCCCGCCACCTCCGGGCCGGAGCCGAGCGTGCGCCCCGCGAGCCAGGCCCGGCTCTCCACGAGGCGCTCGTCGATCCGGGTGCGCAGCAGCCAGTTGGGCGATGACATGCACGTGGGCGAGCGGCGGAAGGCGTCGAGCAACGCGATGTGTCGCTGCACCGACTCCAGCGACGTGTCCGGTCGAAGCGGCTCGAAGTGCGCCGGCGGCTCCCAGCACATCGCGCCCTTCTCGATCAGCTCGAGCGCGCGGTCGAAGTCGATCGACGGCGCGATGCGCCGGTAGACGAAGTGGCGAAGGGTGTGGTCGTAGGCGAGGCGCCAGGGAGCATCGTCCATGTAGAACGTCTGGCCAATGGCATCGTCGAGAGGAATGCGCGAGCTCATGTTGCTGCAGGGGTGATGCGGGGAGCGGAAGGAAGGAACGGCGGAGCGGCCGCGGCCGCTCCGATCGGGCGGGCGCTGCGGTCACTCCTTCAGCATACCATCGGGTGCTCCGCTCACGCCAGCCTGAGCAGTTGGATACCCCCCTGAGGGCCCGATGGTGCCACGCACGTACCAGGGCGCGTCGATCACGATCAGCCGGGGTCCGCCGCGCAGGAGGAGCAGCTCCTTCAACACCGTCGCGCGGTGGGTGTGCAGCAGCGCGTGATACCACCGCCGCTCGACGAGCTCCGGCACGACGACCCCGATGTAGCGATCCGGGTTCTTCCGCGAGCGCTCGCACACGTACGCCAGCAGTGGGCCGAAGAACTCGCGGTACGGCGACCTGAGAAGGATGAGCCGCGGTGGCTCGACGCCCTCCGCGCGCGCGGGGCGCTCGACGAGGTCGCGCCACCGGCCGCGCAGATCCTCCACGTCGGAGTCCTCGGCGAACACCTGAACCGCTTCGACATCCGGAGACATGCTCATCGCCAGCCGCAGCGCCTTGTGCGCCAGCCGGTCGAGCCGCTTGATCGGTACCACGAGCAGCGGCGGCGGCTCGTCGCCCGGCTCGAGCGGAACGTCCGCACCGAGCTCGCTCTCGAGACGCTCGTTGTACCGCCGCACGCCCAGAAACAGGAGCAGCAGGCTGGGAATCACCAGCACGGTGATCCACGCCCCCTGGCTGAACTTGGAGATCGCCACGACCACGAGCGTCGCTCCCGTGGCGGTCGCGCCGAGGCCGTTCAGGATGCGGGCGTGCACGGCGTGCGGCCCACCCACGCGCTTCCAGTGCGCGACCATCCCCGCCTGCGACATCGTGAACGCGAGGAACGCCCCGATGGCGAAGAGTGGGATGAGCCGGTCGGTGATCCCGCCGAAGACGATGAGGAGGATGCCGGCGCACAGGGCGAGGTTGAGGATGCCGGTGGTGTAGACGAGCCGGCGGCCGGGATGCGCGAACGCCGAGGGGAGGTATTCGTCCAGCGCCAGCAGGCGACAGACCCGCGGGAAGTCGGCGAAGCTCGTGTTCGCCGAGAAGCAGGTGATGGTGAGGATCGTCGCGATGGTCACGTAGTAGAAACCGCCCCGGCCGGCGACGGCTCCGGTGAGCGACGAGAGCACGCTCTGGTAGCCGCTCCGCCCCGGCGGCGTGGCCACCACGTGATAGGCCAGGCACAGGTACGCGATGCCGGCGAGCAGGAGCGCGAGTGCCGCGACGATGGCGGTGAGCGTGCGCCTGGCCAGCGTCACCGTGGGCTCGCGGAAGATGGGGACGGCGTTGGACACCGCTTCCACGCCGGTCATGGCGGTGCAACCACTGGCGAACGCGCGCAGCAGCAGCCACGCCGTGGCCACCTCGACCGCCGGCGCGGGCGGCGGGGGCGGGACCACGGGCGTGGGGTGCCCGTGGGCGAGGATCGATTTCGCCGTGCCGAGGATGATCGTGAGCCCGAGGCAGCCGAGAAAGGCGTACGTCGGGACCATGAAGACGAGCCCCGCCTCACGCACCCCGCGCAGGTTCACGAGCGTGAGCAGCGCGAGAATCGCGAGGGTGAGTCCCATCGTGTGCGGCAGCAGCGCCGGCACCGCCGACGCCGCCGCGCCGACCCCCGCCGAGATGGCGACGGCGACGTTCAGGATGTAGTCCACCAGGAGCGCGCTCGCCGCGATGAGCCCCGGCAGCCGGCCAAGGTTTTCCGAGGCGACGGTGTACGCGCCGCCGCCGCCCGGGTACGCGGCGATGGTCTGTCGATAGGACAGGTAGAGGATCACCAGCAGGACGATGATCGCCGCGCCGATCGGCAGGATGTAGAGCACCGCCGCGGCGCCGAGCGGGAGCAGGACGGTGAGCGCCGCCTCCGGGCCGTACGCCGCGGAGGCCAGCGCATCCAACCCGAGGACCGGGATCCCGCGAAGCGGCCCGATCCTCTCCCTCTCCTCGTCCTCCGACCGCAACGGCCGGCCGAGCAGGAGCTCGCCGAGCTTCATCACGCGCGCTCCCTCAGCGGCCGGCCCCGCGGCGCTCAGACCAGTGCGGTGCGCGCGGCGGCGGAGTAGCTCGAGAGCGTCCCGTCGTCCTCCACCGTGAACCGTCGCCACGCCGACACCCCGATCGACGCCGGCGTGACGAACGTCCACGTCGCGACGATGCGCGGGGCGCCGCGCGAGATGCCGCCGCGGTGAAGCCCGCTCGTGTCGCAGAACACGATCGTCCCCGCCGGCCCCGTCGCCAGCACGCGCTGCTCGCGCGGCACGGCGCGATCGAGCTGCTCCTCGTTCGGGTACCGGTCACCGTGCGTCACGGTGGGGTGCCACCCCCACAGCTTGCCGAAGCGGCCGTGCGCGTGGCTCTCGCGCACGTACTCCAGCGGTCCGGAGTCTTCGGTCACCGCCGTGTGGTAGTAATAGACCTTCACCATCTCGAGGTCTTCGGGATCGCGATGCCACTGCTGCGACCCGATGCGTCGTCCCACGTCCACCGGAATGGTGTGCCAGAGATCCGTGTACGTGAGCCTCGCCCAGAGCCGGAGGTAGCTGTTCACGGGGTCCAGCACCGCCGCATCGAGTCCCACCCGCAGCAGGGGATTGCTCGCCGCGAGCGTCGGCGGCTCGGGGAAGCGCTTCACCATGTAGTCGTCCCCCTTCCGCAAGCGGCGCGCGGCGCTCTCCGCATCCAGGTGGAGCACCGACTGCACGCGCTCGCTCGCGACGAACTCGGCGAGCATGTCGTCCAGCGCGCGGCGGGGTGCATCGGGGAGGCCGATCTCGTCGGCGCTCGTCACCGCGATGCCCGTGGCGGCGAGCGACTCCGCGATGCGCCGCCGGTCCGCCGTCATCGCCGGCGGCGCGGCGCGGAAGAGCCGCTCGCTCGCCGGATTGCGCGTCACCGTCCACCGCCATCGGTGCCGGACACCGAGGTAGGCGTTCGTCAGCTCGCCGGCCATCCGGCTGCTGTAGTGGTGCGCCGCGCGGCGCAGCTTCGTGGTGGGGGGAGCGGACACACTGGCCATGGGACCTCCTCTGCAGTGCTACGAGACAGAGTGGTGTCGCCGCAGGACAGGTGCGGCACGCTCCAGTATTGGAGGCGGCGCGCGGGAGGCAAGCCGAGCAGGAGCGCCCCGTCACTCCTTCAGGTCGAGCCCGTCAGGTCTCCTCCGTGTGCTCGCTGTTCTTCTCCGCCTCGTCGTGCTGCTGGCGATCCTCCACCAGCCGCCGCTTCCCCTGGTACGCCGCCTGGTCCCGCTCGTGCTCCGCGCGCTCCGTCGCCGGCTCCTCGTGCCGTCCCTCGTGGAGCTCCTCGATGAAGCGCGCGTGCGTCTTCGAGCCGTGCTGTCCCTCGGCGTGGTCCTGCGGGCCTTTCTGCTCGCGATCGGTCATCTCCCCTCCTCTCGCTCCTGGCGCCGGCGCCGGGACGTCACCGTCTCCGCCGGCGCGCGATGTCCGGCGGAGGGGCGCAAGCGGCGTGCCCCCCGCCCTGAATCCAACCTTCCTCCGCGCCGTAGTGTCTACCACTGTCGGGAAGTGCCGCTGCAGCACGTCAGGCGCCGATGCCGGGCCATCACTCGTCGGGGAGCCCCATGACCAACCTGAAGCTCGCGTTCCGGACGCTGCTCAAGTCGCCCTTCGTCACCCTCGTCGCCGTGATCTCGCTGGCGCTCGGGATCGGCGCGAACGCCGCGATCTTCTCGCTGTTCGACCAGATGCTCCTCCGCCCCTTGCCGGTGTGGCACCCGGAGGGGCTGGTGAACCTCTCGGCGCCTGGACCGAAGCCCGGCTCCACATCGTGCAACCAGGCCGGGAGCTGCGACGAGGTGTTCAGCTACCCGATGTTCAGAGATCTGGAGCGCGCGCGCACGCCGTTCAGCGGCATCGCCGCGCACTTTCTCTTCGGCGCCAACGTCGCCTACCACCAGCAGACGCTCAACGGCGACGCCCTGTTCGTCTCGGGGTCCTACTTTCCGGTGCTCGGCCTCACGCCGGCACTCGGACGCCTACTCGGGCCCGGCGATGACCGCACCGTCGGCGCCAACTACGTGGCGGTGCTGAGCTACGACTTCTGGGTCTCGAAGCTCGGGCGCGATGCCCACGTGCTGAACGAGCCGATCGTCATCAACGGCCGCCCCATGACCATCGTGGGCGTGGCCCCGCGCGACTTCGAGGGGACCACCATCGGCGCGCGCCCGATGGTGTTCGTGCCGATCTCCATGCGGGGGGTGCTGAACCCCAACTTCACGGGCATCGAGAACCGCCGCTCCTACTGGATGTACCTCTTCGCGCGGCTCGCGCCCGGCACGACGATGGAGCAGGCGAGCGGCGCGCTCAATGCGGTGTACCACTCGATCATCAACGACGTGGAGGCGCCGCTCCAGGACGGGATGAGCGCGCAGACGATGGCGCGCTTCCGCGCCAAGCACGTCGAGCTCTCCGACGGACGCCGCGGCCAGAGCTCCGTGCACCGCGAGGCGCGGACGCCGCTGCTCCTGCTCCTCTGCATCACCGGCATCGTGCTGCTCATCGCCTGCGCCAACATCGCGAACCTGCTCCTGGCGCGCGGAGCGAACCGGTCGCTCGAGATGGCGGTCCGCCTGTCGCTCGGCGCCACGCGCTGGCAGCTCATGCGGCAGCTCCTCACGGAGTCGTGCCTGCTCGCCCTGCTCGGCGGAGTCGCGAGCCTCGTCGTCGCGCGGTGGACGCTCGCGGTCATCATGGCGATCCTCCCGACGGATGCGGCCACCACGCTCCACCTGCAGCTCCACCAGAGCGCGGTGACGTTCACCGCCGCGGTGGCGATCGGCACGGGGCTCCTGTTCGGGCTCTTTCCCGCCCTGCACAGCACGCGCCCCGATCTCGCCTCCACTATCCGCGCGGGCACGGGCAAGCACTCCGGCGCGCGCGCCGCGACGCGCTTCCGCACGTGGCTCGTGACCGCGCAGATCGCGCTGTCCATGACGCTGCTCATCTGCGCCGGGCTGTTCGTGAAGAGCCTGCGCAACGTGAGCCGGGTGGATCTGGGGCTGAAGGTGGACGACGTGGTCACCTTCGGCATCTCCCCGGCGCTCAACGGCTACGATCACGCGCGCTCGCGCGCGCTCTTCACCCGCGTGGAGGAGGAGCTGTCGGCGCTCCCCGGCGTCACCGGGGTGACGGAGGCGATCGTCCCGCTCCTCGCGGGGAGCAACTGGGGGAGCAGCGTGAACGTGGAGGGCTTCAGGAAGGATCCGGACACCGACGACAACGCGCGCTTCAACGCCGTGGGCGCCGGCTTCTTCCACACGATGGGGATTCCACTGCTGGCGGGGCGCGAGTTCGGGCGCGCCGACGACGCGGGCGGGGCGAAGGTGGCGATCGTGAACGAGGCGTTCGCGAAGAAGTTCGGCCTCGGCCGCGATGCCGTGGGGAAGCACATGTCCCAGGGGCGCGACTCGACGCTCGACGTGACGATCGTGGGACTCGTGCGCGATGCCAAGTACAGCGAGGTGAAGCAGCAGGTGCCGCCGCAGTTCTTCACCCCGTACCGCCAGGACACCACGGTGGGCTCGCTCGCCTTCTACGTGCGGAGCGCGCGCGGCGGGGAGCAGCTTCTCCGCACCATTCCCGCGGTGATCAAGCGGCTCGACCCGAACCTGCCGGTGGAGAACCTGAAGACGCTGCCGCAGCAGGCGCGGGAGAACGTGTTCATGGACCGGATGATCAGCACTCTCTCGGCGGCGTTCGCGGTGCTGGCCACGCTGCTCGCGGCGGTGGGGCTGTACGGCGTGCTCGCGTACTCGGTGGCGCAGCGCACGCGGGAGATCGGCGTGCGGATGGCGCTCGGCGCCGACGGCGGGCGCGTGCGGCGCATGGTGCTGCGGCAGGTGGGGGTGATGACGCTCGTGGGCGGCTCGGTGGGGGTGGCGGCGGCGCTCGGGCTCGCGCGCGCCGCCCGGTCGCTGCTGTTCGAGCTGCAGGGGCACGACCCGGCGGTGGTCGTGCTCTCGGCGATGGTGCTCGTGGCGGTGGCGCTCGGCGCCGGATACGTGCCGGCGCTCAGGGCGTCGCGGGTGGATCCGGTGCAGGCGCTGCGCTACGAGTGAGCGCGGCCGCGCTCACTCGTGCCGCGCCGGCGCGGCGGAGGCGCACCGCGCGCCCTTCCCCGGCCGGAACGAGCGGTCCGCGCAGCTCGCGAGGATCGCCAGCTCGCCCATGGCGCGATCCCCCGTCTCTTCCGTGAGCGCGAACCGCCGCCCCACGCTGATGTCGCCGATGCGCGTGATCTCGTTCGCCGCGTAGCCGGTGAAGCTGAACAGGACGCTCGACGTCGTTTCGTCCTGCCCCTGGCAGCCGCCGCCGCTCAGCGTGACCTTCGCCCACTTCTCGTCCTGCTCGATCCCCACGCGCATGGCGTCGCCGTTTCCCAGCAGCGAGACGTCGGCCGGCCCCTGCGACTCCACGCTCCACCGGCACATCTCCTCGCAGCCACCGTCCGGGCAGCGCGACACGCAGAAGCTGGCGTGCACCGTGCGCCAGAGCGTGCCGGCGAAGATGCCGTCGCCGTGGCCGACGCCGTACGCCGCCGCCGTGCCGGGGCGTCCCACCCACCCCTTCACCTCCTCGCGCCACGCGGTCGGGTTGGCACCGTCGCAGTCGTTGGTGTACTGGATCGTCGCGCTCACCTGGTAGACGGGGAAGCCGCCGGTCGCCGCACGCGTCTGCGCGACGGCGGGAGTGGTGGCGGCCACGAGGAGGAGCGCGCTCAGGGCGCCCACGATCGGGCGGACGGAGATGCGGATCATGACAGGGACGTGAGGTGGGGGGAGAAGCGGGACGGGACGAACGACGCGAAGTTACGCCCGTCGTGGGAGCGTGTCAAAGCCGGCGCGCGCTCACCGGCGCGCCCGCGTCAGGCAGGGATCGGCTCGCGGTGGGGCTGGTAGCAGCGTGGCGTCTCGTCGAACGCGATCCAGCCGCACTCGTCGCAGAGCCGCTGCACGATGTCGGCGTGGTCGTGCCGGAGGGAGCAGCGCATGGACAGCGTGTGGCCATCATCCGCCTCCGGCAGCCGGAGCTCGAGCCACCGCCCGTCCAAGTCGGCACGTGCTTCGGTGGCGCTCTCCCACCGCATCCCCGGCACGTGCCGCTCCAGCGACGCGCGGGTCTCTTCCGCATCCGAGAGTGGGAGCACGGTGAGCTCGCTCAGCTCCGAGGTCTCCAGTGGCAGCTTCGCGGGGCGGAAGAACAGATAGGTATAGGACATCGTTCGTGTGGACTATCGCGGTGAGAGAGCGGAACGGGCGGCTCGATGCCTGGCAGCCAGTCACCCGTTCGACTTCTTGCGGCGCCGCTGGGTCACGAACGCATGTCGATCATCGGAGCGCTCGGCCACCGCGAGCGGGCGCGGCGCGAGGGCGCCGAACAGCACCTCCGGATGCCGCTGTCCGATGCGAAGCAGCTTGAGCGCGGCGGCCGCCGGCGTTCGCTGTCCACTCTCCCACGCCTGCACGAGCTTGGTGCTCACGTTCAGCGCGCGCGCGAACACGCTCTGCGAGACGTTCACGCGCGCACGGAGCTCCCGAACGTCGTGCGCGGACATGGGATCGGGCGGCGCGGGCGGCGCAATTGCCTCACGCCGGCTCCGCCTCCAGTTGCATCTCGCCCGTTCCCGAGTCATGCTCCGGAACATGCTCAATCGACGTGACGCACTCGCGCGTGCCGCTCTGCTCTCCCTGCTCTCCCTCGCCTGCTCCACCGCGTCCCGCGCCGCGCGCCCCGGCGATGGGCCGATGGTGTGGAAGGGCATCGCAAGCGTCGAGCGGCGCTCCCCCACCGGCGGCTATCGCGGCCGCTTCAACAACGACGACCAGGGACACGCCGACTTCTGCGTGCGCCTGACGAGTCCCACCGTCGCGCTCCGGTACGCGGACGGCTCCCCCTCCGGCTTCGCGCTCACGGGGGACATGCTCCAGCCCAGCGAAGGGAACGCCGTGTCCTGTCCCGAGCCGGGGATGGCGCGGCTCGATGCGCGCGAGATCGTGCGCACCGCCGACGGGCGCGCGATGCTCTTCCACCGCGGCGGCTGGGGCTTCGCCGGCAACGACCCCGCGAGCGCCGTGCACTACGGCCACGTGCTCGTGTCGGAGCTGGACAGCGCGGGGCTTCGCTTCGTGCGCGACGGCTCCGCCAGGAAGTGGGTGCCGGCGCCCACCGCGCCGTGGACGGGCGAGGGGCAGCGGCGCGGGAACGGCACCCCCTGCGCGAGGCGCCTCCCGAATCCGGTCACGGTGTCGGTGCACTCGATCCCCGCCGACATGAAGTACCTGAACTCGAAGCGCACGAACGCGATCCCGTACGCCATCTACGGCAATCCAGCGGAGGACCTGGGTCCCGCCGCCGACCGCGCGCGCGGGATCAGGTACACCATGCTCACCTGGAGCTGGATCAACGTGCGCGGGGGTGGCGTGGCCCGCGCGATCGTGAAGGACGGCACGCCGTTCTATGGGTGCCTCGACGTGCCGCCGATCGAGCTGGCCGCCGTCGCCGATGCGCGCACGCAGACCCCCACGGGGTGGGTGCGGGCGGTGTACGGCGCCGTCCGCGCCGGGGATGGCCAGTGGCTGTACGGCTGGATCGTCGATGCGCACCAGCATGGAAGCGAGCCCATCGTGCGCCACCTGGAGCCGTGATCGCGGGCGCGCCGCCGGAGCGCGGCGGCGCCAAACGTG